>NZ_CP016076.1:6457236-6789045 GCF_001941625.1 Actinoalloteichus fjordicus
GGGCCGGATGCCCGGCGCCGAACGCGGGAAGTATCTGTTCCGGATCGCCCGGCTGATCCAGGAACGCTCCCGTGAGCTGGCCGTGCTGGAGAGCCTGGACAACGGCAAGCCGATCAAGGAGTCGCGGGACACCGACGTGCCGACGGCCGCCGCGCACTTCTTCCATCACGCGGGCTGGGCGGACAAGCTGGACTACGCGGGCTATGGACCCGAGCCGCGTCCGCTGGGCGTCGCCGCGCAGGTCATCCCGTGGAACTTCCCGCTTTTGATGCTGGCCTGGAAGATCGCGCCCGCTCTGGCCTGCGGAAACACCGTGGTCCTCAAGCCGGCCGAGACGACCCCGCTCACCGCGCTCGTCTTCGCCGACATCTGTCGGCAGGCCGAGCTGCCGCCCGGCGTGGTCAACATCCTGCCCGGCGCGGGCGACGTCGGCGCCGCCCTGGTGAGTCACCCGGACGTCGACAAGGTGGCCTTCACCGGGTCCACCGAGGTCGGCAAGGAGATCACCAGGACGCTGGCGGGCACGGGCAGGCGCCTGACCCTGGAGCTCGGCGGTAAGGCGGCCAACATCGTCTTCGACGACGCCCCGCTGGACCAGGCGGTGGAGGGGATCGTCAACGGCATCTTCTTCAACCAGGGCCACGTCTGCTGCGCGGGCTCCCGGCTGCTGGTGCAGGAGTCGGTGGCCGAGGAGTTGCTGGCCAGGCTGCGCACCAGGATCGCCACCCTGCGCGTGGGCGACCCGCTGGACAAGAACACCGACGTCGGCGCGATCAACTCGCGGGAGCAACTGAACAAGATCATCGAGCTGAGCGACGCGGGCGACGCGGAGGGAGCGCAACGGTGGACCAGCCCGTGTCCGCTCCCGGAACGCGGTCTGTTCTTCGCGCCGACGGTGTTCTCCGAGGTCCAGCAGTCGATGCGGATCGCCAAGGAGGAGATCTTCGGGCCGGTGCTGTCCGTGCTGACCTTCCGCACCCCCGATGAGGCGATCACCAAGGCCAACAACACGCCCTACGGGCTGTCCGCAGGCGTCTGGACCGAGAAGGGCTCGCGCATCCTGTGGGCCGCGCAGCGGCTCCGGGCGGGCGTCGTGTGGGCGAACACCTTCAATCGTTTCGACCCGACCGCCCCGTTCGGCGGCTACCGGGAGTCCGGGTTCGGCCGCGAAGGCGGACGCGCAGGTCTGGAGGCCTACCTCGATGTCTAATCGACTGGTGTCGGGCACCGCAGCCCCCCGGCTGTCGGTGAACAAGACCTACAAGCTCTACATCGGCGGTGCGTTCCCCCGCTCGGAGTCCGGCCGCGTCTACGAGGTCGCCGACGCCAAGGGCGCCTTCCTGGCGAACGCCGCACACGCCTCGCGCAAGGACGTCCGCGACGCCGTGGTCGCGGCACGCAAGGGCTTCGCGGGCTGGTCCGGCGCCACCGCCTACAACCGGGGGCAGGTGCTCTACCGGATCGCCGAGATGCTGGAGGGCAGGCGGGAGCAGTTCACCGCCGAGGTCGTCGCGCAGGAGGGTCTGCCGCTCAAGCGGGCGGCGGCCCTGGTGGAGCTGACCATCGACCGCTGGGTCTGGTACGCGGGCTGGACCGACAAGATCGCCACGGTGCTCGGGGCGTCGAACCCGGTCGCCGGACCGTACTTCTCCTTCACCGTGCCCGAGCCCAGCGGCGTGATCGGCATCCTCGCGCCGCAGGACTCGTCACTGCTCGGCCTGGTCAGCGTGCTGGCACCCGTGATCGCCACCGGCAACACGGCCGTGCTGGTCACCAGCCGGGCCCGCCCGCTGTCCGCGATGACGCTGGCCGAGGTCCTGGCGACCTCGGACCTGCCCGCCGGGGTGGTCAACATCCTGACCGGCAGCCCGGTGGAGCTGGCCCCGTGGCTGGCCTCGCACGCCGACGTCAACGGGCTCGACCTCACCGGGGCGCCGGAGATCCTCCAGCCGGAGCTGGAGCGTTCGGCGGCGGGCACCGTGAAACGGGTGCTGCACGCGCCGAGCGCCGAACCGGACTGGACGCGCAGGCCCGAGCTGCGCAGGCTGCGGACCTTCATCGAGCACAAGACCGTGTGGCATCCCGTGGGGGTGTGAGGCGCAGGCGATCCCGGCCCGCACCGGTGGCTTCGGCGGCGGGCTGCCGAAGCCGACGATTCATCAGGAGGGCACTCCGTAGCTCGCCACGATCGCGGCGGCACGGTCGTACAGGGCGGTGCGCAACCACTGCGGGGTCAGCACTTCCGCGTTCGTGCCGAGCTGCCACAGCGCCCATTCGGCGTGCCGCGAGTCTTGAAAGGTGACCTCTAGCCGCAGCTGGCCGTCCGCGTCGGATTCCTCGGCGAGGACGGCCAGCGCGGTGCCCACCAGCTCCGCCCGTCGCGCCGGGTTCACCCGTGCCAGCACGGTGACCTGGTCGCCGTCGGTCCGAAATCGCGTACTGCGGTCCTGCCAGACCCGGTCCAGATCCACCCGGTCCGGCCGCTGGGCAGGTTCGGCGAGTTCCTCGGCGGCCGAGATCCGGGACAGCCGGTAGGTGCGGTTCGCACCGGACCTCGTGGCCAGCAGGTAGCCATGGTCGCGTGCGGTGACCAGGCCGATCGGGTCCACCGTGCGCCACTTCGGCGGCTGGTCCACCGCCGCGTAGTGGATGCGCAGCCGGTGTCCGGCGAACACCGCGCGCCGGACCTCGGCCACGATGGCGTCCGGCACCTCCTCGATGACCAGCCTGCGCGCGAGGAGGTCGGCCTCCGGCTCGATGAGCAGTCGCTGGACCGCGCCTGCCGCAGTAGACCGCTGGCCTTCGGGTAGCGCGTCGACCACCTTGCGCATGGCCGAGGCGAGCGCCGCGCCGAGGCCGAACGTCTGCCCGCCGCGCCGTGATCCGGCGACCAGCAGGGCGAGTGCCTCATCGTGGTTCAGCCCGGTGAGCTCGGTCTGGAAACCCGGTAGCAGCGCGAAGCCGCCGTGCCTGCCGCGTTCGGCGTAGACCGGGACTCCTGCCGTGGACAGCGCCTCGATATCGCGCAGCACGGTGCGAGTGGACACCTCGAGCTCGCGGGCCAGCGCGGCGGCGGACAGCCGACCATGCCGGCGCAGCAGCAGCACCAGCGATACCAACCGGTCGGCGCGCATCTGAAAACTCTACGGGAATACCCGACATAAGGTGTCGTATATTCCCGCGAGGATTGCCTCATCACACAGGAGAGGAAATCCCAGATGTCACACACCATCGTCAACCCGGCCGGTCTCTACAACCCGGTCCCGCGCGGCTACAGCCACACCGCCGCCGTCCCCGCAGGGACGGACCTGGTGCTGGTCGCGGGTCAGTTCGGATCGACCACGGAGGGCGAGATCGTCTCGGCCGACTTCGCCGAGCAGGTGCAGCAGACCTTCCGCAACATCGGCGTCGCTCTCGCCGCCCACGGGCTCGACCTCAGCCACGTCGTCCAGCTCAGGACGTATGTGGTGGACCACGACGTCAGCAAGCTCGGGCCGATCGCAGGGGCCGTGCAGGAGAACTGGGGCACGACGCCGCCCACGCAGACCATCATCGGTGTGGCGAGCCTGGCTACACCGGACGTGCTGTTCGAGGTCGAGGCCGTCGCCGCCCGCCCCTGATTCGCCGCCGCCCGCATCGGGGCTGATCACCCCGATGCGGGCGGAGCGTGCTCAGCACGACATCGCACACGCCCTCGCCTGCCTGGCCAGGCCGCAGGCTCGAGGCGAGCACGATCCACCACGGTCCCAGCCGTGAACCTGTGGGCACGAGCCCGGTCGTCTCTTTGACCACCATGCAGGCCACGGGTGAACGAGCCCACGAGCCGGCCATACTCGCTGGCCGGGGCGCGGCGAGGTCTCCTTGTCGACCGCCCACGATTCCCGCCGTGATCGCCGGATGCCTTCTCGGAGGCCGCAACCGGTCGATCAACCCGGCGGTGACCTGCGGCGATCGCGTCCTTCGACGGATACGCGGCGGCCGCGCGAACGACCTGGCCCGACCATCCCCGCTTGTCTCGATCTCTACTTTGCGATACAAAGTGCAGGACGGTGACTTTGTATCGCAAAGTAGGTGGGACGGCGGTGGACCTGATGCAGGACGACGCGAGACGGCAGGACGCCGAACCGGCCGAGGTCACGGACCCGGCCGCGATGTTGGCACTCATCCGGCAGCAGCAGCGCCGCACCGAGAACCAGCTGTTCAGCGGCTTCACCGTGATCCCGCTGAGCTTCGGCGCCGCCTGGCTGCTCGGCTACGCGGTGCTGTTCCTGGTCATTCGACCGGAGCCGTTGCTGCCGATCGGCCAGGGTCCGGCCCTGTTGATCTACTTCATGCTGCTGGGCATGGCGTGTGTCTGCACCTGGTTCGTCGTGGCGCGCAGCAGTCGGGGGCTGCGCGGCGGCTCACAGCAGTCCGCCGCGATGTACGGGATCTCCTGGATGGTCGGGATGGTCGGGACGGCCGCCGTCCTCATCGCCGTCATGCCGCTGGGGGTGAGCCCCGGTGCGGCCGATCTCCTGTGGTCGGCCGCACCGGGGCTGATGGCGGGGATGCTGCTGCTCTCCGGCGGCGCGGTGTTCTCCGACGTCTGGCAGTACGGCATCGGGCTGTGGATCGTCGCGAGCACCGCCGCCAGCGCCTTCGCGGGCATTCCCTTTCACTACCTGGTGATGTCCCTGGCGGGCGGGGGCGGGCTCCTCGTGTTCGGGGTCTTCCAACTCCGTGCCGAACGCCGTGCGGACCGGGCCGCCCTGCCCGCAGGCGACGGGGCATGAGCCCGCAGGCAGGCGACCTCGACCCGGTCATCCACGCCCAGGCCCGACTCCGGGTCGTGAGCACACTCGCCTCACTCGGCGCGGGTGATCAGATCGCCTTCACCCGGTTGCAGAAGCTGCTCGACATGACGCCGGGAAACCTGATCACTCACCTTCGCAAGCTGGAGACCAGCGAATACATCACGAGTGTGAAGCGGGGATCGGCCACCTATCTCACGTTGACCACGCGGGGACGCAGTGCGTTCGACGAGTACGTGCGGGCCCTTCGCTCACTGCTCGAACCCGCCGTCGGTCCCGAGGACACACCAGATCCCGGAGGAACGAAACCATGACAGAACTTCTGGCCAGGGCGGTGAACGCCTCCAAGCACTACGGCGACGTGATCGCGTTGGACTCCGTCGACCTGGACATCCCCGCAGGCCAGCTCGTCGGGCTGCTCGGCCCGAACGGGGCGGGCAAGACGACGCTCATCAGCCTGCTCACCGGGGTCCGCAAGCCGACCTCCGGCCGCGTCGAGCTTTTCGGCGGCGACCCGAGGAAGCCTGCCCGGCGGACGGGGCTCGGCACCACACCGCAGCAGACCGGCCTGCCGGAGACGCTGCGCGTGCGGGAGGTCGTCGACTTCGTGGCAGGCCACTTCGCCGATCCGCGCCCGACCGGCGAACTGCTGGAGCAGTTCGGCCTCGCCGACTCGGCGGCGAAGCAGACCGGCGCGCTCTCCGGCGGACAGCAGCGCAAGCTCACCGTCGCGCTGGCCTTCGTCGGCAGGCCCAGGATCGTCGTGCTGGACGAGCCGACCACCGGCCTGGACGTGGAAGCGCGGCACGCGCTGTGGGGCGCGCTGCGCCACTACCACGCCACGGGCGGAACACTGGTACTGACCAGCCATTACCTGGAGGAGGTCGAAGCGCTCGCTCAGCGGGTCGTCGTCATCGACCGAGGGCGCGTGCTCGCCGACGACAGCCTGCACGCCATCCGCTCGCAGGTCGCGACCAGCCGCGTGGATCTGCGGACGCCGGGGTCGGATGCCGTCACCGGCAAGCCGCTGCCTGGGTTGGATGCCGTCACCGGCAAGCCGCTGCCGGGGTCGGATGCCGTCACCGAACTGCCCGGCGTGCTGCGCAGCGAGCGGACGGACGGCCGAGTGCAGCTGTTCACCCAGGACCCCGACCAGCTGGTGCGAGACCTCGTGCTCTCGGGCACGCCCTTCGAGGACCTCCAGATCACCACCGCCTCGCTGGAGGAGGCCTTCGTCGCGCTGACCGCCGCACCCGACTCGACGCAGAGACACCCGGCCCCGGCGGGAGACGCCCGATGAAGATGATGCTGCTGCACGCCAGATACCAGGTCCTGGAGAACGCCAGGGTCCCGATCGCCGTGGTCGGCTTCCTCGTGTTCCCGTCGCTGATGATGTTCTTCTTCGTCGTGCCGATGGAGGCGGTGTCCGGCGACCCGGTGGCCTCGACCAACGCAGCGGGGCAACTCGCCCTCTTCTCCATCGTCAACGTCTGCCTCTACACCTTCGGCGCCCAGATCGCGGAGGAACGCGGCAGGCCGTGGGACGGCTACCTGCGCACCCTGCCTGCTGGCGCGGGACCACGGCTGGGCGGCCGGGTGCTCAACGGCCTGTTCTTCGCGCTGATCGGCCTGATCCCGGTGATCCTCACGGCGGCGTTGTTCACGAACGCCACGGCGTCCCCGGTGCGCATCCTGCTGGCCGTCGTCCTGCTGCTCGCCATCGGCGTGCCGTTCCTGCTGCTCGGGCTCGGGATCGGCTACCTGCTGTCCTCGAAGGCGGTCTACGTCGTCGTGCAGCTACTCGTGTTCCCCCTCGCCTTCGCGGGTGGGCTGTTCTTCCCGCCCGAGCTGTTCCCCGGTTGGCTCGACGCGCTCTCCCAGACGCTTCCGACCAGGGCGGGGCGCGAGATGGTGATCTCCGTGCTCACCGGAACGCCCCTGCCGACGACCGCCCTCGGGGTGCTGCTCGCCTGGACCGTGGTGCTGGCCGGGTTCGCGGCCTTCGCCTTCCGTCGCGACGAAGGCCGACGATTCCGCTGAGAACATGGAGTCCGGTGCCGTCGAGCCCCTGCTCCTCGATCCGCCCCTGCCACCGGCAGCCGAGGATCGAGCGCGGGGTTCAGCGGCCCGGGCTCCCCGTCTCAGTCCAGTTGCCGATCTGCCAGTCGATCTGACCATCCGGATCGACCCAGGCACGGCTGTGATCGATCACCGATCCGGTCTCCAGCGCCTGCGCGACGTCGGAGAACAACCCGGCCAGACTCGGCCATCGGGGTTCCTCGACATGGCACAGCTCGTGATCCCACTCCAGGACCGCGCCCCGTCGAGGTCCGGGGCGCAGGTCGATCACCAGGTGATTCCCCAGACCGTCGAAGGCGATGGGAACGAACCTCGGGTGATAGCCGTGTGCCCAGGAGCCCGCGAGGCGCCCCGTGTCGGGCAGCTCCCAGGCGTCCTGCCAGATCGTCTTGCTGACCAGCCAGGACCGCACGGACTCCGCAGGGCCGCACGGGGTGTAGAACGGCGGGAACAACTCGGCGAATCGACCCTCCCTGGTGCCGTCGCACACCGACCACCAGGTGCGAAGCTCGGGGTTGACCTCGAAGCCGAGGTCCCGTTCCGCAGCCTCGATGTCGGCACGCGATGCACCGTCGGCGAGCTGGGCATGCGTGCCGGGCGCATACCGCGCCGACCACTGAAGAATCCGGTTCCACTGTGTGAGGACTTCCATGGCATCACGATGGCGACTCACACCGTTCGGCGGTACCGCCAACGGACCGATGATCAAGGGTCGTCGACGTGGCGGTAGGGGTAATCGGGTGCTGACCGGTGATCCCGCACGACCGGTCAGCCCGTAGGCTGCGCCGTGGCAATTCATCCCGGCCGGGCGTGCCACGCCCTGGGCGAGCGGCACCGGAGGTACAACGATGGCGCAGGACATCGTCCCGATCGAACTGGGGCTGACCGAGGGTGACGTGGTCACCCTCTGGGCCCCTCGATGGCGGGAGGACGGCGAAGAGTGGGAGGCGTTCCTCGGTCACGAGGACGACCTGTACGGATTCCCCGACGTGGCACACCTGGTGGCGTTCATCCGCACCGCGCGCGAACACGACCTGATCGATCACCCCGCATGGTCGCTGGTCCCCGAACTCGCCGCCGCCGAGCTGATCCCGGACACCGACCACCAGTTCGACCTGGTCGGCGTGCCGGAGCTGCTGGCGGAGGAGCCGGACACCTGGACCGTCGGCGAGCTGTCCGACATCGTCGCCATCCTCCGTGCGCTCGCCGAGGTCTGCGAGCTCGACGTCGTGCGAGAGGTACTGGACTCCGCCACCGGCTTCTCGATGCTGGACCAGGGCACGCTGCCCTTCAGCGGCCGGGACGGCGGACGCCTGTGGACCGAGCTGTCCACCGTGGTGGCCGAGCGCTGGGACGAGGTCCTGGACGCCCTCGACGACGTGATGACCGTGCCGGACGTCCCCGAGGCCGCCGTGGCCGCCGCCGCCGAAGAGCTGCCCGAGCCCGGTGAGGACGAGGAGGACGCCGCACTGCCCGCCAAGGCAGGCGCGGCCGCCAAGGGCTCCGCAGGCTCCGAAGAGGACGCCGACGCCGATCAGGACGCCGACGCGGAGGAGGAGCCCGGCTTCTGGCGCGAGGTCGGCATCGACCCGATCCGGCTCGTCATGGAGAGCGGCGACTACTACACGCTGCGCTGCTATCTGGACGACGACCCGGTGTTCCTCGGCTCCGAAGGCAAGATCGACGTCTTCGACAGCCTGGCCGACCTGACCGCATTCCTCGTCACCAGCGCCGAGCACCACGAGGCGGGCGGTGCCGACGCCGAGGACGACGCCGAGCGCAACGAACTCGCCGAGGTGTCCACCTGGACCGAGGTGCTGGACCGGGCGACGGCGGGCGAACTCGAGGTCGAGGTCGAGACCGATAACACCTACCACCTGATCGGCATCGACGAGGACCTGGCGAAGGGGCCGGAGGGCATCGACCCCAACCAGCTCGAACTCGCCGTCGAACTGCTCACCGACGCGGCGGACTGGGCGGACGACGACAGCGTCCACGACGCCCTTCAGTCCTCTGAGAGCCTCGGCTGGCTGGTCTCGTTCGTGCTGCGGCCCGACCCGACCCGGATGGCGCCCAGCGCTCCCTACGACGAGGAGCAGAAGAGCTGGAGCAGTCTGCTGACCGACTTCGAGAAGCGACTCAACAAGAAGAGCCGCGACTGACCGGCGCGCAGTGATCCACCGACGGGGCGGCGGGCCGAAGGGCTCACCGCCCCGTCGGCGTTCGCCGCCGTCGAGTCCGCCGACCCGTCTCAGGAACCCCGGCTGCTTCGCAGAAACTCTGGCTCCGCCGCAGAAACCCCGGCTCGGTCGCAGAAACCCCGGCCGCCTTTGGAAAGCCCCGCAGCCTGCGGCTCTTCGCCCCAGGCTGCGCCCTGCCTCCTCGCAGGAAGCTCCCCTCGGCTCAGTTCGAGAGGCGCCTCAGCGTTCGCCACGGCGTCACCCGGCCATCACCTCGCAGGCGTCCCCTCCCTCGTCTGCCTTTCGCACCTCGTCCGCGTTGCCCGCCGCGCCCGTCTCGCCTCCCGGCGGCGTCCACGGGACCGTCGACCGCCACCCGCCTGCGGCTGCCTGCTCAGG
Source organism: Actinoalloteichus fjordicus (assembly GCF_001941625.1). Taxonomy (NCBI): domain Bacteria; kingdom Bacillati; phylum Actinomycetota; class Actinomycetes; order Pseudonocardiales; family Pseudonocardiaceae; genus Actinoalloteichus; species Actinoalloteichus fjordicus. The sequence goes on from NZ_CP016076.1 coordinate 6,466,688, forward strand.
CGGCGCTGCCTGCTCGGGAGCCTGGCCTGATCGAGCGGTCCGAGGCCGCCGCAGCCGACATCAGCACCGGTGCCGACCCGACCCCGACACACCAGCCGCACCGACTCGGCCGTCACCGCACGGCCTGCGGCGCCCAAGGCCGCCGTCAGGCCGTCGGCACCGACAAGAGACAGAACTCGCGCCACCGCGAACCGGCCTGCCGTCGCCGAGCTCAGCTCTGCTAGGTCTGCCGGAGCGGGCCGATCTCGATCACCCCCGTGTTGTAGACCGGTCCGTGCTCCCATCGGCCGCCCACCGGCCCGTCGAGACCGGGCAGCCACACGTGCAGGAAGGCCGGATGCACGGCGGGACTCCCCTGCGCCGAACCGGTGTCCACCCCGTGCCAGTGCAGGTCGATGGCCGCCGGGTGCTCGACGTCCAGAGTGACCGGCTGGGGATCGTCGGCGGCCCCGGCCGCGCCGCCTGCGGCGTCGAGAAACGTCACGCTGGTGCGCAGCGCCGCGCCCTCGGCATCGATGAAGGCGACCCGGTCCGGTCGAGCGCCGAGGAGGCACCGCACGGCCGCCCACCGCGCCGAGACGAGCAGTACCGCCCGGCCTTCGCCGGTCTCGGGATCGATCACCGCATCACCGATGCTGGATGCGACGTCACCGACCTGACACGTCTCCATGGCCATGACCTCTGCTCTCGTCTGATGGCGTGACGACGAGTCCGCCCTGTCCTGGTGCGGTCTCGACTCGACGGTCCTGGCCGATTCTGCCTGCCGGACGGCCCAGCCGGCGGATGCCGACTCGGCGCTCGCCTGACCCGCTCCCGGCCAGAGGACGGCGATCAGGGCCAGCGCGATCACGACGGCAGCCGCCCGGAGCCGCCTGATGCCCGGTGTGTGCAACGGATTCATCTGTCTCGTCCCCTCGCTCCTCGACGCGGCGGACGTCGCCGCGCTACGAGGAAGAGGCGGGGAGCCGCCGAACTCGTACATTCGCCGGCAGATCACCCCCGAAAAGGTGACGGGAGACGTTCTGTTCGGTCGGCGCGAACTCAGCCGCGCAGTGCGGCGTAACCCGGCTTGATCACGTCGTTGATGAGTGCCAGCCGCTCGTCGAAGGAGATGAAGGCCGACTTCATCGCGTTCACGGTGAACCGCTGCAGGTCGTCCCAGCCGTAGTCGAAGGCGGCCGTCAGCTTCTCGAACTCCCCCGACATCGAGCAGTGGCTCATCAATCGGTTGTCCGTGTTCACCGTGACGCGGAAGTTCAGCTCGGCCAGCAGGCCGAACGGGTGCGCCGCGATCGACTCGGCCGCCCCGGTCTGGAGGTTGGAGGAGGGGCACATCTCCAACGGGATGCGGCGGTCTCGGACGTAGGCGGCGAGCCTGCCCAGGGTCGCCGTCCCGTCGTCTGCCACGGTGATGTCGTCGGCGATCCGGACCCCGTGGCCGAGGCGCTCCGCGCCGCAGTGCTGGACAGCCTCCCATATCGAGGGCAGGCCGAAGGCCTCGCCCGCATGGATCGTGAAGTGCGCATTGCTCTGCCGCAGGTACTCGAAGGCGTCGAGATTGCGGCTGGGCGGGAAGCCCGCCTCCGGGCCTGCGATGTCGAAGCCGACGACACCCTCGTCACGGTGCCGCACGGCCAGTTCGGCGATCTCCAGGGAGCGTGCGTTCTGCCGCATCGCACACAGCAGCGTGCCGATTCGGATTCGACGGCCGTCCGCCGCCGCCTCGGCCGCGCCCCGTTCGAAGCCCTCCGTGATGGCGTTGACGACGTCGTCGAGGCTGAGGCCGCGGTCCTGGAACTGTTCCGGTGCGTAGCGCACCTCGGCGTAGACGACGCCGTCGGCCGCGAGGTCCACCGCACACTCGGCGGCCACCCTGGCCAGCGCCTCTTTCGTCTGCATCACGCCGACGGTGTGCGCAAAGGTCTCCAGATAACGCTCCAGCGAACCGGAGTCGGCGGCCTCGCGAAACCACACCGCGAGAGCGGCCTCGTCGGTGTCGGGGAGGTTCGAATAGCCGTGTTCCTCGGCGAGTTCGATCACGGTCTGCGGCCGGAGCCCGCCGTCGAGATGGTCGTGCAACAACACCTTCGGCGCGCGCCGAATCGCTTCCAGAGTCACCGGGGTCGACATGGGGGCTAACTTATCGCCACGCCGGGTGCGGTCATCGACACCGGGACGGCCATCTCGACGATATGATCAAGGCCGTCGAGAGGATCTCACTCCACAGGCTGGACGATCTCGCTCTACCGGTCAGCACCCTGCTGGCGGAGTGATCACAGTCCGGGGTGAGTGGGTACATCGGTCGGGGGAGTTATTCCTACACTCGTTCGATAATCGAAGATCGCCGACGCCTCCGGTCCAGTCTGGAGTCGCGCCACCACACCGCACGCCTGGTAGTCAGACTGACGCGGGGGGTGGTTTCGCGCCTCGCCCGAACTGGCTAGGCTCGGCATGGTCGCCCCATCCCCTCGACGAAGGTCACCCCCGCCGTGAACGAGAACAACCACGCTGCGTTGTCGTTCGATCGAATGCGCAGCATGCTCACGCGTGCTGCGGAGATCCGCGACAGCGAACAGCAGCAAGTCTTCGATGCGTTGGACGAGATTCACGCGAGGCTCTCACCGCTGGAGTCGCTCGGCTCGGTTCGCAAGCGCATCTCCGAGCTGCCCGATCGGACCGAGGTCAGCGTCCTGGCCGAGCGCCTCGACGAGACGCTCGCGAGACTGGAGTCGCAGGACACCGCCATCGCAGGTCTGCTCCAGGCCGTCGACGGGCTGGTCGACAAGCTCTCCAAGCCCTACAGCCAGCTCGACGGGCGCATCGACGGCGTCTCGGGCCGGATGGAGGGCATGGAAGACCGGCTGACCAGCGTCCACAAGCGACTGGACGAGCTGGGTCTGCACCTGGAGAAGCAGGACGGCAGGCTCGACGCGCTGCCTGCCTCGGTGCACGGACCGGTCCGGGAGCGCATGGACGTCCTCGAACTGTCGCTGCGCTCGCGCATCGACGAGGTGGACGAGGGCGTGCACGAGCACCTCGACGGCACCAAGGACGCGTTGCAGCGTTCGGTGACCGAGGCCTCGGACGGACTGCGCAGCAGCGTGGAGAGCAGCCGCGACGCCGTCCAGAGCCGCATCGACGACACCAGGGCATCGGTTCACGCCAAGCTCGACGACCTGATGAGCAGGCCCGCGGTCGACCCGACCGAGAAGCTCGACGCCCTCGCGGAGCGGTTGGAGCAGATCACGGCGCGGCTGCGGGACGTCACCGGCCGCGTCGACCAGGTCGACTCGGGCCTGAACACGCGGATCGGCGAGCTCAGCCAGGCCGTGGAGAGCAAGCTGCAGGAGGTCGACCAGGACGTGGTCAACCGCCTCAGCGCGGTGAATCAGGCGGTGGAGGATCACCTCAGCCGGATCGACGGCACCCTGGCCGACCGCCCCGACGCCGAGGCGCTGAACCTCATGGTGCGCAGCGCCAACGAGGACTCGGAGCGGCGCAACGCGGGCCAGCTCGACGAGGCGATGGCGACGTTCGCGGAGCTGATCCTCGGCGGCGGAGCCCCCAGTGCGCCCCCCGCACCCACTCCCCTGCCGCGTCAGCAGCGCAGGGCGAGCCGGGGCAAGCCGGGCAAGAACCGGGACTCCGACAAGGACGACGACCTGGACACGGCCATCGAGAGCGCCTGAGAGCCTGTCTTTGATCCCTCTGGAGTCGTGAGCGGGGATCAGCGTGGCTGAGCTGCCAGGCGGAGGAAAGAGACATAACGGAGTTATGTTGACTGACGACAACGCCGCAGATCGCCGCGCTGGCCCCGCGCAACAGGAAAGCGGGGATTAAAGACAGGCTCTGAGGCGCAGGCAGGCGACCGATCGATCGGACGACACCGACGCGGGCCGAGGAGCGATCCTCGGCCCGCGTCGTCATGTCAAGCGCCGATCTCGTGATCGGTCCGGCAGATCGGTCGTCGGCGCCGTCCGCGTCGAGACGCCTCCGCCCCGGCGGCCGTCAGTCACCGGCCTGCGGCGGTCAGCCCGCCGCAGGCGGCACGCTCAGCCCGCCGTCCCGCGAATCAAGTCGGTGACCAGCGGCGGAGTCGCCGTCGGCGCCACGGGTTCGCCGATCTCGACCGCGACGGCCAAGGCCGAGAGCGCGCCAGGCACCAGGTCGAGGTCATCGGTGTACAGCTCGAAGAGCGGCTGTCCCGCCGCCACCGTCTCGCCGGGAACGGCGAGCAGCCGCAGGCCTGCGCCCGGCGAGACCGCGTCCTCCTTGCGCGCCCGACCCGCGCCGAGCCGCCAGGCCGCGACGCCGACCTGGTAGGCGTCCATTCGCAGCACGGTCCCCGCCGTCTCGGAGAGGATCTCCTGTCGGTGCGCGGCCGTGGGCAGCGGTGCGTCGGGATCGCCGCCCTGGGCCTGGATCATCCGACACCAGGTCTCGTAGGCACGTCCCGACGCGAGCACCTCGGCCGGGTCGGCCGCGCCCGCCACGTCGATGCCGACCAGTCGCAGCATCTCCCTGGCGAGTTCCACGGTCAGCGTGACCACGTCGGCGGGACCGCCGCCCTGGAGCACCTCGATCGACTCGGCGACCTCGACGGCGTTGCCGACGGTGCGGCCGAGGGGCGTGCTCATGTCGGTGAGCAGCGCGGTGGTCCGCAGTCCGTGCTGGTCGCCGATCTCCACCAGCGTCCTGGCCAGCTCGCGGGCGGCTGCCTCGGTCTTCATGAACGCCCCGGAGCCCGCCTTCACGTCGAGCACGAGCGCGTCGACTCCTTCGGCGAGCTTCTTGCCCATGATGGAGCCCGCGATCAGCGGCACGGACTCCACGGTGCCGGTGACGTCGCGCAGCGCGTACAGCTTCCGATCGGCAGGCGCGAGTCCGTCGGTGGGCGCGCAGATCACCGCCCCGATGCTGTTGAGCTGGGCACGGATCTCCGACGGCGACAGGGCAGCGCGCCAGCCGGGAATTGACTCCAGCTTGTCCAGCGTGCCGCCGGTGTGGCCGAGGCCCCGGCCGGAGAGCTGGGGGACGGCCGCACCGCAGGTCGCCACCAACGGGGCCAACGGCAGGGTGATCTTGTCTCCGACACCCCCCGTGGAGTGCTTGTCGACGGTGGGTCGGTCCACGCCGGTGAGGTCGAGACGTTCGCCGGAGTTCACCATCGCCCGCGTCCAGCGAGCCGTCTCCGCGCCGTCCATCCCGTTGAGCAGAATCGCCATCGCCAGGGCCGACATCTGCTCGTCCGCGACGACGCCCCTGGTGTAGGCGTCAATCACCCAGTCGATCTGGCCGTCGGAGAGCCTGCCGCCGTCCCGCTTGGTGCGGATGACGTCGACGGCGTCGTGTCTGCCGGTCATCATGTGTCCCTTCCGGTCCCCGCTTTCGATGCGGGTGATGGTGGCGGTGTCGGGCAGGCTGCGGTGGCTGTGCACCGGGCAGTGCCAGTCTCCCGGTCGCCGAATCGACGGCGGTGTCGGATCGGACGAATCGGGCCCGGCTGCTCGGCGGCCGACCACGGCGCCGTCGTCTGGACGAGGGCGCGACCGGCAGGCACCCGCTCCCGCTCACCGACCGGTCGGCCCCGGCCAGGAGGTACGCGGACGACGACGGCAGCTCCCTGCCGACCCGGGCCCGCGCACCGTGCGATCGCAGCGGGGTGTCAGCGACCTGGCAGGTCGTCGGGGCCGAACGCGTCAGGCAGCACCCGGCTCATCGGCAGGAGCCCGCTCGGGGTGTCCACCAGGCAGTCCGGCCCGCCGAACTCGTACAGGAGCTGTCGGCAGCGGCCGCAGGGCATCAGCAGCTCGCCGGTTCCGCTGCGGCAGGCCACCGCCGTCAGCCTGCCGCCGCCGGTGAGACGAAGTTGGCCGACCATGGTGCACTCGGCACACAGACCCAACCCGTAGGACGCGTTCTCGACATTGCAGCCGGTGATCATCCTGCCGTCGTCGCAGTAGGCGGCCACGCCCACCTGGAGTCCCGAGTACGGGCAGTAGGCCAGGCCCGCGGCGTTCACCGCAGCCGCCCGCAACGCCGCCCAGTCGATCGCGGCGGCATCGGTGCGCATGTCCACTTTCGTCGGTTCTCCTCATCACGTCGGCGCGGTCGCCGATCACGACCGCCTGCGGCCGAACAGTCGAAAGCGACCCCGGTCCCGGCGGACCGGGCACGGGGTCGCGAGCGAACTGCGCGCCGAACTCCAGGCGAGGGGAGCGCCGAGCCGAGCGGCGCCGAGGGCGGGCGAGCTGCCACGCTCCCCGGCGAGCCGCTCATGACCCGGTCAATCTCCCTCGCCTCTTCGATAGGTCGCCCCGTTCGCCGCCGGTGGTCTGAGTTTCTGTGCGGCGAAGGCCAGGACCAAGAGCGTCACCAGGTGCGGCGCGTAGGCGAGCAGCTCCCTGGGCAGCTCCTCGGTCGACCAGTACAGGGCGTAGAGCAGGCCGGCGCCGACCATCGAGGCTGCCGCGACGATCCATCGGCGACGAAGCAGCTGCACGACGGCGATGCCGATGATCAGCAGCGCGGCGCCGTAGAGCAGGGCGTGCACGGTGATCTCGCCCTGCCGGAGCCGCAGCCCGTCCGCGTAGCCGAAGAGCGCCGATCCGCCGAGGAGCCCGGTGGGCCGCCAGTTGCCGAAGATCATGGCGGCCAGGCCGATGTAGCCCCGGCCGTTGACCTGGTTCTCCGCATAGCCCGGCTGGCCGGGGTTGAGCACCAGGGCGGCGCCGCCGATTCCGGCCAACGCACCGGACATGAGCATGGCCGAGTACTTGTACAGATAGACGTTCACGCCGAGCGACTCCGCCGCGACCGGGTTCTCTCCGCAGGAGCGCAGCCGCAGGCCGAACCGGCTGCGCCACAGGACCAGGTAGCTGATCGGAACGAGCAGCACCCCCAGCATGACCAGCGGAGACACCCCGGTGACCAGGCCGCGCAGGATGCCTGCGACGTCGGACAGGAAGGCCCGGTCCATCGCTTCCAACTCGCCGAGCCAGTCCGACAGCGGTTGCGCCGAATACGTCTCGAACTTCTCGACCGGCGGCGAGGCCCTCGGATTGTTGGAGATGGGAGCGAAGATCAGCGTCGAGAGGTACTTGGTGACGCCGAGCCCCAGGAGGTTGATCGCCACACCGGAGACGATGTGGTTCACCCCGAACGTCACGGTGGCCAGCGCGTGCAGCGCGCCGCCGAGGGCTCCGAAGATCGCCGCCGCGAGCAGACCCGCCCACGGACCCCAGTGGAAGCCCGCCCAGGCCGCGCCCCAGGTGCCGAGCACCATCATGCCCTCGAGCCCGATGTTGATCACACCGGATCGCTCGGCCCACAGGCCGCCGAGGGCGGCGAGCAGGATCGGCAGGGCCAGTCGGACGGTGGACTCGATGGTTCCCGAGGCGGTGAGCTGGGTCAGCCCGGTCAGATACGAGGTGGTGGAGAGCACGACGATGATCGCCGCGACCCACAGCGCCGCCGAGGCCCATGCGGGCACCCGCCGCCCGCGGGTCGGTCCGGGCCTGCCCAGCGGGGCGGCCGAGGGGTTCGCGCCGCCCGACAGTGGTGACACGCTCGTCGTCATGAGGCACCTCCGTCGGCCGCGGGACGCGGCGGATCGTCGTCAGTCGCGGGGCCTGGCCCGCCGTCGTCAGTCGCGGGGCCTGGCCCGCCGTCGTCAGTCGCGGGACCCGGCCCGCCGTCGTCAGTCTTGGGACCCGGCGGATCATCTCCCGTCGTAGCGACGGGCCGCCCGTCCCCGACGCCCGACCCCGACCGGTCTCCCCCGGCCGAGGTCGTCGGCTCCGCACCAGCCGCACGCACCTGGGTGCCTGCGTGTACGACCGGGCGCGAGGATTCGTCGTCGTCGATCCGGCCGGTCTGTCGTCCCACCTGACGCTGCTGAGCCCGCAGCTCGCGGCGCCGGACGAGTTCGTAGGCCACCACCACCGAGAGCACGATGGCTCCCTGCATGATGGTGACGATCTCGCGCGGCACCCCGACGTTGTCCAGCGCCAGGGCGCTCTTGTCCAGGAAGGCCCACAGCAGCGCGCCGAAGGCGATGCCGACGGGATGGTTGCGGCCGAGCAGTGCGACGGCGAGACCGGTGAAGCCGTACCCCGCGGGGAAGTTCAGGCTGAAGGTGTGATCACGGCCGAGCAGTTCGGGGAGCCCGGCCAGTCCCGCGACGGCGCCCGAGATGAGCATCGCCATCAGGATCATCTTCTTGGCGTTCACCCCGCCCGCCGTCGCGGCCGTCGGCGACATGCCCGAGGCACGCAGCTCGAAGCCGAACCGGGTGCGGTTCATCAGGAACCAGTAGCCCACGCCGAGCGCGGCGGCCAGGAAGACCAGGCCGAAGACGGTGCCCGAGCTGCCGAAGGAGATTCCCGGCACCTGGCCGGACTCGGGGATGTACGCGGTGCCGATGTTGTTGCCGCGCAGCTCGCCGAACATGTCGCTGCGGATCAGGTACGCGATGACGCCGAGGGAGATCGCGTTGAGCATGATCGTCGAGATGACCTCGGACACGCCTCGGTACACCTTGAGGACGGCCGCGATGCCGACCCACGCGGCCCCGACCAGCGCCGCGACCAGGATGACGACGAGCGAGTGGAGGCCGGGCGGCAGGACGATGGAACCGCCGACGATGGCGGCGACGCAGGCCGCGAGGCGGTACTGGCCTTCGATGCCGATGTTGAGCAGGTTCATCTGGAAGCCGATCGCGGCCGCCAGCGCGACGAAGTAGTACGACGCCGCCGTGTTGACGATGTCCACCGCCGTCGACCCCTGGCCGACCTGGCCGATCATCACGCCCAGCGCCTGGAACGGATTGCTGCCCGAGATCAGCAGCGTCAGGCCGCACAGCACCACGGCGAAGCCGATGGCCAGTGCGGGCGGCAGCAGCCTGGCACGAATCGAGCCCATCACCGTTCCCTGTCCTCGTCGTCCTCGGCCGACGTCCGGCCGTCGTCCTGCCCGCGCTCACCCGACGCGGCGTCGGGCCCGGTCGCAGGCTGGACTGCCACATCACCCGGCCCAGCCAGAGGCCGGCCTGCATCACCCGGCCCAGCCAGAGGCCGGGCCGTGCCCGACTCGCTGCCCGCCCCGGTCATCGCGGCGCCCAGATCCTCCGGCGTCACGCTGCGCGGGTCGGCGTCGGCGACAAGCCTGCCGCGCAGCATGACCTTGATCGTGTCGGACAGGCCGATCAGCTCGTCGAGGTCGGCGGAGATCAGCAGCACCGCCAGCCCTCGGCTGCGGGCCTGCTTGATGTGCTCCCAGATGCCTGCCTGCGCGCCCACGTCGACGCCCCGCGTCGGATGTGAGGCGATCAGCAGCACCGGATCGCCGGAGAGTTCGCGGCCGACGACCAGCTTCTGCTGGTTGCCGCCGGAGAGCGCCGCGACGGCGACGTCGATGTTCGGCGTGCGGACGTCGAACTGCTCGACGATGCGTTCCGTGTCCTTCCTGGCGCCGTCGATGTCCAGCCACGGCCCACGGGTGACCGGGCGCCGAGTCTGGTGCCCGAGAATGCGATTCGCCCACAGCGGCTCGCCGAGCAGCAGTCCATGTCGGGTGCGGTCCTCCGGCACGTAGCCGATGCCCGCCGCGCGCCGGGCCAGTGTGCCCTCGGCGGTCAGGTCTCGATCGCCGAGCAGGACCTGGCCCGAACTCGCCTTGCGGACGCCCATCAGCGTCTCGACCAGCTCGACCTGTCCGTTGCCCTCCACCCCGGCGATGCCGAGGACCTCGCCCGCCCGCACCGTCAGATCGATGTCGGCGAGCAGCAGTCGATCGCTGAGTTCGTCGCGCAGGTTGAGGCCGACGACGCGCAGCACCGCACGCTCGGTGACGGTGGACTCGCGGGTCTCCGGGTTGGGCAGTTCGCTGCCGACCATCATCTCGGCCAGCTGACGCGAACTGATGGCCCGAGGGTCGGCCCGCCCGACGGTGGTGCCGCGCCGGATCACCGTGACGGTGTCGGCGATGGCCCTGACCTCGTCGAGCTTGTGCGAGATGAACAGGAAGGTGAAGCCCTGGCGCTGCATTCCGCGCAGGGTCTCGAAGAGCTCGTCGACCTCCTGCGGCACGAGGACGGCCGTCGGTTCGTCCAGGATGACGATCCGCGCGCCCCGGTAGAGGACCTTGAGGATCTCCACCCGCTGCCGGTCGGCGACGCCCAGCAGCTCGACCGGCACCGAGAGGTCGACGTGCAGCCCGGTCTGACCGGCCAGCTCGTTGATCCGAGCCCTGGCCTTCGCACCGATGCCGTGCAGTGCCTCCGCGCCGAGGACCACGTTCTCCAGCACGGTCAGGTTGTCGGCCAGCATGAAGTGCTGGTGGACCATGCCGATGCCCGCGGCGATCGCCTCGGAGGGCGAGCGAAACCTGACCTGGCTGCCGTTGATCTCGATGGTGCCCTCGTCCGGCTGTTGCATGCCGTAGAGGATCTTCATCAGCGTCGACTTGCCCGCGCCGTTCTCGCCGCAGAGCGCGTGCACCTCGCCCTGCTCGACGACCAGCTCGACATCCGAGTTGGCCACCACCCCGGGGAACCTCTTGGTGATCCCGGAAAGCACCACGGCGCTGGGCGCCCGCCCGTCGGCGGTCTCGGGCGCCTGCCCGGAACTCGTCATCGATCTCTTCTCTCAGTGGTTGTCATGTCGACCTGCCGAGATGGTGCGGGTGGATCATGCAACGCCCTTCGCGTGCCCCGGCGGCTCCCTGGGTCATGCGCCACCGGGCAGGCGCGCGCAGCGTGCGGCCACGGTAGTTCCTTCGAGACCGAGACAAGGTGATTCCCGCCAGACTCGGCTCGGCAGTTCCCACGGCACCGGGTGACCCTGCGGGGCTCGGCCGGGTGACTCCTGCGGGGCACTGGCCGGTGACCTCGGCGGCGCTCAGCCCCGGTGTCCCTGCGGGGCTGAGTCAGGTGACTCCTGCGGCTCGACCCGATCACCTGCTGCGGGACGCCAGCGTCGGCGGAGCAGGCGACGTACGACGTGCGCAGCACACCTACCGGCCGCCGGGACGGCCTACGGCTCGGCGGGCGGCACCGAATGCGTGCCGCCCGCCGAGAAGAGTCCGCCCGACTCAGTTGCCGCTGGGAGTGTCCGGCACCTCGATCGCCCCGGAGATGATCTCGGAGCGGTAGCCCTCGAGTGCCTCGATCGTGTCTGCGGCGAGCAGGTCGCCCGAGGTGGAGTAGCCGACGCCGTCCACGCTCAGGTTGAAGTTCTCCGGCATCACCGAGAGGTCGTCCTGCGCGACGGCCGCCAGGAAGTCGAACACCGCCACGTCGACGCGCTTGAGCATCGAGGTGACGATGACCTCGTGGGCCTCGCCGACGATCTCCTGGTTGTACTGGTCGGAGTCGACACCGATGGCCTTGACGTCCTGTGCGAAGGCCGCCTCGAAGACGCCCTGGCCGGAGGCCCCGGACGCGTGGTAGACGACGTCGGCACCGGCCTCGATCTGGCCCAACGCGGCCTCGTTGCCCCGCGCCGCATCCTGGAACCCGGTGATGTCGCTGCCGGAGGTCAGGTAGGTGTTCTCGATCGTGATGTCCGGCGCCGCAGCCTGGGCACCGGCGAGGTAGCCCGCCTCGAACTTCTGGATCAGCGGGTTCTCCACGCCGCCGACGAAGCCGATGTGGCAGTTCTCCGACTCGTAGGCGGCGGCGACGCCCGCCAGGAACGAGCCCTCGTGCTCCGCGAAGAGCAGCGCCGTGACGTTCTCGGGGTCGGCCGGGGCGTCCACCAGCGCGAAGTCGACGTCCGGGAACTCGGCGGCGACGACGTTGAACGACTCCGCGTAGGCGAAGCCGACGCCGATGATCGGGTTGAAGCCGTCGTCAGCGAGCTGGCGGAGCCGGGTCTGCTTGGCGTCCTCGGACTCGTTCGCGCCTGCGGTCAGCTCGCGGATGTTGTCCGGGGAGATGCCCAGCTCGTCGACGGCACGGTCCAGGCCTGCGGCGGCGGCGTCGTTGAACGAGGCGTCGCCTCGGCCGCCGATGTCGTAAGCGAGCCCGACACGCAGCTCGCTGGCGTCGACGTCCTCGGTCGGCACCTCGCTGGGGGCGACCTCCTCGTCTGCGACGGGAGCCTCGGCCAGCTCACAGCCGCTTCCACCTGCGGCGGAGTCGCCACCGCCGTCCCCGCCTCCTGAGCTGCTGTCCCTCGCACAACCTGCGAGCGCCAGCGCCCCTGTGAGGGCGATGGCCGCAACTGCGGCACCACGCGGTCGGCGCATGGTCGAGCTCCTTCCCCGAAGCACGTCAAGGGCTGTCCAGGATATGGACGCCACGATGTGGGACGCCGAACCGTACCCGCTGGTCTGACCGGCTTGGTAGCGGTCGTGTCGCGCGTAACCGAATCGTTGAGCCGAGTTAACGACAGCGACGGTCGGTCGTCGGCGGCCCGTGGTAGCCCCGAGGGACGTCGCGACGCCGACTCGCCGAGGAGGAGGACACGCCCAGGGAGCACGATTCCTCTGTTCGGTCGATCACAGCAGCTACCGCCGGCTGTGCTCGGACATTCCCGGCGGTCTAGCATCCGAAATGTCAAGGCTTCGTCAGCGCGTCGGGTCATCGGTTGTCCACCGAGTGAGTTCGAGCGGCGACCAGCCGAGTCCACCAGAGATGTTGGAGGCCGTCCGTCATGGCCAGCACCACCGCCAACGCGGCGGGAGCCACGGACCGGGCCGGCAAGGCCCGACTCGGGGGCACCTTGTATCGGGGCGACCCCGGGATGTGGTCGTGGGTAGCCCACCGCATCACCGGCGTTCTCGTCTTCTTCTTCCTGTTCGTCCATGTCCTCGACACCGCTCTGGTGCGGGTCTCGCCGAACGCGTACGACGAGGTCATCGCGACCTACAAGAGCCCGATCATGATCCTGTTCGAGCTGGGCCTGGTCGGTGCGGTCCTGTACCACGCGCTCAACGGCGTCCGGGTGATGCTCGTCGACTTCTGGGCCAAGGGGATCAAGTACCAGCGCCCCATGCTGTGGACCATCGTCGGCATCTGGCTCCTTGTCATGATCCCCGGTTCCTACTACCTGCTCAGCAAGGGCATCGCTGAACTGTTCGGGGGAAGCTGACATGACCAGTGCGACCGAGTCCCCGACCCGAATCGCCTCGCCGCGTTCGCCACGCAGGCCCGCCGCACGGCGCAGCAACTTCGAGCTCTACAGCTGGCTGTTCATGCGGCTGTCCGGCCTGCTGCTGATCGTGCTCGTGCTGGGCCACCTGACCATCATGCTGTTCCTCGACGACGGCGTTCAGCGGATCAACTTCGCCTTCGTCGCGGGCCGGTGGGCGTCGCCGTTCTGGCAGTTCTGGGATCTGACGATGCTCTGGCTCGCGGGCCTCCACGGCGCGAACGGCCTGCGGACCGTGATCGACGACTACGCACGCAAGGACGCCACGCGCTTCTGGTTGAAGATGCTGCTGACCGCCTCGATGGTGCTGATCATCGGGCTCGGCACGTTCGTGCTCTTCACCTTCGACCCGAACATCGGCAACTGACATCTCTTGGTCGAGGGCGCGTCCTGCTCATCGCCGAGGAGTGGTCTCATCCCGAACGCCGAGGCCCGAGACATGACTCCCACCGAAGGCCCGAACCCCCGGCCTGGCCGGCAGACCCGCGTTCTCACCAGGGCGTGACAGCCCGAGTCGGGGGATCGACGAACGAGAGGGACCGGCGCACCGGGTCGGCCCCGACATGATGGAGAAACGCTCATGCAGTTCCACAAGTACGACGTGGTCATCGTCGGCGCAGGCGGCGCCGGGATGCGGGCTGCCATCGAGTCTGGCCAGCGGACCCGTACCGCAGTGCTCACCAAGCTCTACCCGACCCGGTCCCACACGGGCGCGGCCCAGGGCGGCATGTGCGCCGCCCTGGCCAACGTCGAAGAGGACAACTGGGAGTGGCACACCTACGACACCATCAAGGGCGGCGACTACCTCGTCGACCAGGATGCGGCCGAGGTGATGGCCAAGGAGGCCGTGGACGCCGTCCTCGACCTGGAGAAGATGGGGCTGCCGTTCAACCGGACGCCCGACGGCAAGATCGACCAGCGCCGGTTCGGCGGGCACACCCGCAACCACGGTGAGGCCGCCGTCCGTCGCGCCTGCTACGCGGCGGACCGCACCGGGCACATGATCCTGCAGACGCTCTACCAGAACTGCATCAAGCACGGCGTCGAGTTCTTCAACGAGTTCTACGTCCTCGACGTCGTCATGACCGAGACCGAGGACGGCCCGGTCTGCACCGGGGCGATCGCCTACGAGTTGGCCACCGGGGAACTGCACGTCTTCCAGGCCAAGGCCGTGGTGTTCGCCACCGGCGGCTTCGGGAAGGTCTTCAAGACCACCTCGAACGCGCACACCCTCACCGGCGACGGCATGGCGATCGTCTTCCGCAAGGGCCTGCCGCTGGAGGACATGGAGTTCTACCAGTTCCACCCGACCGGCCTCGCCGGGCTCGGCATCCTGCTCACCGAGGGCGCCAGGGCCGAGGGCGGCATCCTGCGCAACGACTCCGGCGAGCGGTTCATGGAGCGCTATGCGCCGACCATGAAGGACCTGGCCGCACGAGACGTGGTGTCCCGAGCGATGTCGACCGAGGTCAGGGAGGGACGAGGCGCCGGTCCGCACAAGGACTACGTGCTGCTCGACCTCACCCACCTCGGCGCCGACGTCCTCGAGGCGAAGCTGCCGGACATCACCGAGTTCTCGCGCACCTACCTGGGCATCGACCCGGTCGACGAGCCGGTCCCGGTGTATCCGACGGCGCACTACGCGATGGGCGGCATCCCGACCAACATCACCGGTGAGGTGCTGCGGGACTCCGAACACGTCGTTCCCGGCCTCTACGCCGCAGGCGAGTGCGCCTGCGTCTCGGTGCACGGCGCGAACCGGCTCGGCACGAACTCCCTGCTCGACATCAACGTCTTCGGCCGTCGGGCGGGCATCGCCGCCGCCGAGTACGTCGCCGGGCGTGAGTACGTCGAGATGCCGGAGAACCCCGCCGCGGCGGTGGCGGACATGGTCGAGCGCCTGCACGCCGCCGACGGCCGGGAGCGGGTCGCCAACATCCGCACCGAGCTGCAGGTGACGATGGACACCAACGCCTCGGTGTACCGCACCGAGGAGACGCTGAAGCAGGCGCTGCACGACGTTCAGGCTCTCAAGGAGCGCTACGCCAGGGTGTCCATCCAGGATGCCGGGCTGCGGTTCAACACCGACCTGCTGGAGGCCATCGAGCTGGGCTTCCTGCTGGAGCTGGCCGAGGTGCTGGTGGTGGGAGCGATCAATCGCAAGGAGTCCAGGGGCGGGCACGCACGCGAGGACTACACCAGTCGCGACGACGTCAACTTCCTCCGGCACACGATGGCCTACCGGCAGCCGACGGACCAGAGTGCGGAGACCGCCGTACTGGACGGGCTGACCGCCGAGATCCGGCTCGACTACAAGCCGGTCGTCCTCACCCGCTACCAGCCGATGGAGCGCAAGTACTGATGTCTGCCCCCACCACGAGCAAACCGGAAGCCACCGAGCCGGAACAGCGGGACCCCGGCGCCCCGCCGCCTGCTCCGGAGGGCTCGACCATCGTCACGGTCAAGATCATGCGCTTCAACCCGGAGCTGGACGACGAGCCGCACTGGGAGTCCTTCGACGTCCCGGCGCTGCCGACCGACCGGGTGCTGAACCTGCTGCACCACGTCAAGTGGTACCAGGACGGCACGCTGGCCTTCCGACGGTCCTGCGCCCACGGCATCTGCGGGTCCGACGCCATGCGGATCAACGGCGTCAACCGGCTCGCCTGCAAGGTGCTGGTCAAGGACCTCGCGGCGGGCAAGGACAAGAAGACCACGATCACCGTGGAGGCGATCAAGGGTCTGAAGGTCGAGAAGGACCTGATCGTCGACATGGAGCCCTTCTTCGAGGCGTTCCGCGCGATCAAGCCCTACCTGATCACCAGCGGAAACGAGCCGACCAGGGAGCGAGTGCAGTCCGTCGCCGACCGCGCGCGGTTCGACGACACCACCAAGTGCATCCTGTGTGCCGCCTGCACCTCGTCGTGCCCGGTGTACTGGACCGACGACGCCTACTTCGGGCCTGCGGCGATCGTCAACGCACATCGCTTCATCTTCGACAGCCGCGACGAGGCGGCCGAGGAGCGACTGGACATCCTGAACGACGCCGAGGGCGTCTGGCGGTGCCGCACGACGTTCAACTGCACCGACGCCTGCCCTCGTGGCATCCAGGTGACCAAGGCCATTCAAGAGGTCAAGCGGGCTCTGCTGTTCCGACGAGTCTGATCGACCGGCCCGACGGCTCGCCCTGCGCTGCTCGTGCGGGGCGAGCCGGGCCCGGCGGTTCGCCGCTGGTCGTCGCAGGCGTCGGTACGGCCGGGCGGCCTGATCGGGCCGCCTGTCAGATTGTTCCGCAGCGAGTGACCTCGGCCGACACCGTCCGGCTCGGCCGTTCGGAGCACGCAGGCCGCAGCAGGCACGCCGGTGTCGGCCGGATATGTGTACGGCGCGACTCACGACACCGGCTCTTCGGAGCCGGCTCTTCGCGCTGCGATCCCCCCACGTCGTCCCCTGCCGTCGTCCGAGGCGGCCGGT
The DNA here is from genome assembly GCF_001941625.1 of Actinoalloteichus fjordicus. Classification (NCBI taxonomy): domain Bacteria; kingdom Bacillati; phylum Actinomycetota; class Actinomycetes; order Pseudonocardiales; family Pseudonocardiaceae; genus Actinoalloteichus; species Actinoalloteichus fjordicus. The sequence goes on from NZ_CP016076.1 coordinate 6,483,316, forward strand.
CGGCCGACCAGCGGACCGCACACGAGGTCCGCGACGCCGCACCGGCTCGGCCTGCGAGCACGTCCGGTCGGGCAGCACCGTCGGCGCCTGTTCCAGGCGGCGTCGCCAATGGAGTCACCGATCGACCGCCGGCCGGACATCCCGGCCGGAGCAGCTGTTCTGCGCGTCGACATGAGGATCTCGGAGGTTCCCGGTGGTGTCGGATGAGGCCGCTCGCGGCGGGGTGGCTAGCCTGAGGCTCGTGTCTGTGTCGGTCCGTCGATTCACGGTCGCTCTCACCACCGCTCTGGGTGTCACCCTTTCGGGGATGGGCGTCGGTCACGCCGCTCTCCCCGATCAATGGCATCCACTGCCCGCTCAGGGGCAGGAGTGCCCCTATCGCGAGGCGCCGCCCCCGTCGGGCGGTGAGACGGCCGCGCCGCTGCCGGTGCCGGAGTCCCCACCGGGCGGCGCACGCCTCGGTGAGTGCGGCAACGTGTTGCCAGAGAACGCCGAGGAGCCCCCCGCGGGCGTGAGTGCGGAGGCGTGGGTGATCGCGGACCTGGACACCGGCGCGGTGCTCGCGGCCCGCGACCCGCACGGCAGGCATCGCCCCGCCACGACGATCAAGGTGCTCACCGCTCTGACGGCGCTCCGCGAGCTGAACCTCGACGACATGGTCGTAGCCACGCAGGAGGACATCGACCAGATCGGGGTCAAGGTCAACCTCGCCCCCGGCACCGAGTACACCGTCCGTCAGCTCGTCCAGGCCCTGGTGATGGGTTCTGGCAACGATGCGGCGCACGCACTGGCCCGCCAGCTGGGCGGCGTAGGGGAAGCACTCGGGGCGATGAACGGCGTGGCCCAGGAGGTCGGTGGACTCGACACCCGTGCGGGCACCGAGTCCGGCCTGCATCACCCTGACGCCAGCATCTCCGCCTTCGACGCGGCGCTGTTCTTCCGCACCGCGCTCCAGGAGCCGGAGTTCGCCGAGGCCGCCGGAAACACACAGCTCGACATGCCCGGCGTCCCCGGCGGCGTGGTGCTCAACGCGAGCGAGCTGCTGGGCAGCTATGACGGCACGCTCGGCGGTCTGGGCGGCAGCACCGAGGAGTCCGGATTCACCTTCGTGGGCGCCGCCGAGCGGGACGGCCGCAGGCTGGTCGTCTCGCTGCTGCGCGCAACCGCCGAACCCGGCATCGCCCAACAGGCCGCGACGCTGCTCGACTACGGCTTCTCCTTCGCGGGCGAGACCGACCCGGTGGGCAGCCTCGTCATCGCGAGCGGCCAGGAGGAGTCCGACGACGCAGAAGACTCGGAGCAGTCGGGCGATGCGGAACCAGGTGCCACCTCGGGAGCGGGCGACGATGGCGAGGCGGGCTCCGAGGACGCCGCCGCACAGGCCGCGCCGGGCTTCTCGCTGTTCGGCACCATCGGGCTGCCGCTCACCGGGCTCGCGGGGGCAGCGATCCTCTTCTTCGCCTTCCTGACGCTGCGCGACAGGCGGGCCCGCAAGCTCGCGGCGGCTCGCCGGGCGGCCAAGGAGCAGGAGGAGGCGCAGCGCGCCACCGAGGACTGGCTGTGGCCGCCGGATCGCCGCGCCTGACCGCCCGCTGAGGCAAGCTCCTGACGGGTTGGACGAAGAGAACGGCCCCGTCGCACCGGACAGCCGGTGCCGACGGGGCCGTTCGCCGTCTGAGCGGGCGATGAGAGCCCCGATGGGCCGATCGATCCGTCAGCCGTGTGGCGGCCGCCTTCTCATCCGGGCGTTGGAACCACGCAGCAGGCGCGAGGTCACCATCGCCGTCACCGCACCCGCCCCGATGAGCGCCGCCGCCGAGCGTGGCCCCGGACCTGCGTGCACCGTCACCGCAGGCCTGATCACCGCGGGCGCGGGCGGCGTCGTCGACCGGCGCTCCCGGTTCTCCGGCGCCGTCGCGGTCCACGCCGTGACGAAGAGCAGGAAGCGGGACACCAGGTTCACGAAGACCAACAGGCCGATCACCGAGCCGAAGGCGACGCCTGCGGGCGAATTGCCGATCATCGTGAGGTAGAGGGCGCCGACACGCTTCAGGATCTCGAAGCCGATTGCGGCGAGCAGCGCCCCCTTCAGCGCGCCTCGCACCGAGACGGTCCGGCGGGGCAGCCGGACGAGCACCCACAGGAACACCAGCCCGTTCGCGATCAGGGCCAGCACCGAGGTGACCACGACGAGCAGCACGGAGGCGAGCGGGCTTCGCTCGATTCCCAGCAGATCGAGGATCTGGTGGGCGAAGCCGCTGCCCAGCGCGGTGAGCCCGAAGGAGAGCAGCAGCGCCAGGCCCAGTCCCGCCAGCGAGATCAGGTCGCTGAGGAGTCTGCGCGGCAACGAGGGCGCCTGCCGGGTGTCGTTCCACTGCGCCGTGATGGCATCCCGCAGATTCGCCATCCAGCCCAGGCCCGAGTAGAGCGCGGTCAGCAGGCCGAGGACTCCGACGACCTGCCGCTGGTCGACCGCGCGGTCGATGGTCGTGCCGACCAGCTCGCCGAGACCGGCGGGCAGCGACTCGGCCACCGAACTCTCGAGCCGATCGAGCAGCTCGGCGTTGTTGAACAGCACGAAGCCCGCTGCGGCGAAGGCGACCATCAGGATCGGGACCACCGCCAGCACACTGAAGTAGGTGATCGCCGCCGCATAGTGCTCCCCGTGGCGGTCCTGATAGCGCCCGCCCGCACGCACCAGATGATCCAGCCAGGGACGCCGACGTCGCAGCCGGGCCAGCCGCGAATCATCCTTCTCGGTTCCCGGCTCCGATGCCGACGGCCCTGATGTCGCAGCGGTGTTCATCCGATCAGTCTGACCGCAGTTCAGCGGGACTGCCGGACACCACGGCACCGGGTCGGCGCTCGGCACCGGGCCGTCCCGAACGGCGTGGAAGAGAAGGCGTCCGGCTGGTGTCTCTCCCCGGAGTCGCGAGCCGGGGGCGGGACGAGACTCGGCGCCTGTGAGTCGCTCTGTCCACATCGGAGACAGGCCGCAGGTGCGGCCGTCGAGGCCTGTCCGGTGTTCGACGCCCGCTGTGACGCGGCCTGCGGATCGCAGGCGGGCTACGGCCGGTCTCGGGCCGGTGCGGTGAGAACGGGCCCGCCCACGGACGGAGTCGACTCAGGACGGACGGGCGCCCGGTCTCCGGAAGGATCGCATCGGGTCGTCACGACGGCAGCCCGTCGCGCAGATCCGGTCGAAGTCGGTGACGGTGACAGGGGCGGGATGTCAGAGGTGCGAGGCGATCAGCTCTGCTTGCGGCTGACCCGCCTGCGGCGCAGCACGCCGACGATCAGACCACCGAGACCCAGCGTGACGGTGACCAGTCCGACCGGACCGCCGTAGGCCATGCCGAGGCTCAGGGACGCCTCCTGAACCGGCACGACAGCGGACTCCTCGGAGGCTGCGGCGCTCGCCGCGCCGACCGCGCACAGCGTGAGAGTGAGGGTCGCGATCAGTGCTGTCGCCGTCCGCGAGACCGCACGCGCCGTGCTCACGAAGATGCCTCCTGAACCGTTGCTTCTCGGGTACACCCTGCGGGCCTACTCGGACACGTTCGAACCCACTCGATTGGATGAGCACGTCGAAACGGAGTAGGAAAAACCTACCCTCCGTGCTTCATCCCAGGAGCCGAACCGGGGAACCCGCGACGGCACGGGCATAGGTTAGTGGGGTCCGTCACCGCCTACGCAGGCACCCCGGAAACCGCAACGACCACTGAACACGACGCAGACAGCCACCGGGGTCAATTCCCACAGTGGGTGAAGATCCACACCGGTTTACTAGCGGAAAGTGACCATTAGCAGTGTTTGCGGCACAGCGGTACGACCGCTCGGGGCCGTCGATGGTGCGGTCGGGCCCATCGTGGCGGGTCGACGCAGGCAGGCCGGCAGCCGAACTTCGCGCCACGAGCGGCCTCGTCACTCGGCAGGGCCCGCCGACTCGCCCGAGCAGGCCTGCCGAACGGGCCTGCCCACCGCGACATCGGTTAGGAGAGTGGAGACGTGGAGCGGACAGCACCGACACCGACCGGCCTGCCGGGACGCCGGAACGGGCACTCTCGGCGTCCACTCCGGACCGCCCCCGCCGGTCGTGCGCCGGGCCAGGCCCGCAAGAGGTGCAGACGTCCGCTGGTCATCCGACGAGCAGGCGCACTCGGCGACCGTGCCACGCGCGGCAGCCGTCGAGGTCGACCCGCCCTCCGATCGGCACGATCGCCCGTCAGGTTCGGCACCCGGCGTCATCCGACCCGAGACACCACAGTGGCCTGCCCGCTGATGCGGACAGGCCACCGGTGAATCGACCTCGCGGTCGTGGAGAACTCGCCGTCGTCAAGAAAGACGGTGTTCACGGCGAATCCGACGGAGGATCAGACGAAGTAGCTGGTCCACCGCTGGTTGGCACCGCCGTGGCAGTCCCACTGAACCAGCGCCGAGCCGTTGGCGGTCGAACCGTTGGCGACGTCGAGGCACTTGCCGGTACGCCGGTTCCGGAACTGGTACAGGTAGTCGCCTGTGTCGACGGCCTCCCACTGCTGGTTCCAGCCGTTGTGGCAGTTGTACTGAATGACGCGGGCGCCGTTGGCCGTGGAGCTACCCGCGAGGTCCATGCACTTGCCGGTGCGGCGATTCACGAACATGTAGGACACGCCGGAGTATCCCGGGTCGACGACGACGACCTCGGCCCACTGCTGGTTGTTCGTCCCGGCGCAGTTCCACAGGATCACCGGCGCATTGTTGGCCGAGGAGCCGTTCGACAGGTCGGCACACCGCGAGACGTCGTAGTTGCCCGTCCACCACGGGTCGGTGGTCCGAGGAACCAGCACGGTGTACACCGGCGCAGGCGCCTGCATCGTGGTGACCTCCTCGACGGTGAGGTCGTTGAGCGTGGCAGCGCCCTTGTCGCCGAACGCGGGCCCGTCCTGGGCTGCGGCGGGAACCGTGCTCATGAGCATGACCGCCGTCGCCGCCAGGACGATGGCGCGAACCGCGCGTCGCGCGATGTTCTTCACTAGTTCACTCCTTGAGGTGCCGCGCCTCGACGACCGGCCGACGACGAAAATCGCGGCAGGCGGACATCGAGGCACGGGGGCATTCGGAAACAGGGCTGGTGAGCGGTTCGTCGTGTCGTACACCTGTCGGCCGACCGGCAGGACAGTTGTATCGAACCGGGCTGACAATTCTCGGCGACCGCACCGGAAGCAATTCCGGCGCCGCAGCCCGCCGAGGGCGGCGACCTCGTCAGATCATTCCCGGCAGACCGAACCCGGTCAAGTCGGTTATCGACGTCGGCACCCCTCGAATGCTCTGAGGAGCGCGGTGGCGACCATTACGCCAATTGGTGGAATCACGGTTGATCCACCAACCCGGCGAACGCCGTCGTTTCCCGGCACCTATTATCGTCGACAGTAAGTGATATTCACCTAGTGCTCAATCGAGGTGATCTTTTCACCGGAGCCGAGCATTGCGGCACCCTGAATACCCGCCAGACCGACAGTCGACCTCGTCGAGCGCTATCCACAGCCGTCGATCCTTCGAGATCGCGAACCCGATTCGTCCACACCGTCACCTGGTCCTAGCCGTGTCCGTCATGATCGGACGACGCTACGTTGATACAGGTTCGAGGCCGGAGGGTGCCGAGATGACTGCACTGGTGGACGTGTACATCACAGTCCCGGCGGGAGGCGGCACTGAGGCCGAGACACTGCTGCTGGTCGAAGGGGTCAGCATCGACACCGCAGAACTGATCGCGGACCGGTCTGTCTGGCCCGTTCTCACAAAGAAGAGCGAATGTGCTCGATGTACGGAGGAACCGCTGACCGAGACGGAGCACTATGTGACTCCTGTCGCAATCAGCTCGACAAAGGCGACTGAATACTTCGCCTGGATGCAGCTCCCTCCCGCCGGTGGCAAGGTCCCGTGGAGCATGGTGGCTCACCACATAGCGCCGGGAGAGGTGACTGCGTTCAGCTCACACCTCCGGCGTCGGGTGAGCGTCCAGCCGATGCCATGACGAGGCCGGGCAGGACGGGCGTCAGCGCTTCGCGCCGACTCGGCGCCAGCCGAACTGCCTGACCATGTCACGAGTGTGACCGGGCTTCGAGGTCGGCACATGGGCAGTACCCGGCTGATTCAGGCTGCTGACGCCAGTCCTGCTACCGATCGAAGGCGACGGTGACGGGGGCGTGATCCGACCAGCGCTGCTCGTGGCTCTCGGCTCGCTCCACCACCGCCGACACCGCACGCGCGGCGAGGTCGGGGGTCGCACAGGCCAGGTCGATCCGCCATCCGCTGTCGTTGTCGAAGGCACGGCCCCGATAAGACCACCAGGAATACGGCCCGGGTCCCTCCGGGTGCAGGGTACGCATCACGTCGACGTAGCCTGCCTCGTCGTACACGCGGCTGAGCCAGGCCCGCTCCGCAGGCAGGAAGCCCGCCTGCTTCTGGTTGCCTCGCCAGTTCTTGAGGTCGATCTGCTGATGGGCGATGTTCCAGTCGCCGCAGATCAGCACCTCGCGATCGTCGGCGGCGGCCTTGGCCCGCAGCTCGACGAGGTAGGGCAGGAACGCAGCCATGAAGCGTTCCTTCTCCTCCTGCCGCTCGGTGCCGACATCACCGCTGGGCAGATAGAGACTGCCCACCACCAGCCCGGGCAGCTCGACCTCGACGTACCGACCGGACTGGTCGAACTCCTCGACGCCGAAGCCCACCCGCACGGCCGACGGCTCGACGCGGGTCAGCAGCGCGACGCCCGCCCGGCCCTTGAGCGAGCTGTGCGCCGACACCACGTGCCAGCCCGCGGGTTCGCGCAGCGCGGCGGGCAGCTGGGCAGGCTCGGCTCGGACCTCTTGAAGACAGACGACGTCGGCCGAGGTGGCCGCGAGCCACTCGACGTAGCCCTTCTTCGCTGCGGCACGCAGGCCGTTGACGTTCACGGTGGAGACGGTCAGCACGGCCCGAGCCTAACCGCGCCGGTCACGGGTCCCGTGGCCCCCGTGCTGTGCCGTCGCTCTCACGACGACGGTGCGGGCCGGGGGCTCGGCCAGACGTCGAGTTTTCCTCCCTCGAACGTGCTGTCCGGCGTTACCCTTACCACCATGGATGCGAGCGCCGACAACACTGCGACGGGGAAGGCAGGCGAGCCGATCGCGATTCGCGCGTCCAACGCCGAACGAGAGACCTACGCCGTCCGTCTTCAGGAGGCCTTCGCCGAAGGCCGACTCGACGTCGGCGAGCTCGATGACCGACTCGCACGCGCCTACGCCGCCAAGACGATCGCCGAGCTAACCCCGCTCGTCGCCGACCTGCCGCCCATTGCGGGCACGCCCGCCGCCGCAGGCCAGGCCTCGCTCGCCCATCCGCAGGCCGCCTCGATCGCCGCAGCGAACGGCGCAGGCCTGCACGGTCCGGCCAAGCTTCGACTTCAGGCGGGCGCGATGGGGCTGGAACGGTCGGGAAATTGGCTGGTGCCTCGCCGACTGGTGGTCGAGTCGAAATACGGGTCGGTCAAGCTCGACCTGGCGTCCGCGACCATCCCGCATCCGGAGGTCGAGGTGGCGCTCGACATCAAGTACGGCGGCATCGACATCATCCTCCCGCCCGACGCCACCGCAGACATCGACGGGTTCCACTCCAAGTGGGGCTGGCAGTCGCTGAAGGTGCCGTCGGTCCGGACCGGCCGGTCGCTGCACGTCGCGATCACCGGAACCAACAAGTACGGGCCGGTCACCGTGCGGTATCCGCGCGGGCTCTGGTGACCTCGGGAGCTGCTCCCGTCTGCTGAGGCGGGCGGTGCGGCGGCATCAGGGCCCGCCCCACACCTGACGCCGAGGAAGTCAGGGGGATCTGAGCTGCGGAGTTCTGAGCGGCAGGAGTCTCAACAGCAGGTTCTCAGCGGCAGAGTTCGCCGGAGACGTGCCGGAGGGTATCGGCCATCACCCAGCGGTCTCTGCCGAGCTGCCGGTAGCCCTCCTGTTCGACCTGATGGGCTCCGATCACCATGCCCGAGGTGAGTTCGCCGATCACCGGGTGCTCCGACGCCGGTCCGGCATGGACGGGTACTGCGCCCGCGACGACCTCGAAGTCGCACGGCGTGCCGAAGAGCGGCGCCTTCGGTGTCACGTCCGCCTCGGAGGTCTCCTCGCGGTCCGTCAGATAGGCGAGACCGATCACCGCTGCCGCGATGATGATCAGAGTTCGCTTCGGCATCCTTCGTCCACCCCCGGTCCGCGATCCGCCTGGTGCTCCGGCAATCGAGTCCAGATATAGAACGCGAACGGCGAACACGAAGAACCGAAGCGCCGGAGACCACTCGGGCAGGTGACAAACGAACTCAATGTGGGGGAGCGAAACTCGGGGTGGTCACGAAGAGCCATCCACCCCGCCGGCCGCCGGGGACGACCGGCGTCTCAGCGGAGCTCGAAGCGCTCCCGCAACGCCGCAAGCACCGGACCGGCGGGAAGGCCGTTCCCTTCCGCGAGGCCGGGGACGACAGCCTGGATGAAGGGGGCCACGTCCGCACGAGCACGCAGCAGGAAACGCTCCCGGTCGAAGCGGCCGCTGATCCGCTTCCCACGCGGGTTGACGACGGCGACAAGCGCCACCTCGATCGGCGAGCGCGCCCAGCCGAGGTATCGAGCCGCCTGGAAGAGCGGGATGCTGACCAGCATCAACAGCCGCTCGACCACGAAGAGCGGCACACAGCACAGCCAGATCAGCGCCCGCAGGAGCAGGCCGAGGAAGTACACGAACTCGATGACCCAGCCCGCGATCAGGAGGAAGGGCAGCATCAGGAGGACGCCGAGGAATCGCAGCACCGAGCCTGCGGCGCCGCGTCGACGATGCAGGCGGTTCTCCCGCCGTTGCGCACGTCGTCGACGCCGCTCCTCGCCCGCCGAGCCCTGATCACTGCGGCCCGCCCCGAAGCGAGTGGAGGCGATCGCGACCGGCTTGATCATCGGTCGCCAGCCACTGAGCAACGGCCGAACGGTCCATTCCCGCCCGCGTGGATCGATCACCCGCGTCGTCGAACTCATCGTCTCCCTCGACAACTGGACAGGTTCGGGGCCGTCGGTCGAGCCCGGACAGACGAGGAGCCCCCGACGTCTACAGACGTCGGGGCGCCCCTCGACAGGGTCGCGGCCAGGCGGTCAGACCTAGGCCAGCTTCTTCGCCAGATTCTCGTCCAGGCTCGCCAGGAACTCCTCGGTGGTCTGGAAGCCCTGGTCCTTGCCGACCAGCACGGCGAGGTCCTTGGTCATCTTGCCACTCTCGACCGTCTCGATGACGACCTTCTCCAGAGTGTGCGCGAACTCGATGACCTCAGGGGTCTCATCGAGCTTGCCCCGGTGTGCCAGTCCTCGGCTCCACGCGAAGATCGACGCGATCGGGTTGGTGGAGGTCGGCTTGCCCTGCTGGTGCTGCCGGTAGTGCCGGGTGACCGTGCCGTGCGCAGCCTCGGCCTCGACCGTGCGGCCGTCCGGAGTCATCAGCACCGAGGTCATCAGGCCCAGCGAGCCGAAGCCCTGCGCCACGGTGTCGGACTGCACGTCACCGTCGTAGTTCTTGCAGGCCCAGACGTAGCCGCCCTCCCACTTGAGCGCGGAGGCCACCATGTCGTCGATCAGCCGGTGCTCGTAGGTGAGCCCCTGCTTGTCGAACTCGGCCTTGAACTCCTTCTCGAAGATCTCCTCGAACACGTCCTTGAACATGCCGTCGTAGGCCTTGAGGATGGTGTTCTTGGTCGACATGTAGACCGGGTAGTTGCGCTGGAGGCCGTAGGCCAGCGAGGCCCGCGCGAAGTCCTCGATCGACTTCCGGAAGTTGTACATGCCGATGGCGACGCCGCCGCCCTCGGGGAACTGCGCCACCTCCAGCTCCAGCGGCTCGCTGCCGTCGGCAGGCGTGTAGCTGATCGTCACGGTGCCGGGGCCGGGGACCTTGAAGTCGCTGGCCTTGTACTGGTCACCGTGCGCGTGCCTGCCGATGATGATCGGCTTCGTCCAGCCGGGCACCAGCCGAGGGATGTTCTCGATGATGATCGGCTCGCGGAACACGACGCCGCCGAGGATGTTGCGGATGGTGCCGTTGGGGCTCCGCCACATCTTCTTGAGGCCGAACTCCTCGACCCTGGCCTCGTCCGGCGTGATGGTGGCGCACTTCACGCCGACACCGTGCTTCGCGATCGCGTTGGCCGCGTCGATGGTGATCTGGTCGTCCGTGGCGTCGCGGCTCTCGATGCCGAGGTCGTAGTACTCCAGATCGACATCGAGATAGGGGTGGACCAGCCGGTCCTTGATGAACTGCCAGATGATCCTGGTCATCTCGTCGCCGTCGAGCTCGACGACCTTGCCCTGTACCTTGATCTTGCCCATGATCGCGGGCACTCCTCTCCCAATCCGTGCGAGGACGCAAGCGGTACAAGCGTACTGGTAACTACTTGGGATCACTCACATCCCACGAAATCGCAAGGTCTACCCTCCTTCCGAGTGATCTTGAGGGGGCGGTATGGCTACGGGGCCGACACATGCGATCAGTGGGCTGGCGGCATGGGCCGCCGTCACCGCATTAGCCAGTGATGGGACCGTCGGACAGCTCTCGGCACAGAGCTGGGTGATCGGCGCGACGCTGGCCTCCGGGGCCGCGCTGCTGCCCGACATCGACCATCCCAGCTCCACCGTCACCCGTACCTTCGGCGCGATCAGCCAGGGGCTCTCCAAGGCCGCCGTGACCCTCAGCTCCTTCATCTACAAACTCACCAGGACGAAGAAGGACTCCGACCGCGACGGCGGCCACCGAGGGTTCACCCACACCATCGTCTTCGCCCTGTTGATGGGCCTCGCCGTCACGGCGATCGTGCAGGCCAGCAACGGCACCGCCACGGCGGTCGTGATGTTCTTCTACGCAGGTCTGGCCATCCGAGGCATCATGCACAAGTGGTGCCCCAAGCGGGACGCGATGCTGATCGCGGGCGCCTCCCTGGTGCTGACCGCCCTCTGCACCTGGTGGGCGAGCGGCGAGGAGCACAACGCCGCGATCTTCGGCCTCGCCGTGATCATCGGCTGCGTCGCCCACTTCCTTGGGGACGCGATCACCTCACAAGGCTGCTCGATGCTCTGGCCGATCCCCATCGCAGGCAAGACCTGGTACCCGATCCGCCCGCCGGAGGTCATGCGGATGAGCACCGGCGGCAAGGTCGAGATGAAGATCCTCCTGCCGCTGCTGACCGGTGCCGCGGTGATCTTCTCCGCCGTGGTGGCCTACCGGGTCGGCGCCGCCCCGTGGCTCGCGGACATCGGCCTCATCTCCTGACGCGCTTTCACGATCGGGTGATCCCCATCGAGAAGATCAACTCCGTAACATGGGACGGTATCCCGACCTTTCCCGCGAGGAGCTGATCGACGATGGCCGCACGACCATCCACCCTGCGTGTCGCCCTGATCGGGGCGTCGCTGTGCGTGCTCCTCGCAGGCTGCTCGGAGGCCGAGAACCTGCGCAACGAACTCGATCAGGCGGGCGACGGCCTGAACCGGGTGCAGGTCTGTGCCGAGGCGCTCGGTCTGGCCGACTTCAACCCTCAGGTGCCGACCGCCGAGGAGGCCGCGCAGGCGGCTCAGGAGCGGATCGACGAGCTGGAGGCGCTGGCCACCGAGACCACCGACGCCGATGTCGCCCAGGGCCTGCGGGACATGGCGGCCTCGCTGGAGTCGGTGGCGAACGCGGAGATCACCGCCGAGGACGTCGAAGGCTGGACACAACAGCAGGCCGACCGACTGGCCGAGCTCCAGGAGATCTGCACCTGAGCAGGTCATGTCGGGTGAGGCCTGACCGGGACCGGCGCTGAGGCTCCCGGCCGGGCGCGGCAGAAGGTGTCCTCCGTCGGCGCACTCGGGCGGGCCGGGGTCGAGGTTCTCGGCCTGGCCCCGGTTCAGCCCTCATCGCGGATCACACCGGCAACACAGGCCTCAGCGGTACCGCATGACTCGGACGGCCGTCGTCGGTCGCGCCCCGACTCAGCCTGCCGTACAGGGCGCCGTGATCTCCTCGATGAGCTCCCCCGCCAGCTCCGGCGTCGCGGCGATGACGCCGGACCAGCGCAGGCTCAGATCCGGGTTCAGCTCCAGCGGCCTGCCGTGGACGTCGACCACCACGCCGCCCGCAGCGGGCACGGTCACCATCGCCGCAGCCAGGTCCATGATCCGGTGCACGCCTTCGCCGACGGCGGCGAAGGCGTCGATCGACCCCTCGGCCACCAACACCGCCTCCAGGCAGGTGGTGGACAGCACCCGGATCCGCGCGGCCCGCATGGCCACCCGCTGCCAGGCCTGCATGGTCGCAGGCTTCGGTCGCAGCAGGCTCAGGTTGGCCCCGGTGAGGCTGGTCCGCCCGCTGGTCCGGAAGGGCGTCGGCGTGCCGGCCAGCGCGTGCCAGGCGCGCCCGGTGTCCAGCCAGGTGGTCAGCGCCTCGCTCGGCTCCCCGTCGACCGCCAGGACGCCCGCGAAGCACGACAACGGCACACCCGTTGCGGCATTGCTCGATCCGTCAACCGGATCGACGACCATGGTCACCGCCGAGCCGTTGTCGACGAATCCCACCTCCTCGCTGAGCAGGTTGACGCCGTGCCGACGGGCCACGTCTGCGACGGCGTCCTCCACCATGCGGTCGAGCAGCATCGTCGGCGTCCCGTCGGCACCCATGGCGACCTCGTAGCCGAGTTCGGCTCGGGTGTGCCTGCGTCGAGCCAGCCCGTAGGCAGCCGAGGCCGCCCGGGCGGCGTCGGCCAGCGCGGGATGCACCCCCTCCGACAGCACAGGCTCCGGCACCGGCCAGTCGATCAGGGTCGCACTCCCCGTCCGCCCGGCCGTCTGCTGCCCGGCTGACTTCTCCTCGGCTGTCTTTTTCTCAGGGGCCACCCGCGAACCGTAGCCGGCCACCCCGACGCGGTCGAGCACGGCTGGGGGGCGGATCGGGCCGCTGTCATCCGCAGTGAGGTTTCCTCGGCGACCGGCCTGGATACGCCCGCTGTGGAGGTGATGCTGATGCACGCCGCAATCGGAGACCGGCTCCACATCCACGGTCGGGTCGTCGGACAGCCGGACCGACTCGCCGAGATCCGCGAGGTACGAGGCTCGGACGGCGAGCCGCCGTACCTGGTGGTCTTCCCGGACGGAACCGAGTCGCTCGTGTATCCCGGTCCGGACTGCGAGATCGAGCAGCACGGTTCGGACGATCTCGGCTGAGTCCGTCGGCGGATCGTCCGTCCCCGGACTCCGCACGCCGCGCGACGGCCGTTCGGTGCGCTGCACTCGATCCTGACGGACCCGACCATCGGCGGCCGCCCGGGCGTCGCCGACGAGGACTTCGACCGAAAGACAGATCTGCCCGGACCGCCTGCGGCGGTCCGGGCAGATCAACGTCGCGTTCCGGGCGGGCAGCCCGTCCTGCGACGGACCCCGCGCAAGTGGGGCCGCTGTGTCTCAGAGGCTCTGGACGTCGGCCTGCTTCGCGCGGACGGCCTCGGCCGCCGCCTTCAGCTCGGTCAGCTCCGAGTCGGAGAGATCGCGCTCGACGACCTTGCGGATGCCCTCGCGACCCAGCTCCGCGGTGACGCCCAGGTAGACGCCTTCGATGCCGTACTCGCCGTCGACCCACGCACACACCGGCAGCACGGTGCCCGCGTCCTCGTGCACGGCCTTGGCCATCCGAGCAGCGGCCGCAGACGGCGCGTAGTACGCGGAACCCGTCTTGAGCAGCGCCACGACCTCGGCGCCGCCGTTGCGGGTGCGAGTGACCAGCTCGTCGATCTTCTCGGCGGGCAGCACCTCGGACAGCGGCTTGCCGTCCACCGAAGAGGCGGACGGGACCGGGACCATCGTGTCCCCGTGCGAGCCGAGCGTGAGGGTGGTGACGGACGAGACCGGCACCGACAGCGCCTCGGCCACCGAGTTGGTGAAGCGGGCGGTGTCGAGGATGCCTGCCTGGCCGAGCACCTTGTTCTTCGGGAAGCCGGTCGCCAGCTGGGCGAGCGCGGTCATCTCGTCCAGCGGGTTGGACACGACGATGACCACGGCCTCCGGCGCGTGCTTCGCGACGTTCTCCGCAACCTGGCGCACGATCTTCGCGTTGGTCTCGATGAGATCCATCCGGCTCATACCGGGCTTGCGCGGCAGGCCTGCGGTGATGATGACGATCTCGGCGCCCGCCAAGACCTCGTAGCCCGAGCCGTCGCGGTCGGTGGTCTTGCCGACGACGGTGGTCTCGAAGCCCTCGACCGGACGGGACTGGTTCAGGTCGAGAGCCAGGCCCTCGGCCTTTCCGTCGACGATGTCGGTCAACACCACGGTCTCGAAGATGTCGTACTCGGCCAGCCGCTGAGCGGTGGTCGAACCGTAGAAACCGGCGCCGACTACGGCGACCTTGCCGGAACGTGCCACTGGACGGGTCCTCCCTGATCACAGGCGGAGAGGTCCTGGGCGCGGCGGAGGTCTGGAGAAGGCAGGAGCGTGGGGATCACCTGTCGGCGACGGCCACGGCACCGGGACCGCTTCGTCGGGCGGCTGCCCGACGGGGCGAGGTTATCAAGGCCCCCGGCTCCACCACCGCATCTGGTGAGCAGGCTCTCGTGGTGACCGCAACGCGGCCCGTGTCGATCCCGGCTCCCGTCCCGGCGCCGGGCCTGCCGCCGAATCAGCCTGCGCTGTGATCATCTCTCCCTCCGTTCAGCGGCCCCTGGATCAGCGGCCCGCCGCGAGCACCGCAGGCCGCTCGCCGCACTGATCACGCCTGCACGGTGGCCGATTCGGTGCGGAAGTCGAAGTCGACCGGATCGAGCCAACCGGCGGCGGTCGGACGACTCGCCGTGTTGACCTGGGCTGCCCGCCTGGATTCCCCCCGAAGACGTCGATCCGAAGCACGCTCGCGAACGACGCGGATCACGGAGCGAGTCGATCGTCAGGACGAACACCACCACTCTGCGACACCGAGATCACCCGAACGGCCCAGCTCACTCCACTTGGGACCCGGCAGGATGGCTACGACGGCGCCCTGTCACGACAGACCGAGCCTGACATCCGAACGGGCGAACGTTTACCGTGTCGCGCGTGGAGACGACTCAGCCGAAGCACCCCCCGAAGATGTCCATCAGGGCGATCAACCTCGCCGATGTCGAGACGGCACAGGCGATCCTCGAACTACAGCGCGCCGCATACCAGGTCGAGGCCGAGCTGATCGGCTTCGAGGACATCCCCCAGCGCACCGAGACGCTGGAGGAGCTGCAGAACAGCGGGGAGAGCTTCCTTGGCCTCTACAACGAGGACGGGCTCGCCGCGGCAGTGTCCTGGACGCGACCGTTCGACGGCACGCTCGACATCTGCAGACTGGTGGTCTCGCCGACGGCCTTCCGCCGGGGCTACGCGACCGCGCTGCTGGACACGCTGGAGGCCGTCGAGCGTCCACGCCGGACGATGGTGACGGCCAGCGAGGCCAACGCCCCGGTCCTGGCGCTGTACGAGCGCAAGGGCTTCTCACCGACCAGGACCGTCGAACACGTGCCAGGACTTCGGCAGGTCTACCTGGAGCGGCGCTCCGCGTGGCTCGGCTCCGACAGCCCGATCCTGCGGATGATGATGGCCGCAGCCTCGCGTGAGCAGCCCGCGCCCGGCACGCCGCCCAGGCGACGCAGGTCAGCCGAAGGGACCACCCTCGATGGTCAGCGACACGAATAGCACCAACGTGCCCAGCACGCCGTAGCAGAGCATGTCGACACCGGAGCCTCGGATCTTCAGCAGCCCGGCCTGCTCGTCCGACAACAGGACCCGCAGGCCCGCCGCGAGCAGCAGGGCGAAGCCGACGAGCGCGGCGCCCTCCCGCCAGTAGCCCATCGTCACGCGGACGAAGCCGAACACGACGATCGCGAGCACTAACAGAAAGGAGAGCTGGGAGGTGCCGACGTGATCGCGACCTCGACTGTTCACGCCGACCGCACCGCCCGCTCGGCGGCCTCGACCACATTGGTCAGCAGCATCGCCCTGGTCATCGGGCCGACACCGCCGGGCATCGGGGCCACGAAGCCCGCGACCTCGCGGGCTTCGAGCGTGACGTCTCCCACCAGCCCCTGGTCGGTGCGAGTGATGCCGACGTCGAGGACGGCCGCGCCGGGCTTGAGCATCTCGGCGGTGATCAGCCCCGGCCTGCCCGCAGCGGCGATCACGATGTCGGCCCGACGTACCTGAGCGTCCAGGTCCTTCGTCCCGGTGTGGCACAGGGTCACGGTCGCGTTCTCGCTGCGCCGGGTGAGCAGCAGCCCGAGCGGGCGGCCCACCGTGACACCTCGTCCGATCACCGTCACCTCCGCCCCGGCGATCGGGACGTCGTAGCGCCGCAGGAGTTCGACGATGCCGCGCGGCGTGCACGGCAGCGGCCCGGGCTCGCCGAGGACGAGCCTGCCCAGGTTCACCGGATGCAGGCCGTCGGCGTCCTTGTTCGGGTCCATGCGTTCGAGCAGCGCGCCGGTGTCCAGTCCGCGCGGCAGCGGGAGCTGCACGATGTAGCCGTGGCAGGCCGGGTCGGCGTTCAGCTCGTCGATCACCGCCGCGACCTGCTCCTGGTCGGCATCCTCCGGAAGGTCGCGGCGCAGGGAGGTGATGCCCACCTTCGCGCAGTCGGAGTGCTTGCCGCGGACGTAGGCGGCCGATCCGGGGTCCGCGCCGACGAGCACGGTGCCCAGTCCCGGTCGCACACCCGCGTCACCCAGCGCGGCGACCCTGGTGCGGAGGTCGTCGTAGATCGCGTTTCGGGTGGCCTTGCCGTCAAGGATGGTGGCGGTCACGGGTGTCATCGTCGCAGACGGGCGCTCAGGCGCGTCGGCGGCCGGGCAGCAAGGCGAGGACCACCGCGACCAAGGTCAGTCCGCTTCCCACCAGCGTGGTCGCGGTCAGTCCGGCGTCGGACGACGGAGTGAGGAGATCCAGCAGGACGGCGCCGATGAGCTGCCCCGCGATGGAGCTCAACCCCAGCAGCAGCACGCCGATCCTGGCCACCACCATCGCGCCGAGGGCGATGAACAGCACGCCGATCACGCCGCCCAGGTACAGCCACGGCTCGCTCGGCAGGGCGGCGGGTGGTCCCGTCACGAGCAGGGAGATCAGGAATGCCACGATCAGCACCGCCGTGCCCACGATGAAGTTCACCAGGGTGGCGGGCATCGCCGAGCCTGCTGCGGCGCGCACCCGTCCGTTCACCGCCTGCTGCCAGGCGATGCCGACGCCCGCGAGCGCGGGCAGCACCGCGAGGATCAACGTCTGCGGATCGCCCAGACTGCCGGACACCGCGATCAGCACGGCGAGCACGGCGACGACGGCACCCGCGACCCGCAGGGTCGTCACCTGACGCACACCGCCGGGGCCGATGCCGAACCGGTCCACCAGCAGGCCGCTGGCCACCTGACCGCCCACCACGGCGACGGTGAACATGGACACGCCGATCGCGGTGGCCGTGAGGCCCTGGCTGAGGACCAGGAAGGCACCGCAGGCGCCGCCGAGGCACTGCCAGGGACGCAGAATCGGCCCCGCCGCACCGTCACGTGCCCGCAGCGCGCCCGCGACCCGACGCATGCCCTGTCGCCCGGCGGGCAGCACGAGCACCAGTGATCCGACCACGATCAGGCCGACGCCGAAGGAGATCAGCGCGGCGGTGAAGCCGCTGCCGAGGCGGTCGGCCAGCTCACCGTTGATCCGGGTCTGAGTCGCGACGGCGCCACCGGAGATCACGGCGGCGATCAGCACGGGGGCGGCCGCCGTCGGCCGGGCTGCGACTCTGGCGAGATCGTCGGTACTCCGCTGCGCTGCACGCTGATTCCGCTGTCCGGTCACGTCACGACATCCTGCGCTTCGGTCGACGCCTGCGCAGCAGGCCTGCGTGGAATCTGTAATGCGACT
Organism: Actinoalloteichus fjordicus; assembly: GCF_001941625.1. Classification (NCBI taxonomy): domain Bacteria; kingdom Bacillati; phylum Actinomycetota; class Actinomycetes; order Pseudonocardiales; family Pseudonocardiaceae; genus Actinoalloteichus; species Actinoalloteichus fjordicus. Next base: position 6,501,252 of record NZ_CP016076.1, read on the forward strand.
AACACCGCAAGAACGCCGAAGAGCGTGGACGCCCCCGCCGCCGCCCCGAGCGACCCGACGTCCAGTACCCAGCCGATCGAGGTGGCGGCCAGCGCGGAACCCGCGGTGGAGGCCGAGGCCAGCCAGCCGAAGACCTCGGCCCGCTGATGCGCAGGAGCCAACTCGCCGAGCCTGCTGTTGGCCGCGGCGAAGGCCGGAGCGATCGCGGCCCCGCCCGCAGCGAGGATGAGGCCGACCAGCCAGGGCGTGGGCTCCGGCGTCATCGGCGGCAGCACGGGGATGAGCGCGCTGAGGCCGAGGGTCACCAGCGTCATGCGCAGCACCAGGTTCGGCCTGCCGCGCAGCCCGCCCGCGATGAAGCCGCCCACCAGCGAGCCCACCGCCCAGACCGCGACGAGGACGCCCGCCAGCTCCGGCGTCCCGCGTTCTCTGGCCCAGGCGATGATCACCAGATCCACCGCGATCAGCGCGGCGACGATCATCATCGCCATGGTGATCGTGGGCAGGACTCCTGCTGCCCGCAGCACGAATCCGTTGCGCGGCGCCTCGGAAAGGGCCGAGGGCGGTTCAGACGCCGACTCGGATAGGCCGTCGGAAGCCCCGGGAGCCTCGTCGCCCGCCTGTGCCTGCACCGGCCGGAGCTCCGATCGCGCGAGGGCCGCCGCGAAGCCGAGCGCTCCGGTGACCGCGAACAGCCCGCACAGCACCACGGCGGCGGGCGGGCTGACGAAGGCCACGGCCAGCGCCGCGAGCATCGGCCCCACCATGAACAGCAGTTCCGTCAGGGTCGCCTCGACCGCGTAGGTCGCGTTCCTCGCCGCTGCTGGCTCGACCTTCGCCCACACCGCCCGGCTGACCTGACTGACCGGCGGCATCGCCAGCCCGGTGAAGAACGCGATGACGGGAGCCGCAGGCCAGAGACCTCCGGGCAGGGCGGCCAACAGGAAGAGTCCGCCGCCGTAGCAGAGCCCCGTCAACAGGAGCAGTCTCGTCACGGAGCTTCGATCAGCGGCTCGGCCGCGTAGGGGGCCTGCGATGCCGGTTCCGACGGTCAACGACGCGGCCACCACGCCCGCGAGGGTGTACGAGCCGGTCCAGTCGGTCACCAGGAAGGTCAACGCCAGGGCGGTCGCCGTCGTGTGCAGTCTGCCGAACAGCGACCAGAAGAGCAGAGTGGGAAGGCGCCCCACAGAGGCGAGCAGGCGATAAGGCGTGAACACCGGCACAGTCTGCCCGCCGGTGCCGACATTTCCGATCGATTGATCCGGCGGATCAGCTTCGCGGCTCGGCAGGGAACCGCATCTGACACGTACGCTCGATCATGGCCGAGGTGTCACTCCCTGCCGAGGAGGGGTCGGCATGACCGAACACCACATCGACACTCCACTGCGAACCGCGGAACAAGAAGAGATCATCCGAGAGATCGGCCGGGCACTCCGGGCGTCGGCACCACCCGACTGGCACGAGATCAGGCTCCACTACCGTGCCACGGTGGAGATCGGCGAGGCCGAACTGGAAGCCACCGCCACCACCGGCGAGGTCATCCGGTGGGACCACCCGATCGAGTGCGCAATGTTGTTCGATCACCTACGGGAGGGGATGAGACGAGCAAAGGAGGGAACCTGGTTCACCGCAAGTTGTGTGATCAACCGATCAGGTAATTGCACAATGGAGTTTGATTACAATTCCGCCCCTTCCTGGCGCTCCCCCATCCCTCCTTCGGCTTATCTCCACGATCTTCAGCGTTTCCCCCGTTCCGAAGAACACACGCCGCCCTGGCTCCGTGAGCAGCGCGACACCGCCCGTAGTCAGCACGTTCGTCAGCTCGACGGCTTCTCCACCGCGTAGTGTCTGGTACCGGATTTTGCGCGCCCCGTCCCCACGATCCAACGTCCGTCAGAGAGGATGTGGTCATGTCCCGTCCGACGGCGAACAGTCCGGAAGATCAGGCAGTACTCGCTCGTGACATCGGCATGGCGTTGCTGCAGGCCGCACCGCCAGGGTGGCAGCAGATCCGTGTGGAGTACCGAGCCATGGGCGGCTTCACCGACTCGGTGGGCAAGGTGATCAGCGAGGACGGCTCGTCGTCCTCGTGGGAGCCCCCCGCCGACTGTGGGCCGCTCTTCGAGCGACTGCGCCAGAACATGTACGACCCCGAGAAGGGCACCTGGCTCTCGGCGCTGTACGTGGTGGAGCGTCCGTCGAACTACCGGATCGACGTCAACCTCGACAAGAAGGTGCCGTGGGAGCCGCCGCTCCCGCCGGAGGCCTTCGAGGAGGAGCTGAACCGGTACCCCCGGCCGGAGGCGCGCATCCCGCCCTGGTTCTGGCGCGGGCTGGGCAGGCCGGAGAGGCCGCAGCCCGCCGACTTCGACCGGGCCGAGGGGAACTACCCGGAGGACCAGTTCGCCGCGCCGTCTCGACCCGACCCCTCGATCCGGCGGCAGGGACACGACGACGAGGCGCACACGGACTACCTGCCGGAGGTGCCCGCCGACGGTCCCGCCCCCGGCCACGGCGGCGCAGGCACGAACGGGGCGAGCTTCGAGGCGACGTCCGGCGAGGGCGCGGACTTCCGACCGAATCGCTTCGACGGCACTGGCCAGGAGTCCTTCCCCACCCAGCAGTACTCGGCGCAGGGCTTCGGCGACTCCGACGGCGACTTCCCGCAGCAGGCCGAGTCCTACCTGGGCGAGAACGACTACGAATACGCCGACGATGACGACGTCGATCAGCCCGCCGCACCCGACTTCCAGCTCGCCAGGGTCTTCGACGGCACGCGGGAGGACGGCAGGCCGCTGATCAACCGGCCGCCGGTCGACCCGGCCGAACGCGAACAGCTCGTGGGCTACCTGCGGACCGCGCCCGTCGTGCTGTCCTCCCAGGGCCTCGCTCCCGATCCGTTCGCGGGCGAGGGCCGTCCTTCGGTGCCGATCAGCTGGCACACGGACGGATTCTGGATCTGGCCCGCCGCCGTGGGATACCACCTGGCCAGGCACGGCGTTCCGCCGATTCCGGAACTGGTGGAACACATCAGAGCCCAGGAGTTCCGGCTGCCCAGCGTCCACCAGGAGACCCGGGACGCCGCGACGGAACTGCTGTACCAGGTGCTCCCCGATCCGCGCGACGAGCGGCAGAACGATCGGTCGGCCCGGACGCAGGCAGTGCAGAACCAGGACGACGAGGACCCCTACGACTCGCTTGCCAGCGACGTGACGGGCATCCTCCCGGCCGCGATCGACATCGACGACGAGCCGCACCAGGCACCGCAGGCGCAGGCCGATGTCGAATCGCCCGCGAGACAGGGCAGGCCCGGCCGCCAGTCGTCGCAGACGTCGCAGGAGATCGGGCATGAGGACCCGGCGGGCATCGACGACCGGCCGGAATACCCCGACGGCTATTACGACGAGGGCTACCGCGAGCAGCCCGGTTATCGCGAGGAACAGGCCGAGGAGAGCCACTTCGACGGCGTGGCGCTCGGCGGCGACGCGGGCGGGGTCCATGAGGTGGACGACGTCCGCAGTGCGCGAGACCCGCGCGACGGTCGGGAACTCCACCACGGTCGGGACGCTCACGACCAGGGCTATTCCGACGACCAGGGCTACCCGGACGACCAGGGCTACCCGGACGACCGGGGCTACTCCGACGACCGGGACCTCACCGACGGCCGGGGCGGAGCCGCCGCAGTCGACGGCCGTGCCGATCGTGATGTCGTGGGCGGTCGGTACCCCGACTATCAGGCCGACGACCACCTCGGCAGCGACCACCTCGGCAGCGACGACGTCGCCGAGGCGACCGAGGAGGTGGACCAGGCGAGTCTGGATCAGCTCCGCGAACGCCTGGCCGATCTCGGCGTCGACGACTCCGCCTATCGCATCGGCGGCACCGAGGACGACGTCTGGTGTCTGCTGCGGGAGGGCCGGAACTGGTCGGTCTTCTGGTCGGAGCACGGCGAGCGCTACGACGAGATCAGCTTCGATCAGTCCAACCAGGCCTGTGCCTACCTGTTGGGTGCGCTGTTGATGATGCACCCGTCCGAGGCGGCGTACTCGCCCGCACCGGAGGCGGAGGTGGTCGAACGGCCGCGCGGCAGGCAGTCCTTCGCCGAACCGGACTACACCGAACCGGACTACACCGAACCGGGCTACGCGGAGCCGGGTTACCCAGAGCCGGATTACGCCGAACACGGCGTCGACGACGCCTCGCACGTCGAGCAGTCCGAGGCGCTGCCCGACTATCGAGACCACGAGCCGGTCAGCGAGGCACCGGTCATCCGACCGCCGAGGGCGATGGACGAGGAGGAGGTCGCCGACCTCTTCCGCAACGGGGGGCTGGTCCTCCCGCCGTCCCGTCCCTACGCCGATGAGCCGACGAGCAGCACCTACCCGGCACAGACCGCCGGGTACGAGTCCCCGGAGGCAGATCCTTCGATCGACTCCGCTGCCGACACGGCATACGACGAGCCGCAGGCAGCAGGCTATGAAGAGCCTGCGGCCGTCGGATATCAGGCACGGTCCACCGGATACGAGCCGGAGCAGGCTCGCGTGCCGAGCAAGCCGGGCGGCCGCCGCCGCGCAGCCGAGCAGCCTGCCGACCATGAGTCCTACGAGCAGCAGCCCGCCGAGACGAGGCGCTCGTCCTACCGGGACGAACCCGAATACGACCGGCAGGATGCGTACGCCAGGCAGGACGAGGCGGACTACGCCCGGCAGCCCGCCGAATACGCCGTCGGAGCCGACGACGGCTACGACACGGGGCAGCAGCCGGACGCCGATTACGCACGGCAGGACGAGCCCGAGTACGCCCGCAGGCCTGCGGGCGAGTTCACACAATCGGCCGTGATCGACCATCGCAGGCCAGACGTCGAGTACGCCCGGCAAGGGGCCGCCGACTACGCCCAGCAGGCAGGAGCGGACTACGCGGGAGCGCAGGACTCCGTCGATCGCGGCTACGACACCAGGCAGATGAACGCGGTCGAGATCGACGCCGAACTCGACGACGACCGACCGGCTCAGCGGGGTCCGGGCCGGCAGGAGCCCTATCAGCCGGAGACCTATCAGAACGAGCCGTATCAGCCGGAGACGTACCAGGACCCCCAGTACCAGTCGGGCGGTTATGAGCGCGACGGCTACGAGCACGACTCCTATGCGGGCGAGGGCTACCACGACGGCGCGGTCGACTCCGACGGCACTGCGGCTCAGGACGTGCGCGATCAACGGTTCGACCAGGACGGGTATCGCAACGGGTCGTACCGAGGCGATCGGCAGCACGACGACCAGTACCAGGACGACGACCAGTACCAGGACGATCGGGACGCGGGCGCCCGCCCCGGCAACGTCCCCCTGCCGGAGGCGGACCTCCCGGCGAGGCCGACCGGCCGACGCGGCGTCGGCGACTACGACACGAGACAGGCAGGCGGCTTCGAGCCGAGGGCGACCGAGGAGTACGAGCCGAGGCAGGGCGGCAGGCGCGCAGCCGCCGCCGACCATGGCGGTGCCTCGGACGACTACGAGCTGGGGGCCGACCTCGGCACCTCGCCTCGGCGACAGGCAGGCGGCAGCCAGCCCGCGCCGCAGGCGGCGGCCCGTCCTCAGCAGGCGGCGGAGCAGCAGAGCATGGTCCGGCCGCTGCCCGGCGAACCGCCGCTCACCCTCTTCCGTGAGCGCAGGCTGCTGATGCTGCAGGCGGGAACCGAGGTCGACCGTTTCGGCGAGCCGAGCGGCAACGTGACCTACGCGGCGGGGACGCCGTACAGCAGGCGTTCGCTGCCACCGCAGTGGATCAAGCGCGGCTACCACACGTACCGGCTGCTGCGGCCGCTACAGGTGCTCACCGGCATCGCGGTGCCGTGGTTCGAACAGCCCGGTGGCGGTGTCTCCTACGTCCTGCCCCGGTCGATCACGGACCTGATCGAAGACGGCGCCTTGGCGGAGATGACCGATGTGGAGCCGCCCGGCGTGGAGTGACGGCGAGATCCTCGGGGGCCGGGTGGTCCCCGAGGATCGTCGGAGGCTACTCGTCGATGACGAGCCCGTGCGCCGCGGAGAAGGCCATCGCCACCGGCAGATCCGCCCGCGCACCCCACAGCTTGACCTGGCGGAACGACTTGGCGTCGATGCGGGCACCCCGTAGATCGGCCTCTTCCAGGTTCGCGTCGGTCAGCCGTGCCCCGGTGAGATCGGCGTCGCGCAGATCGGCCCGGCGCAGATCGGCTTCGAACAGGTCGGCCTCACGCAGCCGCAGCCCGGAGAGGTCGAGTCCACGCAGATCGGCTGCGGGCAACGCCACGAGGGTGAGGTCGGTCTCCCGAAGGGTCAACGGCCGCAGCCTGCTCTGGCGGAACCGCGAGCCGATCAAGGTGCAGCCGTCGATGACCGCACCCAGGAGCACGGTGCGGTCGAAAGTGCAGTTTCGAAACGCGGTGGCGGTGTGCCGGGAACCGCTGAGGTCTGCCCCGGTGAAGTCGCAGTCGGTGAACGTGACGTTGTGCGTCTGCATGCCTGCAAGATCGGCATCGGTGAAGTCGCAGCCGTGCAGGCTCCGCCCCCGCCAGTCGGCACGGGCCAGCACCGCGTCGCTGAAATCCTCGCCGACCGTCTCTTCCTGGGTGTCCACCACAGCACCCTAGCCGGCCACGCCGGCTTGACAGGCGCCCTGTCATTGCCAGCACCGCCGGGCCTCGGTTGTCAGCGGAACCGCTGCTGCGCCCCAGCGTCGCCCCGCGATATGACGATGCTCGCCACCGTCCACACCGAGTACTGCACCCTCGCCGGGCGGCAGCGGCTGAACGGCGGCCTGCTCGCCCATCGGTCCCCGTTCGTGGGGGCGGACTTCTTCATGTCCGTCGGCGGCGGGTCAGCGGGTCAGCAGGTCAGCAGGGGGGCATCGCCGACCGCCGATAGCAGGACGGCGCTGCGGCGAGCCGGTCGGATCGGCGTCATCTGAAGTCACGTGACCGCCCGGAGATCCGCATCGGCAGGTGGGTCACGCGGTCGGCCTGGAGGGTCACCACCGTGCCGTTCCGCTCCACGATCCCCCGCACCAGCAACGCCGGGCTGTTCCGTGCCACCCGTCGATATCGTGCCCACAGGGTCGGGGTGCAGACCACATTGACCATGCCGGTCTCATCCTCGATGTTGAGAAACGTCACCCCGCCTGCGGTGGAGGGTCGTTGTCGGTGAGTCACCGCACCACCGATCAGCACTCGCCGCCCGGACTCGACGGTCTTGAGCGCTGCCGTGGGCAACGCACCCAGCCGGGTCAGCCGATCCCGGACGAACTCAGTCGGGTAGCTGTCCGGTGAGACCCCGGTGGCCCAGACGTCGGCGGCGGCCGTCTCGACCGCGTCCATGCCCGGCAGCATCGGCGGCTGCCCTGCGGTGGAGAGTCCGGGCAGCCTGTCCGCCGCCTCGCCCGCAGCCGCGCCCGCCGTCCACAACGCCGCCCGTCTGCTCATGCCGAAGCACTCGAAGGCACCTGCGGTGGCCAGTGCCTCCAGCTGCGCGACGGTGAGCCGCTGTCGACGGGCCAGATCGGCCATGTCGAGGTAGGGCCCGTTCACGGTTCGGTCCGCGCAGATCGCCTCGGCGAGATCTGCACCGATGGTGCGGACCTCACCGAGCCCGAGCCGCACCGACGGCATGGCGGCGGGCTCGGGCTCGGCAGCAGCGCAGTCGGCGGCGGTCTCGGTGGCGGACCCGGCGAGTGTGGCAGACCCGACAGGGTCGGCCGAGCCCATGGCGGCGGCAGGGTGCACCGGGTCGGCTGGGCCTGCGGAATCGGCTCGACCCACGGAGTCGGCTCGGCCGACAGAGCCGGCAGAGCCGACAGGGCCTGCTTGGCAGGCAGGCTCTGCGGAGGCGGAGGCGGAGGCGGAGGCGGCCTGCGCCTGTTCCAAGGTGGCATGCGGCAGGCTCGCGTTGATGTCGGGCCGCAGCACCCGAACGCCGTGCCGCCGCGCATCGGCGATCAACGACTGCGGCGAGTAGAAGCCCATCGGCTGCGCGCGCAGCAACGCGGCACAGAAGGCGGCCGGGTAGTACGACTTGAACCAGGCACTGGCGAAGACCAACAGCGCGAAGCTCAACGCATGGCTCTCCGGGAAGCCGAAGTCCGCGAAGGCCAACAGCCTGCGATAGATCTGCTCGGCCAGCTCACCGGTGATCCCGTTCGCCTGCATCCCGTCGAAGAGCCGCTGGCGCAACCGCTCCATCCGCCTGCTCGACCGTTTGGAGCTCATGGCCCGACGCAGCTCGTCGGCCTCCGAAGCGGAGAAGTCCGCCACATCCACTGCAAGCTGCATCATCTGCTCTTGGAACAGCGGCACGCCCAGCGTGCGCTGTAGCGCGGGTTTCAGCCGAGGATGCTCGTAATCCCACTCCTCCAGCCCGTTTCGCCGCCGGATGTACGGATGCACCGACCCGCCCTGGATCGGCCCCGGTCTGATCAGGGCGACCTGGACGACCAGGTCGTAGAACTCCCGAGGTCGCAGCCGGGGCGAGGTCGACATCTGCGCGCGACTCTCGACCTGGAACACGCCGACCGTGTCGGCCCGACGCACCATCTCGTAGACCCGGTCGTCCGTCAGGTCCAGGCCGCCGAGATCCACGGTGACCCCGTGATGCTCGGCGACCAGGTCGATCATGTAGTGCAGTGCGGACAACATGCCGAGCCCCAGCAGGTCGAACTTGACCAGGTTGATCGAGGCGCAGTCGTCCTTGTCCCACTGCAGCACCGACCGACCCGGCATCCGGCCCCACTCCACCGGGCAGATCTCGCTGACCGGCCGATCACAGATCACCATTCCACCGGAGTGGATGCCCAGGTGGCGGGGAAAACCCTCCAGCTGGGCCGCCAGCTCCAGTACCGGGCCGGGGATGTCGGTGTCGTCGGTGGTGCCGTTCAACGGCCCCCATCGTTCGATCTGGCTGCTCCAGGCGTCCTGCTGTCCCGGTGAGAATCCCAGTGCCCTGGCGACGTCGCGCACGGCGGATCGGGACCGATAAGTGATGACATTGGCCACCTGCGCCGAATGATCGCGTCCGTATCGCCGGTAGACGTACTGGATCACCTCTTCTCGACGATCCGACTCGATGTCGAGGTCGATATCGGGCGGCCCGTCTCGCTCCGGCGCCAGGAATCGCTCGAACAGCAGCCCGAACCGGACGGCGTCGACGTTGGTCACGCCGAGGGCGAAGCACACCGCCGAGTTCGCCGCCGAGCCCCGCCCCTGGCAGAGGATGTCCTCTCGCAGGCAGAACTGGACGATGTCGTGGACCACCAGGAAGTAGCCGGGAAAGCCGAGCTCGTTGATCACCTTCAGCTCGTGCTCGATCTGGCGCAGCGCGGCGGGCAGATTCTCCGTGCTGTGCCTGGCTTCCGCACCCCGCACGGCCAGCTCACGCAGGTAGCTCGACTCGGTGTGCCCGTCGGGAACGTCGAAGGGCGGCAGTTCCGGCGCGACCAGCCGCAGGTCGAAGGCGCACTCCTCGCCCAGTCGGGCCGCAGCCGCCACTGCCGTCGGATATCTGGCGAACCTGGCCGCCATCTCGCCGCCGGAACGCAGGTGTGCGGCCCCCGAGGCGGGCAGCATGCCGTCCATCTCGTCCAGGCTGCGGCGAGCCCGCACCGAGGCGACCGCCGTGGCGAGTCGATGTCGGGAGGGCATCGAGTAGTGCACCGCGTTGGTCGCCACCACCGTCAGACCGAACCGCTCGGCCAGTACGGCGAGGGCGTCGTTGATCTCGCTGTCGGCGGGCAGACCGTGATCGACGAGTTCCACCACCACGTTCGTCGCGCCGAACAGACCGATCAGACGCTCGAGCTCCTCCGCCGCCCGCTCCGATCCGCTCTCGGCCAGTGCCGTCCGCACCGCCCCCTTACGGCAGCCGGTCAGCACCACCCAGTGACCGTCCGCATGTTCCGCCAGTCGCTCCAACCGGTAGACGGGCCGTCCCTTCTCGCCGCCCGCCAGCTGAGCCTCGCTGATCGCCCGGCACAACCGGTGATAGCCGGCCGGATCGCGGGCCAGCACCAGCAGATGGGTGCCCTCCGGGTCGGCCGCCCCGTTCTGCGGTCCGGTGAGCCCCAGGCTCAACTCGGCGCCGAAGACCGTCCGCACGCCGTGCTCCGCAGCTGCCTCGGCGAAGCGCACCACGCCGTACATGCCGTCGTGGTCGGTGAGCGCCAGCACGCGCACACCGAGCCTGGCGGCCTCCGCCACCAGCTCCTCCGGATGGGCGGCGCCGTCGAGGAAGCTGAAATTGGAGTGACAGTGCAGTTCCGCATAGGGCACCACGGCGGGCGCAGCAGGCTCGGTCGGTTCGGCAGAGTCCGGCGTGGCGGCTCGGGAATCGCGGTGCTCGTCGATGACCGAGGTCAGCAGACTGTCGCGAGTCCGTCTCCGTCGCCTGCTCCAGGCGGGCGGCTCCTCCTCAGTTGCCGCCGGACGCGCGTCACCGGTGAGTCTGCGTTCCAGTTCCGGCCAGGGAACCGGCGGATTGTGCCAGGCCATGGTCAGTACCTCCCCTCGATGAACCAGCCGCCACGTTCCCTGGCCAGCAGATAGGCGCCGCTGCCCGTGTCGCCCCGGCCCGCCGCAGTGATCACCTGAAGCCGGGCGACCCGGCGAGCGGCTGCTTCGGGACGGCCGAGACTCGCGGGCATGGAGACGTCGGCGAAGGCCGTCGTCCACCATCGCTCCTCCACCGGCCACGGCCCCGCCCAGGCCAGCACCTCCAATGCCGGATCGGTTCCGACGATCAGCCGATTCGGCGGCGCGGTCAGGACATAGCGACCGGTGACGCCGACCGACCCGCCCGCCGCGTCGAGCAGCCGGACCGGCGTCGGCGGATCGGGCAGCAGCGACGGCGAAGGCGCAGGAAGCCTGCCCGGCCACGGCTGGTTCGGGTCGAGTCCGGGAGTGAGCTCGTCGCCCCAGGGCACCAGCCGCACCTGCTCCCGAGGCCCTCGGCCGCCGCCGAGCACCGGAGTCAACACCGAGTCGGGACCGAGCAGGCCCTGCACTCTGACCAGCGCCCGGCCTGCCCGGTCGGCCGCCGTGCCCGCCCGATCTCCGGCGCTGAACAGGTCGAGTTGCAGGCGGCCCGCACCGACCAGTTCCGCAGGCTCCAGCCGCAGCATGACCAGTCCGGCGGTCGGCCCGTCCTCCTCGACGGTGTCGCGCGGGGCGGTGCGAGTGCCGAGAGTTTCGCCGTCGGGATCGCCGTCGCCGCCGCGACTGCCCGTACGACGCAGCCAGCCGTCGAGCTGCCAACGGACCCGGTCGGCGATGCCTGCCGAGGTGAGCGGCTCGGCACAACGCCAGAGTCTGGTGAGCTCCTCGCCGTGCTCGGTACAAGCGACGATGCCGAGCCGGGTACAGGCCAGGCCGCGTTCGACGAGGTCCGCGTACAGCCGTTCGGCCAGCGCCCGCGCGGCGAAGGCGGCCGCGTCGACCCGCTCCACCGGGGGATCGAACTCCTGGGTGACCGAGGAGTCGACGGGGGTCCGACGTAGGGCAGGCGGGCGTTCCTCCATTCCCCTGGCCAGTCGATGCGCGAGGATCGCGTCCACACCGAACCGGGAGGCCACGTCGGCGGCGGCCAGCTCGGCGAAGTCTCCCAGCGTGCGAAGACCGAGTCGGCGCAGCAGATCGACCAGCCGCTCTCGTTCCTCGCGTCGATCGGCCGGGTCGATCAACTCTCCTGCGGGCAACGGCGCCAGAAAGGCGGGAGTGTCACCCGGCGGGATCAGCAGCCCCCGGCGGGCGGCCAATGTGGCGGCGAACAGCCCGTCGGCCACCCCGACCTGGCATTCCACGCCCGCCCGAGCCGCGACGACGTCGACGAGCTGTTCGGCGAGCGACTCCTCGCCGCCGAAGTAGCCTGCGGACCGCGCGACGGGTATCGCGATCACCCCCGGCCGCACGATCTCCACCGAGACGACCAGTTCCTCCACCGCCGAGGCGACCGGCTCGAACAGTCGGGCGTCCCGTGCCTCGTCGGCAGGCAGGACGACGAGATCCGGGCAACGCGACTGGGCATCACGCTTCCGTGCTCCCCGCCGCACGCCGTCGGCGCGGGCCGCCGTCGAACAGGCGAGAACTCGGTTGGCGGCGAGCACCGCCGCAGGAGTCTCCGGCGGCAGCCGGGCATCGGCACAGGCCGCCACCACCGGCCAGTCCGGACACCAGAGGACGAGCAGGCGCAGCGGTGTCCCGGCGAACGGCTCCGGCTCCGGCTCCGGCTCCGCAGGCGACTCGGTCGCCTGCCCGATGACAGGACCGGCCTCGGATGGCGGCCCCGGCGAGGCCGGGGGCCCTGCCGTAGGCCGAGGTTCGGACGAAGACCGGGGCTGGGACTGGGACTGGGACTGAGCTTGGGGCTGGGCTTGAGACTGCGGTTGAGGCTGGGACGGCATGACCATCGCGGGGGGCTCGGGGAAATCCGTCATGACGTCCTCCTCATTCCGGTGTCGTGGGTCGCTTCCTGACCCCGTTGTGGCGGGTGTCTTGCATTCGTGTCGAGAACGCAGGCGGGCCCGCAGACCGAGCAGGCGTCTCGTCGGCTGTCCCCAGGCCCGCAGGCGTGGCGATCCGACGTGATCGCGCCGGGCACGGGCCGGCGCGCGGCCGCCCGAGGTGATCACGTCGGTTTCATGGCGACAGGCGGATTCGTCGCCTGCCGACTGCCGCATCGCCACTCGCGTGGTGATGCGGCTCAGTTCGGCCGCGTGCCGTCGCGTATCGCGTGCTGGGCCGGTCGGCGAGCCTGCGGCCGCAGGATCTCCGTTGTCGCGGACTCGCCCGCCCGACAGACGAGAGCCCTGCCGAGGAAGGCCCTGCGCCTACGTGGCCGTCGCCACGCGAGGCAGAACCGCCTCAGCCCACGCTCGTCGCCGGGGACCGCCCGACGGTTCGTTCGCCCCGACTCGCAGGCCCGACTGACCGGCCTGCGTCCTCGATGAGAGACAGCCGCGCCGACCTCGGCCGTGCGGCGGCGCCCCGCCCGACCACCCGCACCGTGGCCTGACAGTCACGCACTCGACCCTCGCCCGTTCCCGGTCCGCGCCAGACCTGCTCGACGCAGCTCACGTCCAGGTCTGGCGCGGGCCAGTCGTCGAGCCGACCCACCGGGAGCAGCACCGCACCACGCTGTCTGGCCCTGGCCGACAGACTCCTGGCCTCGGCCGATCGCAGCCCCGGTGTCTCCGCGACGACGATCAGATCGACGCCGTCGATCAACGAGGCGACCACCGCCGCCGGGTCCCTACCTGGATGGGGCACCAGGACGAGACGCTCCACCGCAACGCCTGCCTCGGCGGCGGCGAGCACGCCCAACCCGGTCATCCCCACCACTGCTGCCCAGGAACCGGCGGCGGTGGCCTCGGCGATCAACGCGAAGAGCAGCATGGTGGACCCGCGCACCGCCACCGTGCTGCCCCGACGAAGACCGCCCCAGGGGAGTAGCGCACCCAGTTGCTCCCGGACCGGCAACACCTGTCGAGCTGCGAAGTCCGCTGTGCCCACGGCCATCCCCGACGCCGTGACCACCCCGTCCAACGCTGCCAACGTGGTGACCGCAGCCCGGGACACCGGCTCCCCTTTCTCCCTGCGATGCGGCAGGCCCCCGACACCGGCCGCACCACTGATCGAACACTTGTTCGACCGACATGACCCAGTAAAGCCGCCGCCGAAGAGCCCGTCAAGGGTGGGGGACACCACGACCGGGTGAAGTCCAGAAGGGACCGGCAGGGCAGGCCTGTCCGCAGGCGAGAACCGCCCTCATCACCCGGCCTGATCGGCGAGGATCGCCCGACCTGCCGCCTGAGATCGTGGTCTCGGGCGCGGGCGCGCGGAATCCGCGAAGACGTACGCGGAAGTCACCGGCACGGCATCGGCGACTTCGGCGGCACGACCGCTCGCCGCCGCTGCGGCATCCCCTGTGGCTCCCGCGAGACAGGTCCGCGAGGAGGACACGCCCAGGTGCCGGTGGCAGTCCAGCTGCGAACCGGTGTGAGGTCGAACGTGCCCCACTCCGGAGTCGGCGTCAGGAGCCCGGCGAATTCACAGCCGACGCCAGGTCGGACGTACGTGGAGCCGGTGACCGGCACGGCAGAGACTGGTCGCGCTCTTCGAACCGGGAACGGCCGTGGCGACCGCTGCGGTGCAGCCCGTCTCGGCAGTCTGCGCCGGCCGGTGCCTGCGGAGTCGCTGCTGTGCGCCCCCGCTGCGTGAGCAGCGTCGACGCACCGCCGGTGCACGGCGATGTCACCGTGCACCGTCATGGCCGCCGCCCGATCGGAGTCCCCTGCTCCGACATCAGGAATCGCCGCCTGCCGGGAAGTCGATGCTCGGCCCCGATGAACTCCGCGACCGGACCACCGACCTCGTAGCCTGCCGTCAACACCAGAAGGAAGCCTGCGACGTCGGCACTGACCTCGGCCACGTCGACGACCCCGACGGCACCAACAGCCCCGGCATCGGCAGCAGCAGCATCAGCAGCCTCGGGTCAGCAGCAACCGTGCCTGCCCCGAGGTCGGCATCGAGTCCTCGCAAGGCCCGGAACCGGTCGGCACCGCGAACGAGGCCCGCAGCGGCCAGGGTCCCGTCCACCAGCCCGTCCTGCGGTGATCGCGACGATCACCGCAGGACGGATGCCATCCCAGGCCGGTCTGGTGAGAAACTCGCCCACCGCGAACGCGTTCGTCGACGTCACTCCGGACACGGTTGACAGAAGACCGAGCGCAGGCTCGGCGGCAGGCACCAAGGCCAGATCCGCTTCCGTCCAGGACGACAGCCGACCCGCCACCCCCGGGCGGCCCACGCCGCCGCGCAGGCGAGCGCCGTTCGCTCGTGAAGCGCACGTTCCGCCGCGTTCACGGTGCGCAGGCGGCCCTGCCACGCGAGCCGCCCCGCGTCGTGTTCCGACGAAGGGCGACTCAGCGATCCGAACTCAGTGTGCGAAGTGCCGGGTGCCGGTGAGGAACACCGTGACGCCTGCCGCCTCGGCAGCGGCCAGCACCTCGGCATCGCGCACCGAGCCGCCGGGCTGCACCACGGCCCGCACGCCCGCGTCCAACAGCACCTGAAGGCCGTCGGGGAAGGGGAAGAACGCGTCGGACGCGGCCACCGAGCCCTTCGCCCGGTCGCCCGCCCTGGCGACCGCCAGCCGCGCGGCGTCCACCCGGTTGACCTGGCCCATGCCCGCTCCGACGGTCGCCCCGCCGTCGGCCAACAGGATCGCGTTCGACTTCACCGCGCGACAGGCCCGCCAGGCGAAGGCCAGATCGGCGAGCGTCTGCTCGTCGACCTCGGCACCCATCCGAGTCCAGTTCGCCGGGTCGTCGCCCTCGGCGTCGATCGCATCGGCCGTCTGCACCAGCAGGCCGCCGGAGATCGCCCGCAGCTCGGCACCGCCGCGCACCGGTGGCTCGGCGACGAGGATGCGGATGTTCTTCTTCCTGGTCAGTACGTCGACCGCCCCGTCGGCGAATGCGGGGGCGATGATCACCTCGGTGAAGATGTCCGACACCTGCTCGGCCATCTCCACGGTGACCGGCCGGTTCGCCGCGATCACCCCGCCGAAGGCGCTGACCGGGTCGCAGGCGTGGGCACGACGGTGCGCGTCCGCGATGGCGTCGTCGCCGGTGAGCGCCGAGACCGCGATGCCGCAGGGATTGGCGTGCTTGATCACGGCAACGCAGGGCAGCTCATGGTCGTGGGCCGATCGCCAGGCCGCGTCGGCGTCCACGTAGTTGTTGTAAGACATGCCCTTGCCGTGCAGCTGCGTGGCACCTGCCAGCCCGGTCGCGGCCGAGTCGCCGCTCCGGTAGAGGGCGGCCTGCTGGTGCGGATTCTCCCCGTACCGCAGCACTCGGTCCCGCTCCCAGCTCCGGCAGAGCCAGCTCGCGAAGCCTGCCTCCGCCGCGTCCGGAGCCAGCGTCTCCCCCATCCAGGAGGCCACGGCCATGTCGTAGGAGGCGGTGTGCCGGAACGCATCGACGGCCAGTCCCTGCCGCTCGGCCAGGGTGAACCCGCCTGCCGAGACAGTGGCCAGCACCGACTCGTACCGGGCGGGCTGCACGACGACGGCGAGGTTGGCGTGGTTCTTCGCCGCCGCCCGCACCATCGCCGGACCGCCGATGTCGATCTGCTCGACGCAGTCCTCCGGCGCCGCGCCGGAGGCGACCGTCTGGGTGAACGGGTAGAGGTTCACCACCAGCAGATCGAAGGGTGCGATGTCCAGGCTCCGGAGCTGTTCGGCGTGCTCCGCGCGGCGCAGATCCGCCAGCAGACCCGCGTGGACGCCGGGGTGCAGCGTCTTGACCCTGCCGTCGAGACACTCGGGGAACCCGGTCACCTTCTCGACCGGCGTGACCGGGATGTCCGCCTCGGCGATCCGCGCGGCGGTTCCGCCGGTGGAGACGATCTCCACTCCCGCAGCGTGCAGGCCCCTCGCGAACTCGATCAGGCCCTGCTTGTCCGACACGGCGATCAACGCGCGTCGCACCGGGCGACGGGCGGCGCCGTCCTGGTCGGTCTGGTCCGAACCGTCGATCACGGGGTCGGTCACGGGATTGTCACCTTTCGTCCGATCACGGTGCAGCCCTCACGGGCGAGCCGGGCCACCACGTCCACGAGCAGCCGGCGTTCCACCGTCTTGATTCGTTCGTGCAAGGTCTGCTCGGTGTCCGAGGCCAGCACCGAAACCGCCTCCTGCTGGAGGATCGGCCCGGTGTCCACTCCGGCGTCCACCAGATGCACGGTGGAGCCGGTGACCCGCACGCCGTAGCGGATGGCCTCGGCCACCGCGTGGGCTCCGGGGAAGGCAGGCAGCAGGGCCGGGTGCGTGTTCACCACACGACCGTCGAACCGCGCCAGGAACTCGGGGCCGAGAATCTTCATGAATCCGGCGGAGACCACCAGGTCGGGCCGGTGTGCCGCGACGGCGTCCGCCAATGCCCGATTCCAGCTCGCCCGATCGGAGTGATCGGCGAGCCGCACGGCGAACGTCGGCAGGCCTGCCTGCTCGGCACGCGCCAGCCCGGCGGCGCCAGGGCGATCTGAGCCCACCGCGACCACCTCGGCGGGAAAGTCGGGAGCCGATGCGGCGTCCAACAGTGCCTGCGCGAGCGTTCCGGCGCCCGAGAGCAACGTGACGACGCGGGCGGGCACGGGAAGTCGAAGCCGGGAGGAGACGGGCCCTGCATCCGGGGGTGAAGCGCTCAGCGTGATCTCCTGACGAAACCGGGGAGGAGTGGGCCCAAGCCTAGGTCGCGCCGGTTCGATCACTGCGGCCAGGGCGATCGACGACCCGATCGGCTGATCTCCTCGGCCCCGCCCCGATCCACGCCGCAGGCGGCGCGTCTCGACTATGCGCCGGGAGCGTCCGGATCGTCCTGCGGCCAGACCTCCGCCGATTCCTCGACCGAGCCGCGCCGCCTCGACACCGCAGCCGCCTCGACGCCTGGCGAGGGCAGGACGACCCCGCTGACCTCGGCCGACCGGGCGACGGAGTGCTCCCGCCTCTCGGCCTGCGCCCCGCGACCGGCGGGCCCGGAGGCAGCGTCGACGGCGGGGTCCTCCCGAGGAGAGGGCACGAGGACGACGGCATCCGGACCGTCTGCCGTGCCGGGTCGGGCGGCGCGGGGAGTCCGCCGCGCATCGGCGTCCTCGGCCACGGCCCCGACCCGTTCGACGTCGTCGGTGGCGGTACCTGTCTTCGCACCTGCCACCTTCCCGACGACGGCCGATTCGGCCGCACTCGGGTTCCCGGCGACATCGTCCGAGCCGACGTCGGGCTCCGCGTCGTCGCGAGCCGCAGCGTCGTCCGCCGTCTCGGCAGCGGGCAGCCGCTCGTCGGCAGGCTCCGACTCCTCGGGGTCATCGGGCTCCGCGTCGTCGGCAGCCTCGTCGTCTGTCTCGGCATCCCCAGCTGCGGCGTCCCCGCTCGCGGCATCCCCGGCGGACTCGTCCACGTCATGCGCCGCCTCAACGGTGGCGGCCGCCGTCTCGTCCGCCGCCCGCTGCGGCCGACCGAGCCACGCCACGAGGACGGCGGGCAGTCCCGTCCAGACCAGGACGGCCAGCGCCAGGCTCGCCGCAGGCACCTGCACCGGATCGAACGCCCCGCTGCCGAGCCGTCCGCCCGCAACGACGGCGGCGGCCGAGGCGATCGAGGCCGCGATCACGACGCCGACGACAGCCGTTCTCAGTCGATCGCGTCGCGGTGTGCCGCCGCCACCGCCGAACCAGCCGAGCAGCACCCCCACCGCGATCGGCAGCAGGAGGACCAGCGCCCACCACGGCCGCGCAGCCGTGTCCGGCAGGGCGGCCAACAGGGGCAGTTCCAGCTCGGGTCCCGTCCGGGCCGCGAAGGGAGTCACGACCGCCTGGCCGAGCGAGAACCCCGGCCCGGCGGCGAAGGCGACGCCCGCCGTCACCGCGTTGGGCAGGTAGGCCAGCGAGCAGAGCAGCAGACCGAGCGCGTCGGAGAGGCGATCCTGGTTGAACAACTCGACGACCTCAGGTCCTGAGGCGAACAGTCCGAACAGGGTCACGGAGGCGCCGGTCGCCAGCAGGCACGCCGCGCCGAGCAGCCCCGCCCGGACTCCGTCCTGCACGGCCCTGGGCCGCCCGTCGAACCAGGCGGCCAGGACGCCGCAGCGCAGCACCCCGACGGCGGCGGCCGCGGCGGCCAACAGGGCACTCGTCAGCCCGGCGCTCGACGGCGAGACGATGACCAGCCCTGCGCTGCCTCCGGTGGCGACCTCGGCGAAAGCGACGGCGAGCACCCCGTGACCGGCTGCGGTCAACGCCACCAGTAGCAGCGAGGTCCACAGGGTCGCGGCCAGCCTGCGCAGCGTCGAGGCGACACTCGTGGCGATCAACGAGAGCAGGATCAGGGTCGGCAGCAGGGGCAGTACTCCCACCGGCTGCCCGAGGATCATCAGCGGGACCTGGTGAGCCGCGAGCCACGCAGGCACCGACACGCTCAGCACGGCCCCGAGCGAGAAGGCGTCATCGCCCGCGGTGGCCAGAGTCAGCACCGTCAGGGCGATCACCGTCAGGCAGCCGAGGAACAGCGAACCCAGCACGGACGACACGAGCACCCTGGCCCGTTCTAGTTGGCCTGCCTCCGGGATCGCAGCGCGATCCGCGCCCTCGTCGACGGCCGCTCGGAGCGTGATCACGCGGGCAGGGTCGCACCGCCACCACGCCGTTCCGGCTTGCCGCGCCGTTCCCGAACGGGTGAGGGCGACGGGAGACGGGCGGGGCTCGAACCGCCTGCCGTCACCCGCGCAGCCTGCCGCCGAATCGTCCTGCCGGTCGACGTCGGAGGGGCGACTCGGACCGATGTCGGTCGCATCGGCGACTACGCACGTCACGGCCGCGCACAAGACGGCCGCGCACCGCGCGGCGAGACAACCGCGCGACAGCGGCGCCGAACAGGTGAGCGCCAGGCAGGTGCGCTCGGCACCCGCGAGCGCACCCGGGCAGAACCGAAGCACCTCGGAGATCGTCGAGCAGAGACGACGATGCCGTGACTCGACGGGTCGAGTCACGGCATCGTCAGAACCTGTACTGCGCTCGGTGTCGGCTGCTCAAGCGCCGACGGGCTCCACCGCGCAGGGGGCGGGAAGCCCGGCGAACGCTCAGCTCTGGCCGTAGCCGCCGGGCGGCGGCGTGGTGCCGGGCTGCTGGCCGTACTGGCCGGGCTGCTGCGTGCCGCCGAACACCTCGGTGCCCTGGGCATACGGCGTCGGCTGGGCGGGCTGTCCCCCGGTACCGGGGTTCTGCTGTCCGTACTGCTGCTCGGCCTGGCCGAACTGGGCCTGCTGGCCGAACTGTCCCTGCGGGGCCTGGCCGTACTGGCCGGGCTGTCCCGCCTGCGGGATGCCGCCGCTCTGCGGGTTCCAGTTGCCCTGCGGGTAGGCCGGCTTGGGGGTGACCTTGAGGATCTCCGCGTTGAACAGCCACGCCGTGACCAGCACGCCTGCCTCGACCAGCCCGACGATCAGGGCCACGATCGTCATGGGGGGCAGGTCACCCGACCAGTGGACCACCACCTGGAGGAGCCCGAGCACACCCAGCACCGCGAGCACCGCGAACAGCAGGTGCAGTTGCGGTCCCTTGGGCAGCAGCGAGATGCCCGCGAGCAGGCCTGCGATCAGCAACAGTGAGGTGGCGGTGCCGGGGCCGCCGCCGATGCCGAGGGACGGGGCGATGCCCGCCTCGCCGAAGGCGAGCAGATAGACGATGAGGCCGAGCCCGGCTCCGACGAGGGCAAGGATGGACGGAAGGCTGAAACCTCCCGCAGGCTGCGCTGGACTGCCAGCCTGCTGTTGAGGTGCGCCGTAGGGCACGGACATGGCGGGGTCTCCTCCTCCACCGGATGCAACATTGCCGTTATCGGGCAGTCGGAACGCTAGCCGATCGCCCGGATAGGACGAATCTCGGTCTCACGAGGTTCCGTCGATCACCCTCGGTTTCCTTTTCCCCGGACCACAGTGCACCACCCTCACCCGATCAAGTAGGGATGGCCGCACTTTTCGTGACGACGAACTCATCAGGTGGACGTGTCGGCGTCGGTCCGCCCGCCGAGCAGTGCGCAGCACCCGTCGCCCAGGCCCGAGACGACAGCAGGCCGGACATCCGCAAGGAATGTCCGGCCCTGCTGTACGGAGTGGCCTGGTATCAGCCGACGAGTGCCTGAACGGCCTCGCGGGCCAGTGCCGCCGTCTCGCTGGGGGTCTTGCCGACCTTGACGCCGACTGCCTCCAACGCCTCTTTCTTGGCCGCTGCGGTACCCGACGAGCCCGACACGATGGCGCCTGCGTGGCCCATCGTCTTGCCCTCGGGAGCGGTGAAGCCCGCGACGTAGCCCACCACCGGCTTGGTGACGTTCTCCGCGATGTAGGCCGCCGCGCGCTCCTCGGCGTCGCCGCCGATCTCGCCGATCAGGACGATGACCTCGGTGTCCGGGTCGTCCTGGAAGGCCTGCAGCGCATCGATGTGCGTGGTGCCGATCACCGGGTCGCCGCCGATGCCGACTGCGCTGGAGAAGCCGATGTCCCGCAGCTCGTACATGAGCTGGTAGGTCAACGTGCCCGACTTCGAGACCAGGCCGATCCGACCGGCCCCGGTGATGTCCGCCGGGATGATGCCTGCGTTGGACTTGCCGGGAGAGATCACGCCGGGGCAGTTCGGCCCGATGATCCGGGTCTTGTTGCCCGTGGCGCCCGCGTGCGCCCAGAAGGCCGCGGTGTCGTGCACCGGGATGCCCTCGGTGATCACCACCGCGAGGCCGATGCCCGCGTCGATCGCCTCGAAGACGGCCGCCTTGGCGAACTTCGGGGGAACGAAGATCACCGACACGTCCGCGCCGGTCGCCTCCTTGGCCTCGGCGACGGTGGCGAACACCGGAAGCACGGTGCCGTCGAAGTCGACCTTCTGGCCCGCCTTGCGCGGGTTGACCCCGCCCACGACCTGCGTCCCGGCCTTGAGCATCCGGCGCGTGTGCTTAGTGCCCTCCGCGCCGGTGATGCCCTGGACGATGACCTTGCTGTTCTCGGTGAGGAAGATAGCCATCTGGTGTCACGCCCCCTGCGCGGCGAGTTCGGCGGCCTTGGTGGCCGCGTCGTCCATGGTGTCGACCTGGACCAGCCCCGGCAGGGCCGCCTCGGTGAGGATGCGCCGCCCCTCCTGGGCGTTGTTCCCGTCGAGCCGCACGACGATCGGCCTGGTCACGGCCTCGCCCCGACTGTCGAGGAGCGCGAAGGCCGCGACGATGCCGTTGGCGACCGCGTCACAGGCGGTGATGCCGCCGAAGACGTTGACGAAGACGGACGTGACGTCGGGGTCGGAGAGGATGATCTCCAACCCGTTGGCCATGACCTCCGCGGAGGCGCCGCCGCCGATGTCGAGGAAGTTGGCAGGCTTGACGCCCCCGTGCTGCTCCCCCGCGTAGGCGACCACGTCCAGCGTCGACATCACCAGGCCCGCACCGTTGCCGATGATGCCGACCTGGCCGTCGAGCTTCACGTAGTTGAGGTCCTTGGCCTTGGCCGCAGCCTCCAACGGGTCCTCGGCGCCCTTGTCGACCAGCTCGGCGTGGTCGGCGTGCCGGAACGCGGCGTTCTCGTCCAGCGTGACCTTGCCGTCGAGAGCGATGATCTTGCCCTCGGGGTCGCGGACCAGCGGGTTCACCTCGACGAGCGTGGCGTCCTCGCCGACGAACGAGGCCCAGAGCTTGACGATCGCGTCGGCCACCTGATCGGCGACCTCGGCCGGGAACTTCGCGGCCTCGACGATCTCGCGAGCCTTGGCGGAGTCGACGCCTGCGATCGGGTCCACCGGAACCTTGGCGAGCGCCTCAGGCTTGGTGGCCGCGACCTCCTCGATGTCCATGCCGCCCTCGACCGAGGCCATCGCCAGGAACGTGCGATTGGTGCGGTCGAGAAGGAAGGAGAAGTAGTACTCCTCGGCGATGTCCGAGGCGGGGGTCACCAGCACGCGATGCACCGTGTGGCCCTTGATGTCCAGGCCCAGGATGGCTTCCGCCTTCTCCTGGGTCTCTGCGGGGTTCTCGGCGAGTTTCACGCCGCCCGCCTTGCCTCGCCCGCCGGTCTTCACCTGGGCTTTGACCACGACCGGGACGCCGAGTTCCTCGGCGGCACCGCGAGCCTGGTCTGGGGTAGTGGCGACCGTGCCCGGGAGCACCGGAACGCCGTATTTGGCGAAGAGGTCCTTCGCTTGGTATTCGTACAGGTCCACTCGAGTCTCCTGCGACGTCGGTGTCGGACTCCGCAGACCTTAACGACCTGCGATGACGGCAGGCACGTCGCATCCGGTGAGGTCAATCACCGCGTGACCTGCGTCGCAGAGATTCGGCATCGCGACTCGGGCCGTCTTCGGCGCCGACTCGCCGCGCGTCGCAGCCGACTCGCCGTCGGACCTCGTCGATTCAGCGGCGAGCGGCCGGACTCTTCGATCGGTGAGCGGCGACGCGACGGACCAGGCGGACGACTGTGACGACCGACTCATCGGCGTGGGCCGCTCACGTCAGGAGCGGTTCAGGTACCGGCAGTCTGGGCCACGTTGCTGCGGACCCAGTCGACGATCTCGTGTGTCGGCGCACCAGGAGTGAAGACCTTGGCCACGCCGAGTTCGGCGAGTCTGGGGAGGTCTTCCTCGGGGATGATGCCGCCGCCGAAGACGACGACGTCGTCGGCATCCCGCTCCTTGAGCAGGGCGACGACCTTCGCGAACAACGTCATGTGGGCGCCGGAGAGCACGGACAGCCCGACGGCGTCGGCGTCCTCCTGAAGGACGGTCTCGACCACCTGCTCCGGGGTCTGGTGCAGGCCCGTGTAGATGACCTCCATGCCGGCGTCGCGCAGTGCCCTGGCGACGACCTTGGCCCCTCGGTCATGACCATCGAGTCCCGGTTTCGCCACGACCACCCGGATACGACCGCTCACGGCTTCCTCCCACCTGGGCGTCGCGGCCCTTCGAGACCTGGATCGACAGGCTCGCGCGGCACCTATGACGACCCGTCAGACGACCACGTTGTCGATGTCCCGCCTTCACACGGAACACGAAGGCCGCTCGCGGGTTCGCGGGCGGACTCGCTGATCGCAGACTAGCGCCTCGGAGTCGGGTCAGCGGTGCGCCGGGTGACGCGGAACACCACACCCGCGCCCGCCACCAACACGATCACTCCGCAGAGTCCCAGCCACAGGCCGGGACCGGGTTGCGCGTCGGCGGCGCGGGCCGCGGTCAAGGGGTACTCCAGCACGCGTAGCAGGAGCAGGCCGGCTGCGCCGAGGAACAGTCCGACAGCCTGCGCGGGTCGGGAGCGGGGAGCCAGCGCTGCGGCGACGACCACGCCGAGGACGCCGAGCACCTGGCTCCAGGACGCGATCTGGAAGTTCGAGAAGATGCCCGCCGAGGCGGACCCGGTGAGCGCCGTGAGTTCTTCGGACTCCAGCACCGGCAGGGTGAACGCACCGAGCGCCCACAGCGCGCCCATCGCCGAG
Source organism: Actinoalloteichus fjordicus (assembly GCF_001941625.1). Taxonomy (NCBI): domain Bacteria; kingdom Bacillati; phylum Actinomycetota; class Actinomycetes; order Pseudonocardiales; family Pseudonocardiaceae; genus Actinoalloteichus; species Actinoalloteichus fjordicus. Next base: position 6,525,294 of record NZ_CP016076.1, read on the forward strand.
GGGACCACGGCGGGCCAGTCGGTCGGCCATTCGGAGAGGTCCACCTCCTCGCGCTCGACCGCGCCCGCCGTCCAGGCGAGGAAGCCGCCCGTCGCGGCCAGCGGCACGGCGGCCATCACCAGCCAGGCACCGGCGCCGAGGCCCGCCCCGACGAGTTGGTTGGCGGCGAAGACGACGTCGAGGGAGACGGCGGCGACCATCGGAGCGGCCAGCCACCCCACGACGAGCGCCGGGCGGGCGACGGTGGAGCTGACGGGCAGCAGCAGCCCGAGGCCGAGCAGGACCAGCAGCAGCCCGGCAGGCACGAGCAGGCCCGCCTGGTGATTGACCGGCTCGGAGATCAGCTGATCGGTCGGGGCCAGGCTTGGCAGGACGACACCGGCCGACAGGGCGATTCCGGCGAGCAACGCGGGCACGCCCGCCGCACGTCGCAACCGCGCAGCACCGGGCAGCCGGACCTCGTCGGTGCCCTCCGCAGCGGCTCGGCCTGCCGAGCGCGGCGCGGTCCGCAGCGCGAGCAGCACGAGGACGAGGGCAGCGATGAGCGCGAACACCGGTCCGGCCGTCAGACCGAGGTCGTCGGCGAACAGCCCGGCGGCCGAGAACGGCGCGGCGAGCGCGATCACCATCAGCGCGGTGCCCAGCAGCCCGCCCAGCGCACGATCGGCGTCGCGAGCAGCCGTGGCCAGCAGCGTCGAGGCGACGAGGCCGAGGAAGGTCACCACCCAGCCCACAAGCACGAGCCCGTCGGCGTCCAGCACCGCACGCGGCAGCAGGTAGGGATCGTCGGAGGAGAAGGGGGCGCCTGCCAGGCCGAGACAGGCGGCCACGACCACGAACAACGCCGCGATCGCCAGACCTTGTCGCCTGCCGCTCTGCGCGGGCCGGGCTCGCCCGGCCGGAATACCGGACAGTCGTTCCAGGGGGTCCGAGGCGACGGACCGATCCCTCTCGGCCGGTTCCGTGCCGAAGCCTGCGCCGAGCCCCTGATCCGGCGTCGCACCGAAGGCGGCGCCCTGGTCCCGGCCGAAGTCCTCCCCGCCGCTGCGGTAGGCGAGGACGCCTGCGATCACTGCGGCGAGGTGCGCGGCGACGAGCAGGAAGGCGCCGAGTCCTGCCCCGGCCGATGCGAGGCTGTCGAAACGGACCAGCTCCGGGCGCACCACCGAGGCGGCGTCGACGAGCAGCACGCCGTCGAGCAGCGCCCGACCCGGCGCGACCAGAGCCGAGGCGATCAGGATGCCGACGGCGGCGCCGGACCTGCCCCGTGCGGCGAACAACCCGGCGAGCGCCACGGGCAGGAGGTGGATCAGTGCCAGCAGCGGCCAGGACCCGTACCCGGGCGCCGTGGTCGGCTCGGTGAAGCCCACGAGCGGGGCGAGCACCGCGAGCAGCGCGCCACCGCCCGCCACCGCGATCGCGATCCACAGCCCGGCGGCGTCGGAGTCGAGGGGAGGAGTCGTCGAACTCGATCCGCCGTCTCGCGGCGTCCGCCTGCCGACAGGCCGAGCCCGTTCACCGGGGGAACGGCCCGCGATCGATCCAGTCCGCGCATTCACCGCGCCGACGCTAGCAAGGGGTGGGTCATCCCCGAGGGATGTCATCGGGATCGCGGGTCGAGGGGCGGGCGGGCGTCCCAGGCCCGCAGGCCGTCGTGATCAGCACAACGCCCCCTACCGATGAGTACGACATTCGTGGCGGCGACCATTCCCGAGGTTGCGGTGACATATATCACACCAAATCACCGTTTAATCGGCCTCGGACTGAGGACGGAGTAGATCGGTTGAGCCAGCCGGCCCAATGATCATTGCAACCCGACTGCCGCACTGACCAGGAAGCCCGCTTCTCAAACCTCTTCGGCCGAAAAAGTCAACAACACAGACGGTCACACTTCTCCGACCAGGCCCGGAAGCCACCCCCCATTCGGCAGAGCGTGATCTCAGGGAGTTGCCCTTAAGGGTCTCGCCCCGTTACTGTCCCCCGGTCCGTTGTCACGGTCTGATCACGAACACATCGCTGCCGGCGAAGGCCGGTCAGCGGCACCGGGATCCCCCGCCCGGACGTTCGTTTCAGACTCCCCGAGGCTGAACGGAAGGGCAGGCTTTGTCTCAACACCGCTCACCCGGCGGCCAGAGCTCCCCCGAGGCACGTGATGCTGCGCGCAAGCGCGCGGCGACGCGGAATCGTGGCGCTCACAGGCTCAGTACGCCTTCTCCTGCACTACGTGGTCGCTTCGTCATCGCAGCCGTCGCGGCAGGCGCCTTCGTCGCTGCCGGCCAGTCTACCCAGTTCGGTCTTGACTCCGACGGCGGACAGGCGTATGGCGCCGAGACGACCAATCTCGCCGCAGGCTCCGACGCGGCCCCCTCCGCATCCGCAGGCGGCTATTCCGGCGTCGGCGGAACGATGATCGCCCCCGAGGTGCTGCCGATCGCGCAGGCCGCCGAGCCCGGCGCCGCCGTCGGTCAGATCGTCAAGGGCCAGCAGATGGAGGTCGAGACCGCCGCCGCCGAGGCGGAGGCCGCTCGACCCAAGTTCTGGGCACCGGCCCAGGGCACCTACACCTCCGGCTACGGCGCCCGGTGGGGCACGACCCACTACGGCATGGACATCGCCAACGCCATCGGCACGCCGATTCTCGCCGCACACGACGGAGTCGTCATCGAGACCGGTCCCGCCAGCGGCTTCGGCCTCTGGGTCCGGGTGCAGGCCGCGGACGGCACAGTCACCGTCTACGGCCACATCGACTCCTACTCGGTCCGCCCCGGCCAGCAGGTCCAGGCAGGCGAGCAGATCGCCCAGATGGGCAATCGAGGCTTCTCCACCGGACCGCACCTCCACTTCGAGGTGTGGGCGCCGGGCGACGGTAAGAAGATCAACCCCGCAGCCTGGTTGCAGGAGCGCGGCGTCCAGACGTGATCGATCGTGAGCGGCCCGGTGCCCTCGGCGTCCTGCCGAGCGTCGACGAGCCGCGAGCAGCAGCAGGAGAGAAGGCCCGGGAGGGCCGAGACCGCAGTGCAGACAGGACATCTCGTCGGCACCCCCGACCGGCGAGCCGGAACCCCCGTCCGGAGTCCTCGAAGAAAGGTCAGGCGTTGTCTCGACATCGCACCGCAGGCGGCGCCAACCCGTCGTCTCCCGTCATCGACAAGGCACTGGAAGAACGCTCCCCGCGCCCCCGAGGTTCGCACCGTCTGCCACCGCCGCCCTCGATGCGAGGCAAGCTGGTCGTGGCCGCCGTCGCCGCCGGAGCCTTCGTCACGGCAGGCCAGTCCGCGATGCTCGGCAGCGAGCGCTCCGAGCATCAGACGGTCGACGAGGTGGCCCCGCTCGCCGCAGGCGGCGCGAGCGCGTCGTTCACCGGTGTCGGTGGCACGATGCCCGCTCCCGAGGTGCTTCCCATCGTCCAGGACGTCGCCCCCGACGCGGCCGTCGGACAGATGGTCAAGAGCACCCAGATGGAGGTGGAGGTCGTCGCCGCCGAGGAGGAGGCGGCCCGCCCCAAGTTCTGGGTTCCCTCGGTCGGCAGCTTCACCTCCGGTTACGGCCTCCGCTCCTTCGGGAGCCGCTTCAACGAGAACCACCTCGGCATCGACATCGCCAACGCGATCGGCACGCCCATCTACGCCGCCCACGACGGAGTCGTCACCACGGCGGGCTCCGCGAGCGGCTTCGGTCTGTGGGTCAAGGTGCAGGCTGCGGACGGCACGACGACCGTCTACGGCCACATCGACTCCTTCTCCGTGCGTCCGGGCCAGATCGTCCAGGCAGGCGAGCAGATCGCCCAGATGGGCAATCGAGGCGACTCCACGGGGCCGCACCTGCACTTCGAGGTGTGGGCGCCGGGCAGCAACCAGAAGATCGACCCCCAGGCTTGGCTGGCCGAGCGCGGCGTCTACCTCTGATCGCGAGCGGACCGAGCGAGGGCGCAACCGCCCCGCGACTCCCGTGGCCTCGGTCTCGTCGATCATGTGGCCCAGTCAACACCAGCCCACCGACAGATTCGAACATCGGTTCGAGGGACGATGGTGGTCTGCCGGTTTACCAGCGCAGGCCGCCACACCGCGATCTCCCGTGTCCGACGGTGCAGGCGTGCGTCGGGTGTCGGGCAACACGACGTGGTGCCGAGCATCGAGTCTCGAGAAGAGCCGAGTCCTACGCGGGGGACGTCGGGACGCAGGCAGGCCTAGGACCGCCGAGCCGTTCCGGCCGCAGGCGAGGGCCGCCTCCCGCCGCGGCCGGGACTGCCGGGCTGAGATCAACGACTCCGATCCGCGATGTCGAGCACCCACCCTCCGGTTAGGACGGTCGCGGCCGCGCCCCATCGGCGCGGGAGAGGCTGTGGTGTCCAGAATCGAGGGTCGAGGTGGTGCCGTCCGAACTCGGCCCGTCGCCGCATCGGGACGGCGGGCAGGGCGATCCCCTCGCGACTCGCGGGGCGGCTCGTCCCGTCATGATCTCCGCTCTGCCGGCTGCCCTCCCGAGTCCGCCCCGTCGCCCGCGACGCCCTCCGCTGTCTCGTCCTGTCCGCCGCCGGTTCGAACGCTCGCAGGCCCCGGCTCCGTCGGCGAGTGCAGGTTCTCCAGATCGATGTCGGGCCTGCGGACCAGGACCCAGAACGCCGCCGCGATCAGCAGCTGGGCGATGCCGCTCACCAGGTACACCGCCCGGAGCCCGGCCATCGCGGCCACCAGACCACCCAGCAGCCCGCCGAAGGGCATCAGCCCCCAGACCACGGTCCGCCAGGCGCCCTGGACGCGGCCGAACAGGTGCGCGGGAATGATCGCCTGTCGCAGCGACATCGTGATCACGTTGAACAGCACGATGGACAGCGCGCTGACCGCCAGCATGACGGCGGCCCAGACCGGCACGGGGAACACACCGACCAACAGCAGACTCAGACCCGTCACGGCCACGCTGGCCACCAGGATGACGGCCCTAGGCAGTCGACTGGTGACCGCCCCGGCCAGCAGACCTGCCAGCAGGCCGCCGAGGCCCATCGCCAGCGCGAAGAGTCCGAAGACGGCCTCGCTCAGATTCAGCTCGTCGACGACGAGCAGCACCACCATCGCCATCGACGCCTCCAGGGCGACGGTGACCAGCCCCGTCAACAGCATCAGGGTGCGGAGCAGGCGATGGCTCCAGAGCCACCGCAGACCCTCGCCGATCTCCTTGCGCAGACTCCTGGTCGCGCCCTGGACCTGCCCGTCCGTCTGAGCGGGCTGTTCCCGCGCAGCAGCGGTCTCCGAGGCAGGACCGGTCCCGGCGGCGGCCTCGATGCCGGCCACGGGTTGGGGCTTCGAGACGGGCTCGGGCTTGGCCCGATAGGAACCCGGCAGCGCGACGAGCAGCAGCGCGGCGAGGAGGAAGCCCGCCGAGTTGGCCAAGAACGGCCCGGCGGCGACCAGCACGAACAGCACGCTGCCCAGCGGCGCGCCGACGAACTCCTGGCTGACGACTTCGGAGGCCTCCATCCGGCCGTTCCCGGTCTCCAGCTGATCGCGATCGATGACGGCCGGGAGCATGGCTCTGGCCGCGCTGTCGTAGAGGGTCTCGGCGGCACCGAGCAGGAAGGCGGCGATGTACAGCATCCAGATGGCCGCCGAGCCGGTGAGCACCACCAGGCCGAGCCCGCCGACGATCAGCGCGCGGACCAGGTTGGCACCGATCATCGCCTTCCGGCGATCCATCCGGTCGACCAGAGCGCCGCTGAGCAGCGCGAACAACAGCCACGGGACGAAGCTGAACGACACGAGGCTGCCGACCAGCACCGGATCGCGGGTCAAGGTGGCCGCCAACAACGGCAGTGCCACCCGCCCGATGCCGTCACCGAGATTGGAGATCGTGGTCGCGCTGAACAGTGTCCAGAACCGCGACCCGAGCCGAGCCGCGCTCACCGACGATCTCCGCCACATCGGTGCGGGCTCGATCGGGGCGACGGGAAGGCAGACACCATGCGGGACAAGTTACCGTGCGCTATCTGGCGATTACAGGGGCCGGAGTGAATCGGCGGCGCGACGACACGGTGTCGAGGATCTCGGCATCCATGCGGCCGAGGGCAGGCCCTCGGTGGGCCTGCGGTCCGACGGGGCTGGTTCCCGGAACATTCGGCCGACGACCAGCGCACACCATGAGACGCCCGCCGACGCCGGAGGCATGGCCGTCGTCGATCGCATCGCCGGTCGGAGACTCACCTCCGGTCAGTCCAGCTCGCAGAACAGCTCATCCGGTCGATCAAGCCACAACGTGTGGCTGCCGTCGGCGGCGACGGTCAACCCGAACCGCGTCGGCTCGGGCCGGCCGGCCCCCTCCCACAGTTCGGCGACGGCGAGCAGCTCGCGCCACAGACTCCTCGGGCCGTGTTCGAGTATCTCGGCGCGCCCCGCGTCGGTCGACCCTGCACGCACCCAGGAACCACTGCCCGGCTCGACGAAGACGTGAACCCGCGGGTCGAGAATGGTCACCCACTCGACGGTGGGCAGTACCCAGCACACGATCACCTGGAACGATCGGTCGGCCAACGCGGCAGGGAGGTCCGTCACCCTCGAATCGCCTTGCCCGGTGGTGGTCATCGAGAGAATCTCGCGAGTGGTGACGGCCGGTGCGGAGACGTCGTGACGGAGGCGCATGAAGGCTGCTTCACTGATGAACGGTCCGGTGACGCTGCCATCGGATCGGAGGACCAGCCTCGCGAGGCCGAGCCCGACGTTCACCAGGATCGCCCCGTGCGGGGCGAGCTGCCGCTGCCAGGCCTGCGGAACACGGAGGACACCACACGTGGCGATTATTCGGTCGAACGGCGCCCGCTCAGGAACACCTCCCGCGCCGTCACCGCACACGACGACCGGATGGTGCCCCGCTTCGGCGAGCGCCGGGACGGCCTTGTCGACCAGCTCGGGGTGGATATCGATGCTGGTCACCGACTCGTCGCCGAGTGCGTGGCAGAGCAGCGCCGTGTTGTAGCCGGTCCCGGTGCCGATCTCCAGGACCCGATGGCCTGGGCTGATGTCCAGCCGATCGAGCATGAGGGCCATCAGCGTGACCTCGGTCGATGAGCTGGTGGGGGTGCCGCCAGCATCCTGTTGAGTCAACAATGTCTCGTTGGAATAGCAGGCGTCGAGCGCGGCGCGGCGCTGGTCTGAACGTGCGATGTCGAACACCGTCTGGGTGCCGTACGCGGTGAATCGGGCGACGAACCGATGGCGCGGTATCGCCCGAAACGCATCCTGCCAGCGCGGATCGGGAATCGCCCCGGCGTCGATGAGGCTCGCGATGAAGCGGCTGCGCAGGCAGGCGGCCAGACTCTCGGTGTCGACGTCGTCAGCTGTGTTCATCTGGTGCGAGTCCCTTCTTCAAGCACGTCCGCGACGGCCTCGGCGATGGCGTCACGTTGCGGATGCGGCCATGCCCACTGTCCATTGGGGTTGATCTCCAAGAACACCCACTCGTCGGCGGGAGTGACCACGAAGTCGAGCGCACCGAACACCAGATCCAGCCGACTCATCAATCGCTGCACGCCGACCGCGACACACTCGGGAACCTTGATCACGCTGTAGTTCAGACGTCGGTGGTCGGACCGCCAATCCTGCTTGCCACGCTCGGTCTCAGCGTCGATTCGCAAGCCGAACATCCGGTCTCCCACAACGGTGACCCGCACCTCGAAAGCCTTCGGCACGCGGGCTTGGAACAGGTGGGCCGTGTGCCGAACGGCGTCGGTGATCTCGTCGGCACTCACCGACGTCGTGTACAGCGCCACCGGCCTGCCCCCTCAGACCGCGGCCCGCCGCGCAGTGACTTGTAGACGGCGCCTGTCGCTTGCCCTGCAACGAAGGAACGAGCCTGGACCGGGTCGTTCGTGATGATCGTCTCCGGAATCGCCAACCCGACCTCGTCTGCGGTGACCAGTTGAAGCGGTTTCTGATCGGCGATCACATTTCGATGCGGATGGTTGATCCAGGTGCAGCGCAGGGTGGCCAGTATGCCTCCCATCCCCGCTCTGGCCTCCCGGATCGACCACGTCTCTTCAGTACGGCTCATCGCATCCAGCACATGAAACTGCGATGGCTTGCGATACCAGACAGCACCCACCTCGGTCAGGCTGACCCCACGCCGGGTCCCGCTGACTCTGCCTGACCACCCGGAACATCCCGAAGCGATACGTCCGGACAACCGGAACTCCCTTGGGAAATCGGCAAGGTCGAGACGAAGAATGGGAACGTCTCGAGCGGACAGGCGGACGATCACGTCGTCCGCCGTCGGGTCGAACCTCCTGGTGATCACCAGGACGGAACCGCTCACGTCATACTCCTGACTCAGTCGTCGGGGTCATAGTCAGGCCATTCCTGCATGTCCTGAATCGTCTGACGGGCACTGGTGGTCACGGCGGCAAGCGGATGATCACACAATGGTGTGCCGTCGGCGGTGACGCTCACCTGACGCTGCTCGTCGTAGGCGACGGTGGCGAGTCGCGTCAGATCATCACCAGCCAAAGGTGTGGTCATCGTCAGACCGAACGGGCGGGCTGCCGACGGCATGTCGGATGAAATTCCTACTCGGAAGGGTCCGGCAGGAAACAAGGTCGGAACCAGGACATCAGTAGGCATGTCTTTCTTCTCTCTTTCTGTGGTCACTCGCTCCCGACTGTCTGAGCTGCGGCAGATGGGCCGCAGCCACCCACTAAGAATCAGCCACCACGCGAAGCGTGGGAACACCCTCTCGTTGACAGCCGTTGGCAGCGCTGGTCAACGAGAATTACTTCCTGTGATCGATTCACTACGATTGGACGCCGGGGGGTGATCACGTGGCACACCACATCGCAGCAGACCCGTTCGGCGTGGTCCTGCGTCAAACAAGGCAGTCCGCCAAGATCTCGGTCACCGCATTGGCCAAGCGGACGGGCTATCACCCGTCCACCCTCTCCAAGGTCGAGACCGGGCATCGACGGGCCAGCCGCGAACTGGCCGAGGACCTGGACACCGCCCTGGACGCACGGGGCACATTGATCGAGCTCTGGCACACGGCCCGGCAGACGACGGATACTGACGTCAGCCTCGTCTGGGTGCTGGTCCCTACCACTGAGGGGGTAACCCCGATGGCCCTGTCTCGCCGCGACCTCATCACCGCGATACTTGCGGCCGCAGGCGGCGCCACCGCCGGCTCGACCACACCGGCTCACGCCGCCACGGGAAACCCGTCGCCGGAGACGATCACCGGGTTGCGGAGCGTCCTCGAAGAATTCTGGCGCCTGGGTCGGATCACCGACCCCGCCGTACTCATCTCCGGACTGTCCGGTCAGGTGTCGACGATCGGCACGCTCACCCCGATTGCCAGCGGCTCGGTCCGATCCGACCTTCTCGCTCTCGGCGCGCGTTACGCCGAGTATCTGGCCTACATGCTCGAGGAGGTCGACGACCACGCATCGGCCGAACACTGGATCAGCCAGGGGGAACGGATGGCCGAAGCAGGCGGTGACGTTGAGATGGCGGCATACATGTGGGTGCGCAGATCAAGGGTGTTCGCCTCGACCGGTGACCCCGCAGGAGCGGTCGAAGCGGCTGTGAAGGCTCGACACTCTCGAGTCGGACCGTCACTCCGAACCGCCTCCTACCTGCGCGAAGCCGAAGGGCACGCCCGGCGAGGCGAGCGCACACAGGCACACCGTTCGCTCGAAGCCGCCGATGAATGGCATGCCAGAGACGACGACGCCCCGGGAAACTGGTGCAGTCGCACCGTCCCTGGTGTCGTCGAGGTGGTGCGGGCTCGGGTGCTCTTCGACCTCGACGAACCACGATCTGCCGCCGAGATCCTCGCCGTGGAACTCCCGGCGATCCCGGCCTCGTCGAAGCGGCAGCGGCTGCGGTACGGGCTGCTTCTCGCGTTGGCCCGTTCTCGACACGGCGAGCAGGGTGAAGCCGTCGCCGTCGCTCGGCAGTCGCTTGGTGAGGCGGCAGGCTGTCGATCGGCGGAGGCCCGAGGACTGGCCGTCGAACTCAGGCGATCGCTGGCCTGGTCCGACGCACCCGGCGCCCGGACACTGCGACGGGATCTCACCGCGTTCTGCGTCTGATGAATCGCGGACGATGCCAGGTCAACGCGATGTCTCGCAGCAGGGATGTTCCCGACGCGACGTTCATCAGGCTTCGCCGACGAAGAGCCCGCTCAACCCGGAATCCTTCTCCCGAGAACACCCAGGAACCACGACGTGTCGAGCCGGTGCGGCCCCGACAGGAGGGGGCCGGGGCCGCACCGCTCACCGCCGACGCGGTCGGCGGCGATCATGGGGCGAGCGGGCTAAGGGGTGGGGACCTGAGCGCCGGCGGCCTCACCGATGGGGCGCTTCTCGCCCTGGGCCGCCGCAGGAGCCTCCTCCGACGGATCGCCGCCGATCTCGGCGAGTCCAGCGCCGGGGGCCGGAAGGTCGTCTGCGACGGCCTGGGCGCTGGTCGCGCCGCGAAGCTCGGCCCAGTCGGAGTCGTCCAGCTCGTCGATCTCCTGCCCTCGTGCCTTGAGCAGCAGAGCCAGGATCACTGCCACGACCAGCCCGACGCCGCCGCTGACGAGGAACACCGTCGGCACGTCGGTGACGCGGGCGAGCAGCCCGCCCAGCAGGCCGCCCAGCGGGAGCATTCCCCAGGCGAGGGTGCGCCAGGCGCCCTGCACCCGGCCGAAGAGATGCGAGGGAATGATCGCCTGCCGCATCGACATCGACACCACGTTGAACATCAGGACGCTCACCCCCGCGAGGAAGAAGGTCACGGCCGCCAGAACGGGTACCGGCGCGAGTCCGACGAGCAGGTACGACAGGCCCATGGCCGCCTGCGACACGACGAGCAGCGTCCGGCGCCGGAATCGACGCAGGAGAACGGGCGTGGTCAGGCCGCCGATGAGGCCGCCGACACCGAGTACCAGGGCGAAGAAGCCGTAGGAGGCCTCCGGCAGGGCCATCACGTCGATGATCAACAGGACGATCAACGCCGTCGCGCCTTCCACCGCCGCAGCGCCGAAGGCGGCGACCAGAACGAACGGCCTGAAGAGGCGATGGCCCCACAGCCAGCCGAACCCCTCGGCGATCTCCCGGCGCAGGTTCGGCCGCGCGACCGGTGCGTCGGCGGCGGGCTTCGCCCGATGGCTCCCCGGCAGTAGAAGAAGCAGCAGCGCGGCCAGGAGGAAGCCTGCCGAGTTCGCCAGGAACGGCCCGGCGGCCACGAGCACGAACAGCGAGCTCGCCAACGGGGCCCCGAGGAAGTTCTGCGCCACGACCTCGCCGCTCTCCAGCCGCCCGTTGCCCGCCGCGAGCTGATCACGCCGCACGACTCCCGGCAGGATGGCCCGCGCCGCGCTGTCGTAGAGCGTCTCGGCGGCCCCGAGGATGAAGGCGGCGACGAAGAGCATCCAGACGGCCGCCTGCTCGGTGAACACGGCGACCGCGAGCCCGCCGACCACGACCGACCGGAAGAGGTTGGCCGCGATCATCACCTTCCTACGGTCCATTCGATCGACCAGGGCACCACTGAGCAGAGCGAACATCAGCCAGGGCACGAAGACGAAGGAGGAGAGGGAGCCGATCAGCAGCGGATCGCGTGTCAGGGTCGCCGCCAGCAGCGGCAGGGCGACGCGGCCGATGCCGTCGCCGAGGTTGGACACCGTGCTGGAGACGAACAGCGTCCAGAAGGGCCTGCCTAAACCTGGGGCGCTCATCTGTTCTCGTCCTTCGGCTCGGTGGAGTCGCGCCGAGGAGCCTCGGCCTGCGTCTTGGGCTCGGCGTCGCCGACGGGTGGGTTGGGGAAGGCGTTGAGCTGGATCTCGACGGACTCGGTGCCGGGGCGCGCGGGCCGGTGTCGATAACGGTCGATCACGGCGCCGAGTTCGGCCACCAGCTCACCGAGTTCGGCGGCATCGAGTCGCATCATCATCACGCCGTCGATCGAGGCGTCGATCCACTCCTCGCCCCACTGCTGGTGCGTCTCCATCCAGCGCTGCAGCCGTTCGTCCTTACCCCGCTGGAACTCCCGGATGACGAGCTGCGCGGCGGCCCTGGTGTCCTCGCGCCGCAGGAACTCGTGGCCGTGCAGCATGAGGCCGCCCTCCCGGTGTCGCCACCACCGCTCCCGCCCCGCTCGATGTTGATCGTCGTCCTCGATGAGTCCGTGTCGGGCGAGCTGCCGCAGGTGGTAGCTGGTCGACCCGCTGTTCTCGCCCAGCCGACGGCCGAGCTGCGACGCCGTCGCAGGCCCGTACAGCGAGAGCTGATCCAGCAGTTCGACCCGCAGCGGGTGGGCGAGGGCGCGCAAGCCGGAGACATCGATCGTCTTGCGGGCGGGCGGAGCGGGTGGCTCAGGCAGGGCGGGCAGCTCGGGCGGAGCGGGGGGCACTGGCGGCCGGGGCGGCTCGATCATGGGTGCAAAGTATCCTTTGCACACTTCTGTTTGCAAGCTTTTCTTTGCACTCGCGGTAGCCGTAGCGACGACGACGTCGGGTCCGGCCCTAGCGGCGGGCCTGCCTACGGGTCTCGGTGATCACGTCGAGCAGCCGCCAGACCGAGGTCGACGGATTGCCCCCGAAAGCTCCCGTCGACAGCGTGCTCCGCGCACGGTCGGCGGCGGCCGGATGCGCATCGAGCGGAAAATCCGGTTCCACCTTCTTGGCATAACGTGGCAGGTGTCGACGGACCGCACGCTCGGCCTGCTTCGCCGTCAGATACGCACGTTGGTCACCGAAATGCAGGAGCAGCCATAACTCGAAGCACGGCGTAGAGACGGCAATGTCGATCTCCTTGCGGCCGGCGTATCGGAGGGCGTCCTCGAACGTATGGTGTTCATCCCGATCGACGAGACACCAGACGTGATCGTGCGGCATGATGCTGCCTCGCCCGACTCCGTTGTCCCGTGCCTCGACCGCCGTCTGCACGATGCTCAACGGGTCCCGCCCCAGGACTCGGCATTCGATCGGGGTCGCCTTGATCCCGTTGTCACGAAAGAAGCGAGCGAGCGCCTCGAAGTACGTCCGCTCCGTGAACCCCTCACAGAAGACCCAGATACAGGACCGTGACGACCGAGAGGAGGGACGCCGTGCTATCGATCGAGAACCTGGTTTCGATCGAGCCATCGTGTCACTCCCCCTTGGCCGCGAACACCAGCCGTAGCGCCTGCACGTCGATGAAGGGAACCGCCCCGTAACGCCCTTGCAGATACCCCCGTTCGAGATTCTCCCCCTGCCGAGGGTGAAAGTCGCTCAGCGGGTACAGGCTTGTCGCTCCGGCCCGATCCTTCTCGGTGAACCAGACCTCGTCCCGCGCCAACAGGCCACCGTCGAGCAGCCCGCTCAACAGCGAGACGTCGTGGGTGCTGAAGACGAGCTGGGCTCCGGATCGGTTGATCTCCGGGTCCTTGAACGCCGTGACGATCGCGCCGCTCAACGCCGGATGCATGCTGCTGTCGATCTCATCGAGCACCAGGGTGAGACCGTGCCGGAGAGTCTTGATCAGAAGCGGGAGAACGGCCAACCAGATCCGGGTCCCCGAACTCTCCTGGTGGAACCCCAGCACCGAGATGTCCGCCGAGTCGGCATGGTGCCGAAACTGCAACTCCGGGATCCGGATCTCGCTTGACTCGCCCGGTACATCATCCAAGGAGTCGTCATCGCTGATCTTCCGAAATGCCTCGATCAGCACCTGGGTCTGCTGCTTGATGTCATCCGCGAGGATCATCTCGGAGACCGAGACGCTGTCGATTCCGACATCGGCGACCCGCAGCCAGGAATTGACAGTGGAGATCAGGTCCTCGTCCGTCCCAAGCCAGTCCGCCGTCGGCACAGGTGATGTTCCGAGTCCCTCGTGGAAGACGGGAGAGATGCCGACCACCGCCCGAAAGACTCGCAGCAGGATCTCATGTTGATTGCTCGCCGCAGCCGAGAGGAACAGCGCATTGGGCCGAGTCATCCCGGCGATCGCCGCGTTACGTCCCGGCAGGCTGCGGCCGAACTTGAAATCGGCTTCCTCGCGTTCGAAGAGCATCCGCCGACGGGCGCCGTGTGGGAAGGAGTACAGCCACTCCGCGAGCACGGCCTTGTCATCGATCTCGAAACCGTAGGAGTACCGGACTCCCTCTACCAGCAGGTCGATCTCGTAGCCGCTCGGCTCCTCCGCCGACCGGGCGTCCAGCAGGAACCGGTCTCGATAGGTTCCCCCCAGGGCCGGCCACCTGGTGTGCGAGTGCTCCACGGCGTCCCGAAGGTAGCCCAACGCGTGCAGCACGTTGGACTTGCCCGATGCGTTCGCGCCGTAGATGCCCGCCACGCGGACCGTGGGCGGCACCGGGCCGGTCGGCTTCGGCTGCCCACGGCCGGGCACCCCGACGAGTGACAGCTCCTGCTCGTCGCGCAGCGAGCGGTGGTTCGCCACCCGGAAGCGAAGCAGCATCACGATCTCCTCAGGTCACCGACGACCCAAGTATGCAGTTTCGACGCATGTTAGGACAGAAACTTCCGTAACACGTTAGTTGGATACAGCCCGCATGCAGCCCTACAACTTCGTCATCGGAACGCTGCCGATGAGCATGAGCTTCACCCGGCCCGCCGTGCCGAAGTCGATGGTGGCGGTGGTCCTCGGGCCGCTGCCGTCGGTGGCGACCACTTTGCCGAGCCCGTACTTGTCGTGGCTGACCCGATCGCCGACGTCGAGCTTCATCGGCACCGCGTTGGCCGCGCCGCCCCGCCCGAAGCCGCCGAATCCGGTGGTCTTCATCCCGCCCTGGGCCACGGCGGCCTGCGCGGAGTCGGAGCCGAATCCCGAGCCGGACCGGCCGCCCCAGCGGGTCGCCACGCTCGGTGCGGAGCGGTCCGGGGCAAGGCGGCGCCAGTCGATCAGGTCCGTCGGGATCTCCTCCAGGAACCGGGACGCCGGGTTGGTCATCGGCTGTCCCCAGGCCGAGCGCACCAGCGCCCGCGACAGGTACAACCGCTCCCGCGCCCTGGTGATGCCGACGTACGCGAGCCTGCGCTCCTCCGCTGCCTCGGCCGGATCACCCAGCGCCCGCAGGTGCGGGAAGATCCCGTCCTCCCAGCCGGTGCAGAACACCACCGGGAACTCCAGGCCCTTGGCCGTGTGCAGGGTCATCAACGTGACCACGCCGTCCTCGGACTCCGGCACGGAATCGGAGTCGGCCACCAGCGCGACCCGTTCCAGGAAGGCGGCCAGCGAGCCTGCGGGCGGTCCGTCCTCGGCGTCCGCGTCGGCATCGGTCGACGTGCTCAGCGGCTCGGCCGTCTCCTGGGACACCGGTGCGGCCTCGTTCTCGACCGCCAGTGCCTGCGCGACGAACTCCCGCGCCACCGTGACCAGTTCGGTCAGGTTCTCCAACCGCGAGGCGTCCTGCGGATCGTCGCTGTCCTCCAGCGTGGCGCGGTAGCCGGTGCGCTCCAACACGGCTTCGAGGATCTCGGCGACGTCGTGGCCCGCGTCGAGTTCGGCTCGCAACTCGTCCATCAACGCCACGAAGCCGGCGACGGCCTTCTGCGACCGCGAGTTGAGCAGGGCGACCCGCCCCTCGGCTGCGGCTCGCAGCGCCGGAGCGAAGCCGATCTCCTGCTGCTCGGCGTACACCGAGATGACCGCCTCCGCCCGGTCCCCGATGCCGCGCTTGGGGGTGTTGAGGATGCGCCGGAGCCCCACGGCGTCGTCCGGGTTCGCCAGCGCGCGCAGGTAGGCCAGCGCATCGCGGACCTCACGACGCTCGTAGAACCGGACGCCGCCGACCACGCGATACGGCAGGCCGAGCCGGATGAAGATCTCCTCGAAGACCCGGGACTGGTTGTTGGTCCGGTAGAAGACCGCGATGTCGCCGTTGACGACCTCGCCCGCGTCGACCAGCCGATCGATCTCCCTGGCGACGAACGCCGCCTCGTCATGTTCGTTGTCCGCGACGTAGCCGACGATCTTCTCGCCCTCGCCGGAGTCGGTCCACAGCCGCTTGTCCCGCCGATCCGGGTTGCGGGAGATCACGGCGTTGGCCGCGGAGAGGATCGTCTGCGTCGAGCGGTAGTTCTGCTCCAGCATGATCGTCCGCGCGTCCGGGTAGTCGCGCTCGAACTCGACGATGTTGCGAATCGTGGCGCCTCGGAAGGCGTAGATCGACTGGTCCGCGTCGCCGACCACGCACAGTTCCGCGGGCGGCACCGCAGGGCCCTGATCCCCGGTGGCCGCGCCGACCAGCTCGCGCACCAACACGTACTGGGCGTGGTTGGTGTCCTGATACTCGTCGACCATGACGTGCCGGAAGCGACGCCGGTAGTAGCCCGCGACGTCGGGGAACCGCTGCAACAGCTCGACCGAGCGCAGGATCAGGTCGTCGAAGTCCAGGGCGTTGCTGGAGTGCAGTCGGCGCTGATAGGCGGCATAGACCTGCGCCACCCGCCGTTGCAGCTCGTCGGCGGCCTGTTCTGCGGCCTCCACAGGCCCGATCAGCTCGTTCTTCAGATTGGAGATGTGCACGGCCAGCGTCCGAGCCGGGAACCGCTTGGGGTCCAGTTCCAGATCACGGGCGACCTGGGTGATCAGCCGCTTGGCGTCGTCGCCGTCGTAGATGGAGAAGTTCGAGTTCGCGGTGCCTGCCGAGTCGTCGCCTGCCAGCAGCTCCCGCAGGGTCCTCGCCTCGCGCCGCAGCAGTCGCGCGCACATCGAGTGGAAGGTGGAGACCCACATCAGATTGGCTCGGGGGCCGACCAGATCTGCGACGCGTTCCTTCATCTCCGCGGCGGCCTTGTTGGTGAAGGTGATCGCCAGGATCTGACCAGGGTGGACGTCACGCTCAGCAAGCAGATAACCGATGCGGCTGGTCAGCACCCGCGTCTTTCCCGATCCGGCGCCCGCCACCACCAGCAGCGGGCTGCCCTGATGGGTCACGGCCTGGTGCTGCTGCGGATTGAGTCCCGCCAGCAGGGCCGCCGAGTCGACGGCGCGCCGCGCCGGAGCCGAGGTGGACGCGTCTGGGGAAAGCTCGAACAGGGTGTTCATCGACACTCCACGGTACAGGCCGGAGTGGGTCCATCCCTCCAGCGCTTGAGGCAGGCGGCGGTTCTGCCTACCGCATCGCCCCGACACGCGAATCGCCGCCCCGGCCCGTGATCGCAACGGTCGCCGCATCTGACTACTTTCGGCAACATTCACATACGCTCCGCACCCGGCGTGCGGCGCCGGGGGTCGGACACCACGATGACGCTCGGTCATCATCGGCGACCGTCACGGCCGTGGGGCACGCTCAGGGACATCCCGGACATCCCCACCACGCCCCGATCACGGTTCCAGGGTCCTTCCCGATGTCACGGCAGTCGTCGCGGCACAGAGTGGGTAGACCGAATCGGAAGGAGCCGACGTGCGGCTGGACCACCTGGATCCCAAGACGAAGGAATACGGTGCGCGATGCCCGACTTCGTGAACGGAATCGTCTCGTACCTGGCTTCGCTTGATCCTCTCGTCTTCCTGCTCGGCCTGCTGGTCATCATGATCCTGGAGACGTCGTTGCTGGTGGGGCTGGTGGTGCCCGGCGACGTCGCCGTACTCGTCGCCGCCGCGACACTGGGCTGGGAGTACGGCCTGGCGATCGTGCTGATCAGCTTCCTCGGCACGCTCGTCGGACAGTCCGGCGGCTATCTCATCGGCAGGCTGATCGGCGACCGCATCCGACGAGGCTGGATCGGCCGCAAGATGGGCGACCAGCGCTGGGCCGAGGCGGAGTCGATCGCCAAGGGTGACGGCGCCCGCGCCATGATCACCACCCGATTCGTGGCCGTCGTCCACTCGATGGTGCCGGTCGTCGTCGGCTCGCTGGGCATGAGCTACCTGCGCTTCATTCGCCTGGCCACCCTCGGGGCCGCGCT
This sequence comes from Actinoalloteichus fjordicus, assembly GCF_001941625.1. Taxonomy (NCBI): domain Bacteria; kingdom Bacillati; phylum Actinomycetota; class Actinomycetes; order Pseudonocardiales; family Pseudonocardiaceae; genus Actinoalloteichus; species Actinoalloteichus fjordicus. The sequence goes on from NZ_CP016076.1 coordinate 6,543,165, forward strand.
CTGGGCGGTCACCTGGACCGGTTTCGGACTGTTCATCGGTGGTGCGGGCCGCGCGATCGGTCACCAGTGGGGCACGCTCGGGTTCGGCGTCCTGGGCATCCTGGTGTCGGGTGTGGTGCTGTGGCGCTCGATCAGCAGGCGCCGTCGGGAACACGCCCGAGCTCAGGAGTCGGAGCAGCGAACCGCCTGACGAGCGTTGTGGCAGACTGGACGGGTGTTCACACAGCGCTACTTTGCTCACGGGTACCGGACTCCGGCGTCCGTGGTCTGAACACGATCAGCCACCACGCAAGCCCCGGAGTCCTCTCGGACCCGGGGCTTTCTCGGTTCCGGGGCCCGGACCCCGACGTCGTGTCGAATGTCTTCTCGAAGGAGAGCCGAGATGAACGTGGCCAGTTCCGACTCAGCGACCGCGGGGGCAGGCGAGCCCGCTCCGGAGGAGATCGCCGAGCTCCGCAAGGAGATCGACTACCTGGACAGTGAGATCCTGCGGCTGGTCCGCAGGCGTATCGAGGTCTCTCAGCAGGTCGGCAAGGCGCGCATGGCCGCAGGAGGTCCCCGCATCGTCACCAATCGTGAGATGGCGGTGCTGGCCCGATACCGGGAGCTGGGGCCGGACGGACGCGAGCTGGCCATGGCGCTGCTGCGACTCGGGCGCGGCAGACTGGGCGGCGAACGCTCCGAGTGAGCGCCTTCGCCCCGCCGGCGATGGTGCCCGAGCACCGCCATCGTCACTCCGACGCCACAGACGAGCACCGGCAGTAGCGACAATGCGGCGATCCCGCAGCAGCGGCCGCCCGGTCGAACGGGCACGACCCGGTCGACTCGGGCAATCCGGCGGGCTGGCGCATCCCGGTGTCCCAGGGGTCGTCCCCCTCGGCGACGACGCATCGGCCGGAGGCCGACGTCGACTCCGGAAGCTCGACGCCGGGAGATCCGGCCGAGGGCGGCGAGGCGCCCGCAGCGGCAGGCTCAGCCGTCCCGAGGGCGGCCCGGCGCGAGACCGCCGACGCAGGCGATGACGGCGTCTGCTCAGTCCTCGTCGCGAAAGGCCTGGAAGCTCCCTAGGTCACATCCGGGAAACCACTGATGTCTCGGGCCTGGAAAACGGGCAGACTGGACCGCATGGACTCGGTGATCCACTTTCTGGCCGTCATCGTCACGCTGGTCGGCCTGGTGGCCGCCGTCGGCAACGGCGGGTACCTCGCGATGCTCAACGCTGCGGCGAAGAAGCGAGCGGGCGGCGGCCCGGTCACGGACTACGTCAAGGGCAAACTCCCGCAGGCGGGCGGCATCGCAGCCGCCGCGCTGCTGGCGCTGCTGTTCACCAACGGCAGCGTGCCGCTGGACATCCTGGCGATCGTCGTCGGCGCGGGCAGCGGCGTGGCCGCGACCAACGCGCTGAACGCCACTCGAAAGCGCTACCAGTCCTGACCCGATAAGCCGCCGCAGGCGATCACGCTCTGCGGTGGCGTTCACTCCTTTCGAGTGGCAGTGCTGCCCGGCATGGCTAACCAAGGTCATTTCCGCCGTCGGGCGCCCTACCCTTGCTCTCGTGGCCATCGCATCCGGTCCTCCTGCCGACACAGTGGAACGAGTGCTGGTGGTCACGGCACATCCCGATGACGTCGACTTCGCCGCCTCGGCCACCATCGCGAGCTGGACGGCCCAGGGCATCCAGGTCTCCTACTGCGTCTGCACCGCAGGGGACGCGGGCGGCTTCGACGACACCCCGCGCGGCGAGATGGCCGCGGTCCGGCAGGCCGAGCAGCAGGCCGCCGCAGCAGCGGTCGGCGTCGAGGACGTGCGCTTCCTCGGCTATCCGGACGGTCGCGTCGTCGAGTCGCTGGAACTCCGGCGCGACATCACCCGCGTGATCCGCACACTGCGGCCGGACCGGGTCGTGACGCACTCCCCCGAGATCGACTGGCGGCGCATCGCCGTCGCCCATCCCGATCATCGTGCCGTCGGCGCGGCCGCGATGGCTGCGGTGTATCCGGATGCCCGCAATCCCTTCGCGCATCCCGAACTCGGCCGTGACGGTCTGGACGCATGGACGGTGCGCGAGCTGTGGCTGGTGGGCAGCCCGGCAGAACGGATCAATCACGCGGTCGACGTCACCGACACCTTCGATCGCAAGGCGGCCGCCCTCGCCGCGCATCGTTCGCAGACCGCGCATCTCCCGGAGCTGATCGAGGAGCTGCGCGCCGTCATGGCCGAGGCGTCCGCCGCGCTGCTCCCCGAGGCGGGCGGGTCGGGCGAGGCCAGGCTGGCCGAGACGTTCCAGGTGGTCGACACCGCATGAACCATCTCGGCGGCGTCGGCGAAGACCCGCGAACCCCTGGCAGGCCCGCCTCCTGGCGTAGAGAGGTCGACGAGCCGATGGACGGCGAACCACAGCGAGAACCGGGGCGGCACCGGCGCGGGAGACCACCCGGTGGGACCCGATTCGAAGAGGCTGCGGTGCCGTTCTCCTCGGCGCCGCCGCCCATCGAGTCGCTGTCCTCGGCCTCGTTCTCCCCGGCCGAACCCGTTCCCGTCGGGGCTAGGCCGTTCCCCGAGCCCGATCCCGTCATCGACAGCGACGCCGTCGGGCTGCGCAAGTTCGATCTCGGGATGGTGCCTGCCTCGGTGACGCCGCCGAGGAGCTGGCGGAACGCGGCCTGGTTCACCGTGACGACCTCCATGACGGCCCTGGCCGCCCTGCTGGTGACGACCGCGTTGTTCCTGGGGCCGGACCCCCATCGCAGGCCGCCGGACTCGCTCCCGGTGTTCCCCAGCGGCACCCGGCTGCCCGCGCCGCAGGCGACCACCACGACGGTCCCCACGATCGGCGCCCCGCACCTGCTGGCCGCCCAGGATTCGACGACGGCGACGAACCCGGCCGAGCCGACCTCGGCCGGGTCGGGCACCTCGGCAGGCCGCGCCCGACAGGCGGGCGCCGACCCCGAGGGTCCGCCGCCCGGCGGATCGGCGGGCGGGTCCGGCGCCCCGCAGCCAGCTGAGACGGATTCGACGACGGACCTTGCCGCCACGCCGACGGCGGTGCCCTTCGTCACGGTCGGCGAAGGCACCCCCGTGGTGAGCGGGACGGAGATCAGAGAACAGACGATCGCCTTCTTCAACGCCATCGGCCCGGATGTCGATGCGGCGTTCAAGCTGGTCACCGGAGAACTCGCCGAGGCGGGACTCCCGGTGTTCACCCGACTGCACGACGACGTCGCCACCGTCGAACTCCGACACATCACCGTCGATCCGGTCGAGGGGATCACGATCTCCACCGTCGTGGTCACGCACGACGACGGCTCGCAGTCGACGGAGTATCGCGAGCTGCGGTTCGCGCCGTCGGCCGATCCGCTCATCACCGTCGACCGAGTGATCCCCCGTGCACAGTGGTAGACACGGACCGTAGCGATGGCGCCGCACCCGGCACCGGCATGCCTCTCATCTTGTGGGAACGACCGCTTGACGCCACGTAAGAACGAACTTCCGTCAAGCTCTGGCGCGACCGCCTCCACTCACGATACGAGTTCTGACGAGCACCGAGGGTACGGAGGCAGGGACGTGGGGCGTTCCACAGACGGTCGACGACGCAACCGAGCCGGGTCGATCACCGTCGCCGAGCTGGTCAGGCGTCAACCGAAGGCGGCGAGAGCGCGGCTGCGCATCGAATCGCCATGGGAGCATGCCCCGGCACACTCCGACCCGCCGGAGGCAGTCGCCTCGGACCAGGAGGAACCCGGAGCGTTGTTCCGCACCACGCCGCTGCGAACGCTCGCCTTCGTGGCAGGTCTGCTGGTGTTGTCCAGCTCGATCCTGGCGACGGGAATGATCACCAATGCACCGAGGGTGGACCTCCCCGGCGGTGCCGACCTGTCGCCGATCACGCTCGCCGGTCCCCTGGTGATGCGTCCGGACGTGCTGACCGCATATCTGGCCCGACCCGAGATCTCGCCACAGCCGCTCGCTGTGATCGAGGACTCCGACGACGCCGCTGACGCCACCCAGCCGCTCGGCGATCGGGTGCCGCCAGGACAGCAGCGGGTCGTGGCAGGCGGACCGGCCACGGTGTACACCGACCGCGAACTGGTCGAACAGTTCTTCACGCTGCTGGACGACAATCCGACGGCTGCGGCGAGTCTGCTCGCTCCCGAACTGCGCGGCGGCGACCGCTCGGACTTCATCGAAGCCTGGGACGACGTCCACGGTGTCGAGGTGGTGACCATCGACGAACGGCAGGCCGGTAGTGTGGTGGCGACCGTGGCCATCGATGGGGCCAACGGCGGGCGGCTGTATCTCACCCATCAGCTCGTAGTCGGCGACACTCCCAAGCGCATCACCGAGGCCAGGCTGTTGGGCGCGCAGCAGAGCGAGACACACCAGGGCTGAGGCCGGCGTCATGCTCGTCAGGAGCGTGTTCGTGGTCGGGCCGCGTCGAGGGGTCCGACTCGCGATCGTCGTCTGGACTTCGTTCGTGACCGGGCCGAGGTCGTCGTCAAGGTCGACGGCGTGTCTCGGTCCGCCGTGACACCGCCTCGGTGGCCGATGAGCAGAAGTACCGCGCAGGAGCGAGGCCGCTCGGAGGACGACACGGATTTCGCCGTGCTGGAACCGGGTCCTACCCTGGAGCCGTGAGCAGAACCGGGAGCCGCCAGTGAGCGACGAGGGTCGCTTGGTCGCAGGACGCTATCGACTCGATCGGCGCATCGGCAGCGGCGCGATGGGCGTGGTGTGGCAGGGAACCGACGATCGGCTCGGCCGAGTGGTGGCGATCAAGCAGCTGCTGCTCCAGCCCGGTCTCAGTCCCGCGGAGACCGAGGAGGCTCGGCAGCGGGCGATGCGGGAAGGCCGGATCGCCGCCCGTCTCCAGCATCAGAACGCCATCGCCGTCTACGACGTGGCCGAGGACGACGGTCAGCCGTGCCTGATCATGGAGTACCTGCCGTCGGACAGCCTGGCCACGGCGTTGACCGAGCGTGGTCCGCTGCCGCCCACCGAGGTCGCCAGGATCGGCGCGAGTGTCGCGGGTGCCCTGGCCGCCGCGCACGCGGCGGGCATCGTGCACCGCGACATCAAGCCGGGCAACATCCTGCTGGGGCACAACGGCGAGGTCAAGATCACCGACTTCGGGATCTCGCGCGCGACCGGCGACGTGACGGTCACCAAGACCGGGATGCTCGCGGGCACCCCGGCCTATCTGGCACCCGAGGTCGCGAAGGGCTACGACCCCGGCTTCGGCGCCGACGTCTTCTCGCTCGGCGCGACCCTGTACGCGGCCGTCGAGGGCGAGCCGCCCTTCGGCACCCATGAGAACACCCTCGCGCTGCTGCACCTGGTGGCGGCGGGCCGGATCAACCCGCCGAGACAGGCGGGGCCGCTCACCGCACTGCTGATGCGTCTCCTGCGTGCCGAGCCGATCGAACGGCCGACGATGGCGCAGGCCAGGGAAGGCATGCAGGCCGTCGCCGCGGGCAGACCGGCCCCTGGGCCGCCCATGCCCGCCGGGCCGCCCCGGCCTGCCGCCGCACACGGCGCGGCAGCACCGAAGCCCGCAGGCGGGCCGACGCCGACGCGCTTGGACGCCCGGCCGGTCACCGACCGGCCCGAGCAGGCCAGGACGGTCTCCACGGCGGCGCAGGCGCCCCAGGGCGCACATCAGCCCAAGCCGGAACCCCGCCCCACTCGGAACGAACCGGAAGAAGGCTTCCGAGGACGCGCCGTGCTGTTGACGGCCGTCGCGGTGATCGCCGCTGCGCTGATCGGCGTGTTGATCGCGGGAGTGTTCTTCACCGAGAACAACGGCGCGGCGGGCGGAGCCGGTGCTGCCGGCCCCAGCACATCCGAGTCGGCGGAGACCACCACGGAGGCGCCGCCCTCGGAGGAGGCCCCGCCGGTGGTCGACACCCCGGAGCGCTCGATTCCCCGGGAAGAGGCACCGTCCGTCACGGAAGAGGATGAGGACGAGCAGGGCGAAGACGAGGACGAAGACTCAGAGCAGAGCCGTCCGGAACGCAGTGAGGCGCTGGTCGCCCAGTACTTCGACCTGCTGCCCGACAACTACCAGCAGGCGTTCAACCTGCTTGACTCGGACTTCCAGGGCGACTTCGGCGGCTACGAGAGCTGGTGGGGTGACTCGGTCGAGTCGGTGACGATCACGCGAGGCCCGGATTTCCGTCGAGGCCGGGTACGGGTCGACCTGCACTTCGTGCGCACGGACGGTGTTGAGGTCGACGAGCGATGGGACATCCACATCGAGGGTGAGGGCGACGACCTGCGTATCGGCAAGGTCGACAAGTGACGCGACGAGACCTGCGGCCACGCTGACGCCGTCGGCGAAGCCGAGCCGCAGGGCCGTGGCGGGACACGGAGTCCGGGTCGCTGCCGCGCATTGGTGTCATCGCCGATCGCCCGGGCGACACCGGCCTCCCGACAACGCAGCCTGTTCGAGCCCGCTGGTTCCCTCGGCTGGACGAGGAGCCGTGCCGGAGACGGTGGGTGGCACAGCTCCGCGTGCTCGACGCCGACGCGCTGACCGCGACCGATCGGGACATCCATTGGCCGGTGCCCGCGCCCTCGGGACCGGCTCTGCCTCCGTGTTCTTCACCTCCGGCACCACGGGAGCAGGCTCATTCCGATCGCGGCCGTCCGATCGACGAGCACCTCGCTTCTGCGATCCGCACCGCCGCATTGGTCGACACCGCTGAGGTGTGCTGTCGGACGTCGACGGCCGTGCTGATCGGCAGGCGCAGGCTGCCGCCGGCGATCAGAACGTAGCCGGGCACCTCCTGATCAGGTCACCACCGAGGCCGCGACGGCCTGGAACGCCGTGGCCAGCCGCCGCACGGCGACCTGCTCTTCGACCGCCTGACGAATCACCAGCGCGATGCGCCGCATCGGCTCCGGCTGCCGCAGTCGCCGAACCACCACCCCGGGGTGGACGGCGCCGAGGCCGAGCATCGGCATGATCGCGACGCCCATGCCCGCAGCGACGAACCCCTGCGCGGTGGCGTAGTCCTCGGTCTGCACCGCGAAGTCCGGTTGGAAGCCCGCCGCCGCGCAGGCCCGCAGCACCGGCTCGCGGCAGGGCCCGTGCGAGCGGTCCGAGTCGACCCACTGCTCCTCGGCCAACTCGGTCACCTCGACCGACCGTCGGCTCGACAGTCGGTGACCGCGCGGCAGCACGACACGATACGGATCGACGAGCAGCGGCAGATGACGCAGCCCCGGCAACTCGGCTGTCTCCGAGGTCTGCACGATCAGTGCGACGTCGGCCCGGCCGCTGCACAGCTCGGCGAGCGGCTCCACGTCGTCGAGCAGGAGTTCCAGCCGGACGCGCGGGTACTCGCGACGGAACTCCGCCACCGCCTGCGGCACCAGGACGGCGCCCGCCGTGGCGAAGTAGCGGATGCGCACCCGTCCGGTGCTGCCCGCACGCAGGTCGGCCACCGTCTGCTCGATGTCGGCGAGATCGGCCAGCACTCCCCCGGCCCGATCGGACAGCGTCTGGCCAACGTGAGTCGGCCGCAGTCCCCGGCCCGCCTTCTCCAGCAGCGACATCCCCACCTCCCGTTCCAGGGTGGCGAGCTGCTGGCTGATCGCAGACGGCGTGAATCCGAGGTCAGTCGCGGCCGAGGACACGGAACCGCTGGTCACCACGGCATGGAGCACCTGAAGCCTGCGCACGTCGAGCATGATTCAACGATACAGCAGTACTTCATCGTCCTTAAGGACATTTCAGTTGTGCTGACCTGTTGTTCTCCGGAGAGTGGCGGTGTCGACATGTCGTCGACGAGGACCGAGAGCGAGGCCGACGATCATGGTGAGTAGCGGGGCAAGTCTGGTCCGCATGGCGGCGCTGGCGAGTCTGTTCGGGTCAAGCTTCCTCTTCATGAAGATCGCGCTCGGCTCGTTCTCCCCCGCGCAGATCACGCTGCTGCGGCTGGTCCTCGGCGCGGCGGTGCTGGTGGGGGTGTGCGCGGTACGCCGCATCACCCTGCCGCGCGAGCCTCGCCTCTGGCTCGTCGTCGCGGGCGCCGCACTCTTCGCGAACACGCTGCCGTTCACGCTGTTCGCCGTCGCAGGCCAGACGGTGGACGTCGGGCTGAGCGGCGTGCTCAACGCGACCACCCCGCTGTGGGCGCTGGCCCTCGCGGTGGCCGTCGGACGCAGGCGGCGCGTGACCGGCTGGAACGTCCTCGGTGTGCTGCTGGGCTTCGTCGGCGTCGTCCTGTTGCTGGCGCCGTGGCAGCAGGGCGAAGTGCATCTGCTCGGCGCCGCACTGTGCCTGGCCGCCGCCGTGAGCTACGCCGTCGGCTACATCTATGTCGAGCGTTTCCTCAGCGGGCGCGGGCTCGCTCCCGCAGGTCTCGCCTGCATGCAGCTCATCGCGGGCAGCGGCCTGGCGATCGTCGCGATGCCCTTCTTCGGCACCCAGCCGATCGAGCCTGCGCTCGGCCCGGTACTGGCGATCCTCGTCCTCGGCGTGCTGGGCACCGGGGTGGCCTTCGTGCTGAACCATCGACTGATCGCCGACGAAGGCGGCGCGGCCGCGTCCACCGTCGGCTACCTGCTGCCGCTGGTGTCCGTGCTGCTCGGCGTCGTCCTCCTCGACGAGCGCCTTGCCGCCTTCCAGTGGGCAGGCATGGCGGTGATCTTGCTGGGGGTCGCGCTGACCCGGCATCGCGGTCGGCAGGAGCAGGGGACGGTCCGGCAGGCCGCGGCGGTCGCGGCAGGCACCGCCCTCACAGCAGGCACCGCGGTCGCGGCAGGCGCCGCCCTGGATGCCTCGCCCGAGTACGACGCCACGCCGGGGGCAGCACCGACGCAGGCGGCCCGCCCCACCTCGGCGGACGCCGCGACGGGAACGGCCACCGCAGTCCAGCCGGACACCGCAGCTCAACCGCTTCGCGCCGAGCCTGCGCAGCCCGAGTCGCGCGTGGCAGATCGACAGCACACACCCTGCTGATCAGACCGGATCGACGCCGCCCACCAGATCGGGCGGCGTCGAGGGGTTCCGCCACCGCACGTTCCGGTCTGGCCTCGGCTCGGCTCCGCGCCGGTTCGGCCGGGCCCGACCGGGATACGCCGACCGCCGCTCAGATCAGTCTGCGGTCCGTCGCCCAGCGAGACAGCTCGTAGCGGTTGGAGAGCTGGGTCTTGCGCAACACGCTGGAGACGTGGGTCTCCACCGTCTTCACCGAGATGAACAGCTCGGCAGCGATCTCCTTGTAGGCATAGCCCCTGGCCAGCAGGCGCAGGACGTCCCGTTCCCTCGGGGTGAGCAGATCGAGTTCCGGGTCGTTGATCGGCGCGGCCCCCGGCCGGTCGGCGAAGGCGTCGAGCACGAAGCCCGCCAGCCGGGGCGAGAAGACCGCGTCGCCGTGATGCACCCGCACGACCGCGTCCACCAGCTCGCGGGCCGAGATCGTCTTGGTGACATAGCCCCGCGCACCCGCCCGGATCACGGCGATGACGTCTTCTGCGGCATCCGAGACCGACAGCGCCAGGAACACCACGTCCGGGTGGGACTTGCGAACCCGGCGCAACACCTCGGCGCCGCCGCCGTCGGGCATGTGGACGTCGAGCAGGACCACGTCGGGCTGGAAGTGCCCGATGCCCGCCACCGCCTCGCCCACCGAACCCGCCTCGCCGATCACCTCGATCACGCCCGTGGCGTTCGTCAGTTCGGCCTTGGCTCCGGTGCGGAACAGCGCGTGGTCGTCGACCAGGAAGACCCGGACCGGCCGGGCCTGCGCCGCAGTGTCCTCGGTGTTGTTCACTCGATGTCCCTCACCCGTCACGTCCTCTTTCGCATCAGCGCTTGTCTGCGGTGCGTGGCAGCCGCAATGCGACCTCGGTGCCCTCGCCGGGAGCCGTGCGCAGTCGCACCGTTCCCCCGTGACGCTCCATCCTGCCGTGAATCGAGTCCGCCAGGCCATGCCGGTCCCCGGGAACGGTGGAGGTGTCGAAACCCTTGCCTCGATCTCGGACGAACAACTCGACCTGAGCGGGCTCCACCTCGACGAACACGCTCACCTCGCCGACCTCGGCGTGTTTCGCGGCGTTGACCATCGCCTCCCTGGCCGCCCAGACGGCGGCCAGCACCCGGTCGTCCACCTCGCAGTCACCGACCACGACCTGCTGCACCTTGATGGCGAAGGTGTCCTCGACCTCGCCGCACACCTCGCTGATCAGCGCCGCCAACGTGCGGGCCGAGGCGGGCTCGCCTGCCGAGGGCGACGCCTCCGCGTCCGGCTCCGCACTCGCCCTGCTCGATCCGCCGTAGCCGGTCGCGCCGTACAACCAGGTACGGAGCTGTCGTTCCTGACTCCGGGCGAGCCTGCGCACCTCTTTGTCGTTCTCCGCCTGCTTCTGGATCAAGGCCAGGGTCTGGAGCACCGAGTCGTGCAGGTGGGCGGCGATCTCGGCACGCTCCTCCGTGCGGATGCGCACCCGGCGCTCCTCATCCAGATCCCGGACCAGCCGCAGCCACCAGGGCAGGGTGAGCACGGCCGCGCCCACCAGCGTGACGATCACCGACAGCAGGGCGAACTGGAGTCGCGCCAACGACAGGCTGTTGGCCAGCAGCACGATGATGCCGGTGAGCACCAGTCCGGCCCCGGTCAGGCTGCGGACGACCGCACCGCGACCGCCGTTGCCGATGAAGACCTCGGCGACGCCCGTCCTGGCGCCCTGCGCCCAGCGCCGACGCTGAGTCTCGTCGGCCTCCCGCCACACCAGGAAGGCGCCGATCAGACCCACCGAGGCGGGGAAGAACAGCCGTCCGCTCCAGCCGCTGCCGAACGACGTGGTCGCCACGACCAGACCGAAGCCGAGCACCACCAGACCAAGCGCCTGGGTGCGCTGCCGGGAGTTCACCGCTTCCGGGACGTCGACCGGACGCTGCGGCACCAGGGCCCAGAGTGCGGCGTAGAGCACGACACCCAGCCCGTCCACCCCGGCCAACAGGGTGATGACGACCCGGACCCAGAGCACGTCGACCTTCAGATGGTCGGCCAGCCCGCCCGCGACCCCGGCGACCACCCGCGAGGATCGACGCCGACGCAGGGTGGGTCTCGGCGTGTTCTCGCCTCCCGCGCCCCCGACGCGCGGGTCTCTCCGGGCCGGAGCCACCCGCTGCGTGATGCGATGTGCGTCGTCCACCGGAGCGTCGTCCGGCACGGGCTGCCTCCCCTCGCGATCAGCCTGTACTGCCACGATGACATCGTCACACGCCTGCGCGGCGGACGTCATCAGGGAGCGACCCGGACGCGGGCACGCCGTGGCGAGGGCAGGGCTCAGGGGTAACCCCGATGGCGTGGGTCGCGGATCAGGTCATGCTGGGACAGGCGAGCCGCCGGGCTGTTCCGTTCTGACGTGGCGGACTGGCGGCAGTCCTGACGGAGGGACGACGGCCTGACACCGGCGGCGGCGTTGATCGACCGGACGTCGAGGAACAGTCTCCGTCGGTGGAGAACACGAACGACAGGCAACTCGAGACGGTGCGAACGGTGGGATGGGATGGACGCAGCAGGCCAGGGGCAACCGAACGGGGCGACCTCGACCACCGGACCGCGCTTCGAGGAGACGATCAAGGACATCTGGCGGACTCGCCCCGTCCGGCTCGGCGAGGGACGCAAGATCGCGGGCGTGGCCGTCGGGATCGCCCGCCGGTACGACCTCGACCCCACGCTGGTCCGGGTCGTCCTCGTGGTGACCTCGTTCTGGGGTGGCTGCGGTGTGCTGATCTACCTGCTCGGCTGGCTGCTGCTGCGTCAGGAGAACGAGCTGTCCTCCCCGGCTGAGGCGCTGGCGGGTCGAGGCCGCGACCAGTCGGCGGGACAGCTGTCGACGGTGGTGCTGCCCGCACTGCTGGGCATCGCGATGGTCCCCGTCGTCCAATGGGTGCTGAACGGCACGTTCAACAGCGCGGTCTGCCTCGGCGGCTCGGGTGTGGCGCTCTATCTGCTGCACCTGAACCGAGGACACACCACGCCGCGCACGATCAACTGGCCGGAGACCGAGAATCCCGCCGCCTTCGGGCTGCCCGACGAGCCGCAGACCCGAGGCGACGGTGCGCCCACCGAGGCACGCACCATGGCGTTCGGCCGCGCAGGCGGCACGACGACGGCGCCCAGGACGAACCCCGGCTCGAACACGGACATCGACTCGACCACGGACCTGTCGACCGCCGCTGCGGGCAGGCCGAGTCCGGATTCGACCGCCGAGGAAGACGCCGAGTACGGACCCTACGAGGAGCCGACACCCCCCGCCTGGGATCCGCTGGGCGTCGCACCGTTCGCCTGGGACCTGCCCGATCCGGTCGGCCACCAGCCGGCGGAACAGCCGGAGCCGGAACCCCGGCGCCGGGTCCGGTCCCGGATCACCCCGGTGACCGTGGCGCTGGCGCTGCTGACCTTCGCGGCGGGCCTGCCGCTCATGGAGCCGGGAAGCTGGCTGACACCACCTCGGCTGCTGGCACTGGTCCTCGCCGTGCTCGGCACCGGCATGGTGCTCGGCGCCGTCCGCAGCGGCGGCCGAGGACTGATCTGGCTCACGACCCCGGTCGCCGCGCTCACGTTCATGCTCGGGCTGGTGCCGCTGCACGAGACCGGCGGCTGGCACGGCGCGGGCGCCCAGGAGCTTCGCGTGACCGATCCGGGTCAGCTCCAGGAGTCCTACCGGCTCTCGGCAGGCGTGATCCTGCTCGACCTCACCGAGCTGGAGATCCCCGAAGGGGAGACCCTGCACAGCAGCGTCGTCGTCAACCTCGGCGGCGACATCGAGGTGATCGTGCCGCCGGACCTGCCGGTTCGAGCGAACTGCGAGACGCGGCTCGGCAGATCGTCCTGCCTGGATCAGGATCACTACGACCGGGCGACGACGAGCGTCACGAGCATCCCGGAGAACTCCGACAGCGGAGTGTTGGAACTCGACATGTACATGGGTGCGGGACAGTTGGAGGTCAGGCGTGGCTGAGCGTGCCGACAAGCAGAAGGCAGTGCGGCGTCGCGGCCCGATGGATCTGCTGACGTTGATCGGCGGCGTGATCGCGCTGCTGATCGCCGCGTACACGTTCTCCGACGGCAACGACTGGCTCCCGCTGCTGAACCTGCGGTGGGTCCTGGCCGCCGGGGCGGTCACCATCGGCCTGGCGCTGTTGGCAGGCTCGCTCCGGTCACGTCGGGAGGACTGATCACGCGGCCCGGCCGCCGGAAGGAGCGATGACCCGCATCGAGGCGCACCGCCGTCTTCAGCGGGAACTCGGCGAGCGGATCGGCACTAGTAGTCTTCCCGGGGAGGTGCGGGGAGCGGTGTCGACACAGACGCAGGGGGAGCATCGACCCACGCTGGAGGATGTCGCCGCGCTGGCGGGCGTCTCACGGGCGACCGTGTCCAGGGTGGTCAACGACTCGCCGAGGGTGAGCCCGGAGGCCAAGGAGTCGGTGTACTCCGCCATCAGGGAGCTGGGCTATGTGCCCAATCGCGCGGCCAGGACGCTCGTGACCCGGCGGACCGGCGCGGTCGCCGTGGTGATCTCGGAGCCGGAGTCGAAGATCTTCGACGATCCTCGGTTCGCCACCGTCGTGCGCGCCGCAGCAGGCAGGCTGGGCGAACTCGACGCGGCCATGGTGTTGATGCTGGTCCACTCGCCGGAGGACGAGGCACGCACCGAGCGGTTCCTGTTGGGCGGGCACGTCGACGGCGCGCTGCTGTTCACGCCGCATCGCGGTGATCCGCTGCCCTCGGCCATGTCAGCCCTGCCGATTCCGACCGTCTTCGGCGGCAGGCCGTGGGCGGGCGGCCACCGGTTGCACCTGGTGGACACCGACAACCGGGAGGGCGGCAGGCTCGCAGGCCGACACCTCATGGATCTCGGACGGCGACGGATCGTCAGCGTCACCGGGCCGCTGGACGAGCATGCCGCCATCGACCGGCTCGACGGCTGGCGGCTGGCGACCGGGGCGGACGAGGCGACGACGGACCTGCGCACGGAGTCAGGTCACTTCGCCCGGGAGGGCGGCGAGCAGGCCATGCGCACGCTGCTGAACCGGGTTCCCGATCTCGACGGCGTGTTCGCCGCCAGCGACCTGATGGCAGCGGGTGCGATCGATGCGCTGCGCAAGGCAGGCCGACGGGTGCCGGAGGACGTCGCCGTCGTCGGATTCGACGATCAGCCCGCCGTCGCCCCGCACACCAGTCCGCCGCTGACCACCGTCGCGCAGGACGCCCAGGAGCAGGTCCGCCGGATGGTGCACCTGCTCACCCGGCTGATCGCGGGCGAGGACGTCCCGCCCGGCCGCGAGGTCCTGCCGGTGCACCTGGTGCGCCGAGGATCGGCGTGACACGGCCGGACGGCGCGGGTCGAGGCCCGCGCACACCCCAGCCCGCCGCGCACCCCGAGTCCTCGGTCATACACGCCGATCGCTGATCGACCTGCCCGGCGGGCTCGTCGCCACGAGCGACGGTCACTCCCACTCGATGGTGCCCGGCGGCTTGCTGGTGACGTCCAGCGTGACCCGGTTCACCTCGGCGACCTCGTTGGTGATGCGGGTGGAGATTCGTTCCAGGACCTCGTAGGGCAGCCGGGTCCAGTCGGCCGTCATGGCGTCCTCGCTCGACACCGGGCGCAGCACGATCGGGTGACCGTAGGTGCGACCGTCGCCCTGCACCCCGACCGAGCGGACGTCGGCCAGCAGCACCACCGGGCACTGCCAGATCTCCCGATCCAGGCCTGCGGCGGTCAGCTCCTCGCGGGCGATGGCGTCTGCGGCACGCAGGGTCTCCAGCCGCTCGGCCGTCACCTCGCCGATGATCCGAATACCGAGGCCGGGGCCGGGGAACGGCTGACGCTGCACGATGGTCTCCGGCAGCCCCAGCTCGAGTCCGACCCGACGGACCTCGTCCTTGAACAGGGCTCGCAGGGGCTCGACCAGGCCGAACCGCAGATCGTCCGGCAGCCCGCCCACGTTGTGGTGGCTCTTGATGTTGGCGGTGCCGGTGCCGCCGCCGGACTCCACCACATCCGGGTACAGCGTGCCCTGCACGAGGAACTCGACCTCTTCGCCGTGCTCCCCGGCCTCGGCCTGGAGATCACGGGCCGCCTGCTCGAACACCCGGATGAACTCCCGGCCGATGATCTTGCGCTTCTGCTCGGGGTCGGTCACGCCTGCCAGGGCGGCGAGGAAACGCTCTTTCGCGTCGACGGTGATCAGCCGGACGCCGGTCGCGCCGACGAAGTCCCGCTCCACCTGGGCCCGCTCACCCGCCCGCAGCAGGCCGTGATCGACGAACACACAGGTGAGCTGGTCGCCGACGGCCCGCTGCACCAGCGCCGCGGCGACGGCGGAGTCCACGCCGCCGGACAGGGCGCAGATGACCCGGCCGGAGCCGACCTGGTCGCGGATCAAGGCGACCTGGTCGTCGACGATCGACGCGGTGGTCCACGCCGGGCCGAGGCCCGCGATGTCGCGCAGGAACCGCCGCAGCACCTCTTGTCCGTGCGGGGAGTGCGCCACCTCGGGGTGGTACTGCACGCCCGCGAGCCTGCGCTCGACGTCCTCGAAGGCCGCGACGGGGGCCCCCGCGCTGGTCGCGGTGACCGCGAAGCCCTCCGGCGCCTTCGTCACCGCGTCGCCGTGGCTCATCCACACCGGGTGGTGGCCGGGCAGGTCGGTGTGCAGGACGCCCTTGGTCGACTCCAGATCAAGATCGGTCCGCCCGTACTCGCGGGTGCCGGTCTGTTCCACCGTGCCGCCGAGGGCCTGGGCCATGACCTGGAAGCCGTAACAGATGCCGAACACCGGCACGCCGGACGACAACAGCTCCGGGTCGAACCCGGGCGCGCCGTCGGCGTAGACGCTGGACGGTCCGCCGGAGAGCACCACGGCGGCCGGGTCGCGGGCGAGCAGCTCCGCCGTCGACGACGAGTGCGGCACCACCTCGGAGTACACCTGCGCCTCTCGGACGCGGCGTGCGATGAGCTGGGCGTACTGCGCGCCGAAGTCGACGACGAGTACCGGCCCCTTCGCACTGCTGGGCACTGGCGAACCTCCTGAAGACGGACGAGACCTCGGGTGACCCGCACATCGTCCCAGGTGAGACAGCTCGGCCGACCAGCGGCGTCGGCTTCCCTCAGCCGGGTGAGTCTCAGGCCACACCGACCCGAGGTCCGCCCGCGCCGCAAGATCGTCCGCATACGGTGTCGCAGTGGACATCACGAACAGCCAAGACGGCGGAGTGGACGCCTTCACCCCTACCCCGCGCCCCTGCTGGATCGCGGGGAGACCGGAGTCGGGCGACGGCAGGCAGGAGGTCCGCCACCCCTACGACGAGACGGAGGTGGCGACCGTCTGCGTACCGGACTCCGACCAGGTCTGGCGCGCGGTGCGGGGGGCAGCTGCCGTGCGCGGCGAGATCGCGACGCGCTCCCGCCGGGCGGTGTCCACGACGCTGGCGGCACTGGCGCACGGCCTGACCGACCGCGCCGAGGAGTTCGCCGAGATCATCACGGCCGAGAACGGCAAGCCGCTGCGGTGGGCCGAGCTGGAGGCCGCCAGGGCCGCCTCGGTGTTCCGGCTGGCCGCCTCCTCGGTCGACGCGGGCGGCGGCGAGGCGGACCGGTGGGCGACGGGCGCGTCGAGCAGGCGGGTCCCGCGCGGCCCGGTCCTGGCGCTCACCTCGGTCGACTATCCGTTGTACACGGCGACGCGACAGGTGGCCGCTGCCCTCGCCGTCGGCGCTCCCGTGCTGGTCAAGCCCCCGCTGCGCACTCCGCTGTCGGCCCTGATGCTCGGGGAGCTGCTGGCCGAGGCGGACCTCCCGGAGGGCGCGTTCTCCGTGCTGCCGCTGGACGACGAGGCCGCGCAGGCGCTCGCGGGTGACGAGCGGGCCGCCGTGGTCTCGCTGACCGGCTCCCGCCACACCGCCGCGATCCTGCGCCGGGTCGTGGCCGATCGACATCTCGTGCTCGAACTCGGCGGCGTCACGACGGCCCTGGTGTGTGCCGACTGGTCGGCGCCTGCCGATCTCGACCTGGCAGCCCGCCGCATCGCGGAGTTCGGCAATCACCAGGCAGGCCAGTCCGCCGAGGCGGTGCAGCGGGTGGTGGTCGACGAGTCGGTGCTGGCGGACTTCCTGCCGCGGCTGACGGCGGCCGTGGGCGAACTGCGCACCGGCGACCCGCACGATCCCGAGGTTCAGGTGGGTCCGCTGATCGACCAGGCCGCCTCGATCCGGGTCGGCAACTGGATCACGGAGGCCGTCGAGACCGGCGCCGAGGTGCTCGTCGGCGGGAACCGTTCCGGCACCACCGTCGAACCGACGGTGCTGGTGGGGGCGTCGACGACGGCCAGGCTGTGGCGGGAGGAGGCGTTCGGGCCGGTGCTCGTCGTCTCGGCGGCGGCCGGGCTGGACGCGGCGCTCGGCCAGATCGAGGACTCGCTGCCCGGCGGCCGGGCATCGGTGTTCACCCGTGATCGCCACGCCGTCCTGCGGGCAGGCACGGCGTTGGCCGCCGACGAACTGGTGATCGGGGACGTGCCCGCCGTGGAGGCCAGACACGAGCGGGGCGCCGACGTCGAGGCGCCGGATCGCGCGGCGCTGCACCGGTTGATGCGCGAGTTCACCGTGGAACGACGCACGGTCTTCGCCGACGATCTGAGCTGATCGGGCCGAGCCGGGCCGGCCCCGCCTGGTCGGGTTTCGGCTGGTCGGTGCGGCATCGATCGGGCCGATCACTCGCTGACTCCGGTCGGAATCCCTCGGCGACACCCTGGCTTGAAGCGCCGCCCGACCGAGTCCGCAGCACCGCCCACGGTGCCGTGGTTCCACCGGCACAGCGGGCGAGGGACCAGCCGCAGCCGACTCAGCCGACCGAGCCGACGGAGCCCACGGCGAGGTAGGCGACGTTGAAGGCGGCCGCGACGACCGCGGTGCCGACCACCGCGACGGCGAGTGCGCGCAGCTCGCGCAGTCGCCGGAAGGTCATCCCGGCCAGCAGGGCCGCCCCCGCCACCGTGATCACGATCCAGTAGACCGGACTCGTGGTCTCGGCGACCTGGGTCAGGCCGTAGACACCCTCACCGATCCCGATACCCGACAGCAGAGCGGCGCCGGCGGCGGCCCGCAACTGCGATGACGAACGCAGCCAGGCGGTGGCGATGCCGACGAAGGGGCCGGCCACGATGCCGATGACGCCGAACAGGACGGGGCTGTAGAACAGGCCTTGGAGCTGCGCCGCCAGCGAGTAACCGAGCACGAGCAGCACGAAGCTGATCGCGCCGACGATGCTCGCGGTCACCCCGGTCAACCGCGCACCGAAGACCATCAGTGCGGTCAGCAGCGCCCACCCGCTGGCCGAGTTGGCCAAGGAGGAGAATGACTCCGGTAACCATCCCTGGGCGAAGAAGGTCAAGCCTCCCAGCAGGAGACTGGCCATGGCGACCGCGCCGATTCGCAGCAGGCGGCGGGTTCGCTCGGGAGCTTGCTGACCCTCGATTCCGCGCATCAGCGCACGTTACAGGTCCGCCGCATCGACGTCGGAGAGTGCTCGCCGTCCATCGTCGACGAGGAACGAGGAACGCTGTTCGACGCTGATTCGAAACGTCAATGCCGGCAGGTCGAGATCGGCAGGAATCACCAGTCAGTCGGTGCACGAGAAACATCCCGAATTCGTTCTCCGGTGTCGGTGACGCGCTCGGCCGGGATTATCGCCGGAACCGTCGTCGGTCCGGACGGCCGGGTGATGCGGAATTCGGGAATCTCGGCAGCGATACGGCGTGCGCCCTATCCGCACGTCACGATGCTGACCGGCCGGCTGTTCAGCGGCTGCCAGAACTGCCATGAGCAGCGGGAATCCCCTCATGGTCTAGACCCTTGTGCCCTGTCGTCCCTGCTGCCATGATTGATTGCGCTCGGACATTCGGCCCGCGATTGGAGTGCCCGTATGCCCGCACTTCCCCCGTTCTCCCGCCGCCGATTCCTCGGCACCGCCGGTCTACTCGGTGCCGTGACCGCGCTCGGTGCGCCCGCTGTCGCCGAGGCCGCCGAGAATGACGTCATCCCGATCGACTGGCCGAACCTGGGGTCGTATCCGGGGGCCGATACCGCCGGGCAGCGGGTGACGACGATTCTCGCAGGCAGCACCCGCTATCTGATCGGACCCTGGTACGCCGGAATGTACCCGCGCTATCTCCCGGACGGCTATATCGATCTCCGGGGCACCGACGAGCGGGCCGTCCGGCTGCCCGCCATGGCCGCCGTGTCCGCCGCCACCGCGCTGACCACCGGTACCTACGACCCGCAGACGCTGTCCGCCGCCAACGCCGCCATCCGAACGCGAAACCTCATCCGCACTCTGGCCGCGCGGCACCGGGCGAACAACGCCGACCCCGCGACGCGGTGGGGCAGTGGCTGGCAGACCGCGCTATGGGCCTACTACACCGCGCTGGCAGGCTGGCTGTTCTGGGCGGAGCTGGACACCGCCGAGCGCGAGCATCTGGTCGCGATGCTGGTCTGGGAGGCACAGCGGCTGACCACCGGAGACGACGTCTACCTCGTCGGCGGCAGCGGTGACCAGCTCTACATGACGCGCCGCGACGGCACCGTCGTCACCCCCGGCGACAGCAAGGCGGAGGAGAACAGTTGGAGCGCAGCCGCGCTCTCTCTGGCGGCGGTGATGATGCCGAACCACCCCGACGCCGCGAGCTGGCGGCGCCGAAACGTCGAACTCCTGGTGGCGGGAGCCGCCTGCCCTGCGGACCTCACGAGTGGCGAGACGATCAACGGCATCCGGCTGTCGAGCTGGCTGCAGGGCACGAACATCGCCGACGACGGCACCCTGCAGAACCATGATCGCCTGCATCCGCTGTACATGGTCTCCTTCGATCAGAGCCTCTACCAGGGCTTCGTCTTCGGCCTGGCCGACCGTGCGGCGCCGAGAGCCGCGCTGCACAACATCACGCGGACGTACGCCGCGCTGGTGGAGAAGCCGTTCCCGCTGCCGGACGGGGGCACCAGCACGATCTACCGACCGGGATCGGCGGAGATCTACTACCCCGAGGGCAACGACTGGGGCACACACTTCCCGTTCTACTTCGGCAACTTCGATCTGCTGGTCGACCTCACCGCCCAGGACACCGGCATCGACCCGGCCGCGGCGACCTGGGAGCGGCTGCACAACGAGGACCAGCTGAACCTGATGTCCCGCTTCCCCGACGGCCGCACCTACGGCGCCAACGGAGAGAACACGTACTACGGCCGCGAGCACCGCATCGGGGTCATGGCCGCCCAGGCGTATCTGACGCTGTTCCTGGCCAGGAACACGAGGGGGAACCGGCTGCGGTGGCGGTGAGAGTGGGGTGACGGTACCGAGGTGCGGCCGGGCAGTGCGGCTGCCCGGCACGCCGCCCCGATGGAAGGCGGCGATCCATGCCGACGGGGTCCGTCTCGAACCAGTGTCGACGCGCGGATTCGCCTACCGCCGCCTCGCCCCACGGCAGCGCGCTCGCGGACCTGTTCTACCTGTTCGATGAGCCCACGGTGGGACGGGGCCCACGCGACGTGACGGCGGCGCCGATGAAGCGAATCGCGTCCTTGGTTCGTGACGCCGCTTCCGGCCCGACGTGCCCGGCACCTTCGACAAGTCGGAACGAATGCGCGATGCCAAGCTCAGTCACGACTTCGTGCAGGTGGACTGCGCCGTCATGAAGCAGGAACTCATCGGCGGCACCGCAGTCCACGAGGATCGGCAGTCCGTCGGCACGAAGCTCTCCGGCACGACGAGCCTGCCCCTGGACAGAATTCCGGACATACGTGTTGATGCCGGCACCCGCACCCATGGCCAGGTGAAGATCGCCGAGGACCGAGGGCGGTTCGCCTCTGGAACCGAATCGGGGGTCTCGCCACGCCGACGCCCGGTGATCGGAGCGGGCCTTATGGCACCGGGAGGCCTGCGGTGCGGCCGGCGCGGCGGGACAGCTCGGCGAAGGCGTCTCGCAGCGCGGGCGGACCGACGACTTCGATCTCCGTAGCGAACCGTGCCAGCGTGGCGGCCAAGGCGGCCCAGGTCCAGGAGCCGATCAGCAGCCTGGTTCGGGCGGGGCCGAGTTCTTCGACGAGTCCGTCGGCGGCGAACGGAACCACCTGCGCGGCGGGCAGGTCGAGGATCACCTCGCCCTGACACGGCCATTCGTTCGCGCCCTCGGAGCCTGTGAAGCGGGCGGAGAGGAAGGCGGCCACGTTGCCGCCCGGCACCTCTCGCGGGGTGAACCGGGGCCCGTTCGGCACGCGAAGTGTCAGCCGGTCAGCGCGGTAGATCCGCCATTCCAAGCGTTCCGCGGCCCAGCCGACGAGGTACCAGCGCCCGTGGTGGACCACGAGGTGGTGGGGCTCCAACCGCCGAGGCGGCTGCGCTTCGGCACCGTCCGACCGTCCCGGCGAACGGTAGTCGAACCGCACCTCCTCCCCGGCTCGGATGGCGGCGCTCAGCGCGACCAGGACGTCGGTGCCGACCTGGGGGTCCTCCCCCCGCCCTGCCAACGCGATCGCCGTGACCTCCAGGGCGTCGACGCGCTGCCGCAGACGGGCGGGCAGGACCTGGCGCACCGTCGCGAGGGCGCGCGCGGCGGCCTCCTCGATGCCCGCTCCCGTCACGGTCGCGATGCGCAACGCCACGGCGAGCGCGACCACCTGCTCGTCGTCGAACAGCAGGGGTGGCAGTTCAC
Organism: Actinoalloteichus fjordicus; assembly: GCF_001941625.1. Classification (NCBI taxonomy): domain Bacteria; kingdom Bacillati; phylum Actinomycetota; class Actinomycetes; order Pseudonocardiales; family Pseudonocardiaceae; genus Actinoalloteichus; species Actinoalloteichus fjordicus. Next base: position 6,564,890 of record NZ_CP016076.1, read on the forward strand.
TGCCTGCCTCGAGCCGGTAACCGCCCTCGGGCCCCCGGACCGCTTGGACGGGATATCCGAGCTCGCGCAGACGGTCGACGTCGCGGCGCACCGTGCGGTCGCTGACACCGAGCCGGTTGGCCAGCTGTTCCCCCGGCCAGTCCCGGCGGACCTGCAGCAACGACAGCAGGGCGAGCAGGCGAGACGAGGTCGTCGTCGACGAGGCGGTGGGCATGTCTTCGACACTGTCACGAGTAGCGGACGTTCCCTGACCGGAACGGGTGACAGATTGGGTCTCGTCGCCGGAGATCTCCAGCGACGACATCCACGTGTGAAGGACCGGATCACCATGTCGATCAATGCTGTCGCCCACCTGAACTTCCGCGGGCAGGCCCGCGCGGCCCTGGGGTTCTACCAGTCGGTGTTCGGCGGGCAGGTCATCGCCGCCACCTACGGCGACTTCGGCATGCCAGCCGAGCTGCCCGGTGCGGACAAGGTGGTGTTCGGCCAGGTCATCGCGGACAACGGCTTCCGGATCATGGCCTACGACGTCCCCGGTCAAGACGCACCTGTCGCCGAGGGCGCGCCGACCACACGCCGCGAGAACGGTGTCACCCTCACCGAGGAGCCGTTCTTCCTCTCCGTCCGAGGTGAGACGGTCGAGGAGGTCGGCGCGCTGTGGGAGCGGCTGGCGGACGGCGCCACCGTCATCGAGGCCTACGCCCCGGCTCAGTGGGCGCCCGCCTTCGGGATGCTGACCGATCGCTTCGGTATCACCTGGGTCCTCGACGTCGCGGCTGAGCACGCCCAGGCCTGACGTCGTCTCGCCGGCACCGCCCGGGGGTGCGGCTCGCCGACCCGTCGGACCGGGTTGGATCACCTGACCATCGTCTGCGAGAAGGATGAACGCGTGAACGAACAACCGCTGGTGATCCCGGACGCGGCCGACTGGCGGGCCTGGCTCGAGGTGAACGAGAACGTCTCGGACGGGGTGTGGCTGGTGCTGGCGAAGAAGGGGACGGTCGCACCGACGACACTGACCTACTCCCAGGCGCTGGATGAAGCACTCTGCAGCGGGTGGATCGACGGGCAGCGAAAGGGGCGCGACGACGCGACGTTCCTGCAACGCTTCACACCCCGACGGCGCAGGTCGATCTGGTCGCAACGGAATGTCGGGCTCGTCGGCTCTCTGATCGAACAAGGTCGCATGCGCCTTCGCGGACACGCGGAGATCGAGCGGGCACGACTCGACGGTCGGTGGGAGCGGGCATACCCGGGTTCGGCCACCGTCGAGGTGCCTGCAGACGTCCTCGCTGCGCTGACGGCGTCGCCTGCCGCAGCAGCCCGATTCGCAGCTCTGACCGCAGGTGAGCGATATCCCCTGCTGCTGCCGATCATCACGGCCGTGCCCGCGCTGCGCGGAGCGCGGATCGCCGCCATGATCCGGCGTCTCGGCGAGGACGACGGGGTGTGAGTCTCGACCACCGGCCCCGACTGGCGCGGATTTACTCTCGGGTCCTCATCGTCCCTATGAGGGGTTCCAACAGCGTGTGCTCTAGCCCGGCCTCGTAGCCGAACAGGTCCTCATCGTCCCTACGAGGGGTTCCAACGTGGTCGACGGCTTCCACGCGGGCTTGCCGTCGGTGTCCTCATGGCCCCCATGGGGGGTTCCAGCTGTTCCCACCAGCCGACGCCTCGGCCCGCAAGAACAGCCTGAGGAACAGTCCTGGCCCGAGCATGGACCTCTGAGCAGATGAGGCACACGCAGCCCCGCAGCGAGGCTCATCGCAGCCGAGATGAGCCTCGCCGGAACGAATTTCAACCGTGGCATCGCGCACCGAGCGGTTGATCGGAAACATCCGCGTCGTCTACTGACGAGGCGCGGGACCCGGCCGCGCCGTCGGGCGACCGCAGGCCCGCAGGTTCGGCCGCAGCGGTCCGGGCGACGCCGATCCTGGAGAGGAGCCGACGGACGCCGGCGACCGCAGCAGGCCGAACGTGGTCGTCACCGACGGACGGTGAGGCCCACCTTCTGGAACTCCTTCAGATCGGAGTAGCCGGTCTTGGCCATCGCCCGACGCAGCGCGCCGAACAGGTTCACCGTACCCAGCGGGTCGGAGGACGGGCCGAAGAGCAGGGTCTCCAGGTCGTAGTCGGTGCTGGGCACCGGGAAGATCTCGCTGCGCGGCAGCGAGGGGTGCGCGGCGGCGGACGTCCAGTAGTAGCCCTGCGCGGGCGCCTCGCTGGCCAGGGCGAGCGGCTCGCCGAGCATCACCGCGTCCGCACCGCAGGCGATGGCCTTCGCGATGTCGCCGGAGGTGCTGATCCCGCCGTCGGCGAGGACGTGCACGTACCGGCCACCGGTCTCGTCCAGGTAGTCCCGGCGCGCGGAGGCCGCGTCGGCGATCGCCGTGGCCATCGGGACGCCGATGCCGAGGACCTCCGTCGTCGTGGTGCTGGTGGCGTGGCCGAATCCGACGATCACGCCTGCGGCGCCGGTGCGCATCAGGTGCATGGCGGTGCGGTAGTCGCCGACGCCGCCCGCGATCACCGGCACGTCCAACTCGGCGATGAAGCGCTTGAGGTTCAGCGGCTCACCGTCCCTGGCGACGTGCTCGGCGGAGATGATCGTTCCCTGGAGCACCAGGATCTCGACCCCGGCCGCGAGCAGATCCGGCGTCAGCTCCTCGGCGTGCTGCGGGCTGACCCGCACCGCGACGTGCGCCCCGGACTCGCGAATCTCCTTGATCGACTGCGAGAGCAGGTCCAGCCGGATCGGCGCCGCATGAAGCTCCTGGAGCAGTCGCACTGCAGCGGCGGGGTCGTCGTCGTCCTCGGCGGCGGTGACCAGCCGGAACATGACATCCTCGACGTCGGAGTGCCGAGCCCAGAGCCCTTCGGCGTTGAGGACGGCCAGGCCGCCGAGCTCGCCGACGCGCACGGCGGTGGCGGGCGAGACGATGGCGTCCGTCGGATGGGTCACCAGCGGGATGCCGAAGCGGTAGGCGTCGATCTGCCAGCCCAGCGACACGTCCTTGGAGGAGCGCGTTCGACGAGACGGCACGATCTCCACGTCGTCGAGGTCGTAGGCACGCATCGCGGTACGTCCTCTACCGATCTCCACCTGATCCCGCACGTCTGTCTCCCTACGCCGTTCCAGCAGAGGAAGCCATTGTGAAGCGCCGGGCAGACGGCGCCGACCCCGGGGGGTCGGGCCGCCCGGCTCGGGCGGCGGACAGGGAAGGCCGTCACGGCCGGAAGCGGGCTCTCACCAGCGCACATCCGCCGCTTCGGCGACACCGGCCTGCCGCTTCGGAGCTCCGCAGATCCGGACCGGCTCGGCTCGAGCCTGCCTGCCCCGACGCCTCGCACCGCTGCCGACGGACGGCGGCCGAGAAGCAGACGACGTCCTCGCCATGATCACAGGAGGCGTCAGTGCGTGGTGTAGTTCGGCGCCTCCACCGTCATGGTGATGTCGTGGGGGTGGCTCTCCTTAAGCCCGGCGGCGGTGATCCGGACGAGCTGAGCGTCCTGGAGCTCCGCGACGGTGCGGGCACCCGCGAAGCCCATGCCTGCGGAGAGTCCGCCGACGAGCTGATGGATGACCTGCGCAAGCGGGCCCCGGAACGGCACCCGGCCCTCGATGCCCTGCGGAACCAGCTTCTCGTCCGAGAGGACGTCGTCCTGGAAGTAGCGGTCCTTGGAGTAGGACTTCGACGGACCACGCGAGCTCATCGCCGCCAGGGAGCCCATGCCCCGGTAGGTCTTGTACTGCTTGCCGTTGACCAGCACGAGCTCGCCGGGCGCCTCGGCGGTGCCGCCGAGCAGGCTGCCCAGCATCACGGAGCTGGCACCTGCGGCGATCGCCTTGGCGATGTCGCCGGAGTACTGGATGCCGCCGTCGCCGATCACCGGGACGCCTGCGGGGCGACACGCGAGGTCGGCCTCGTAGATCGCGCTGATCTGCGGGACTCCGACGCCGGCCACCACGCGCGTGGTGCAGATGGAGCCGGGGCCGACGCCCACCTTCACGCCGTCGGCGCCCGCGTCGACCAGGGCCTGTGCCCCGGCGCGGGTGGCGACGTTGCCGCCGATGACGTCGACCGTGTCGCCGAGCTCCCGCTTGAGCAGCGCCACCATGTCGACCACGGCCCGCGAGTGCCCGTGCGCGGTGTCGACGATGATCACGTCCACGCCCGCGTCGGCCAGTGCCATCGAGCGTTCCCGCGCCTCCGCGCCGACGCCGACCGCCGCGCCGCAGAGCAGCCTGCCGTCGGTGTCCTTCGTCGCGTTCGGGTACTTCTCGGTCTTGACGAAGTCCTTCACGGTGATCAGTCCGCGCAGCTTGTTCGCGCCGTCGACGATCGGCAGTTTCTCGATCTTGTGCCTGCGCAGCAGGCCGAGCGCGGCCTCGGCCGTGACGCCCACCTGGGCGCTGACCAGCGGCGCGGGGGTCATCACCTCACGCACTCGGCGGGTGAAGTCGACCTCGAAGCGCATGTCGCGATTCGTGATGATGCCGACGAGCGTGCCGTCCGGGTCGGTCACGGGGACGCCGGAGATGCGGAATCGAGCACACAGCGCGTCGACCTCGGCGAGGGAGTCCTCCGGAGAGCAGGTCACGGGGTCGGTGACCATCCCCGCCTCGGACCGCTTGACGACCTCGACCTGGGCAGCCTGCTCTTCGACCGGCAGATTGCGGTGCAGCACACCCATGCCGCCCTGCCTGGCCATCGCGATCGCCATCCGCGACTCGGTGACGGTGTCCATCGCCGAGGACAGCAGGGGGATGCGCAGCCGGACGTTGCGGGAGAGCGGTGTGCTCGTGTCGACTCCGCTGGGAATCACGTCGGACTCCGCGGGCAGCAGGAGCACGTCGTCGAAGGTGAGCCCGAGCGAGGCGAACTTCGCGGGCAGTCCGCTCTCGATGTCGCGAAGCACCGAAGAGGTTCGCTCGTCAACCGAATCGCTGGTGGTCACTGGGAATTGCCTTCCTGAAGCACCTGCCGCGTCCGCGTCGGCCGCGAAGCCTCACGCGTGTGCGACTGCCTGATGTCCCGCTCGTCCTCCGTGTGAGGGTTAACCGTATGAGGGTGAACATCCTCGCGGGGCGGGTTCTTCCATGGTATCGACGACAACAGCGAGGTCTCGCCCGGTACCGTGCGCTTCGTGCCGCACGATGCCCTGCCCCCAGATCCGTTCGCGAGCGACCCGGAGGACCCGGCGCGCGCCCTAGGCGAGCCTGCGGACGACGACGACCGAGCACTCGACGAAGACGAACGGGCCGAACTGCTGGCCGACCTCGCTGACCTGGCGGTCTACCAGGCCTTGCTGGAACAGCGCGGCCTGCGCGGCATCGTCGTCGACTGCGCGGACTGTGCCGAACCGCACTATCACGACTGGGAGCTGCTCCGATCGAGCCTGACGCAGCTCCTGGCCGATGGTCACATGCGACCGCACGAACCCGCATACAACCCCGACCCCAATCACTACGTGACCTGGGAGTACTGCCGAGGCTACTCGGACGCGGCAGGCGCGACCGAGGCCACCGAGGCCTGAGCCACGCCCGGCTGCCGGGCTGCCCGGCGAGCCGGGCGATCCGGCGGGCAGGTGCCGTCGGAGAGCACTTCCAGGCTTCGCTCCCGGGAATCACTCCCCGGGGATCACTCGCCGGGGATCACTCGCCGCCGGATGGCACCGTCGAGAAGTCCTCCGTCCGGGACCCGGTGCTGGTGTCCGGCTCGCTGCCCGACGGCGTACTGGGCGACGGCGGAGTGCTCGGCGTCGGCGGTGTGCTCGGCGTCGTCTCCTCCGGCGGCGGGGTCGTCGTCTCGTCCGGCGGAGTCGGCTCGGAGTCTTCGGTCGGCTGAGTCGGCGGGGGCTGCTCAGTGGTGGTGTCGACCAGCACCGGCGGTTCGCCGCCACCCGTCGTGTTCTCGGAGTCCTCGGCCTCGTCGTCATCCTCGACGGGCGGCGGAGCGGCCGGATCGAGCCTGTCCCGCAGCCGATCGTGTGTGGCGCGAAGGTCGGCATGCCCGTCGTCGTCGGACACCGAGTCGAGCGAGGCACCCGCGCGCTCGAGCGCCGCCTCGGCCTGATCGAGCCTGCCCGCGAACAACGCGGCCTCGGCCGCGGCCAGTTCGTCCTGGACCGTGACGGCCGCCTCCACCGAGTTCGCGTGCTCGGTGAACAACACGCGGGACAGTCCCCACAGGGTGTCGCCGGGGCGTGCCTCGCGCGCGGCGACGCTCACCCCGGTGAAGGCGATGGCGAGCACGGCGGCAGCAGTGGCGAGCGGAACCAGGAATCGAGTCCTGCGCCGCACCGGAGGCCGGGCGGCGGCGATGGTCGCCACGGCGGTGTCGATGTCGATGAGTTCGCCGAACGGCTCGGCGTCGGCCTCTCGCCGCCACGCGACCAGCATGGCGCTGAGGTCCTGGTCGGCGGACTGCTCCTCGCCGACCGTCGGGTCCGTTCCGCCGAGCGCGTCGAGAAGCGCGTCATCGGCCTGTACTGCGGAGAGGTCGATGTGCTCCGCCGGAGACTCCGGCTCCGCCTGGGATGCGAAGCCGTCGAGGTGCCCCGTCTCGTCAGATGACGACGGCGAGGGGTTCCCGTTCTCGATTCGATCACCCGACGTGGGCTCGTCATCATCGTGTCTGTCGGCCACTTCAGACCACCTCCTCCGTGGCGAGCGTCTTCCTCAGCCTGGTCAGGGCCCGGTGCTGGGCGACTCGCACCGCGCCGGGCGTCGAGTCCACGGCTTCAGCCGTCTCCTCGGCGGAGAGCCCGACGACCACCCGAAGCAGCAGGATCTCTCGCTGTTTCGGCGGCAGCACCTGAAGCAGTTTTCCCATCCGACCGGACAGCTCGTCCTGCATGGCCCGCTGCTCCGGACCAGCCTCGTTACCCGGTGCGTCAGGAACCTCGGGCACCGGCTCGGACTTGTTCCGCGCCGCAGCCCGGTGTGCATCCGCAACCTTGTGCGAGGCGATGCCGTACACGAACGCCAAGAACGGACGTCCCTGGTCGCGGTAGCCCGGCAGCGCCGTGAGCACGGCGAGACACACCTCCTGGGCGACGTCGTCAGCTGAGGCTGACGACCGTTCCTGTCTACCGACCCTGGCACGGCAGTACCGCACCACAAGGGGACGAATGGCCGCCAACAACCGTTCGATCGCCCGACGATTACCGCCGACGGCCTCGCCGACGACGGCGTCCAGTCCGTCCCCCAAATTAGTCATCGCAGTAGGCAGCCCTGGTGTTACCGGCGAGCGTCCGTGAGGTGGTCAGCTTGATGTACGTCACTCAACGCACCGGCCGATTCAACCGTACCGGTGAAGCTGGTGTCGTCCGAGAGTTGGGCATCACATCACCTGACCTAACCAGAACGACGCGTCGTGACCGACCTCGACTCAGCCACACCGACGGCAGGACAACCGCATGGCCCAGTGTCTCAACACGATGATGAACCGTACGGCAGACCCCCCGCACACACGGCACCCAGCGCATGCCTCCGCGCCACGACCAGCGTGAGAGCGCAGCACAAGGCGCCGACCAGCATCATGTGCCGGTCGGCGCCAGTGGTGCCGCGAAGTCAGGAGACGAGTCCCCTGCGGAAGCCGTGGGCAACTGCCTGCGCGCGATCGCGCACGCCCAACTTGCGGAACAGACGTCGCGCGTGTGTCTTGACGGTGTCCTCGGACAGATAGAGCTCGCGCCCGATCTGACCATTGCTCTTTCCCTGGCTCATGCCCCGCAGCACCTGGAGCTCACGCTCGGTGAGCTGGACTCCCGGATCAGAGGGCTGACGCGGAGCGGGCACCGCAGTGCTCGCCAGCGTGTGCGCCAAGGCGGCGACCAGCTCGGGACGCGAGGCGTCCCATCGCAGGTAACCGCGCGCTCCACCCGCGATCGCGGCAGCGATGCTGCCCGCGTCGTCCGGGGCGCCGAAGACGATGACGTTAGCCTGTGGGTGAGCCGAGACGAGCCGCCTGGTGGCCTCCACGCCCGTTGGCACGGCGCGCTGCGTTCCCACCAGCACGACATCGACAGCCTGCCTGGAGAAACGAGCGAGCAGCTCGTCACCATGGGCTACACAATCGATCCGGCTCACACCCGGGACCGCCGACATCACGCGAGTGAGCCCCTCCCGGACGCTCCGCCGGTCATCGCAGATCAAGACCGTCGTCACGGGAACTCCTTCCTGCAGCCGAGTGACGTTCCACTTCCCTATCGGACGCCGGTCGCCAAACCTTGACCCGATCTGGTGCTTAATCCGTCAAGTACTTGCTCCATCGGGTAGCCACCTGAGGTTCACCGGAATGGAGCACACCCGACCCTACCCAGAAGACCGACGAAAACGCGGGGTTTTCCCGGCCGGGCCTGCGCGATCACCCCTGGTAAGGACGAGGACGACTACCCGCGCCCGCCCCGGACCACGACGGTTCGCTCGATGAGGTCCACCGCGGATGCGAGCTCCGTCACAGCCTCCACCCGGCTCGGGAGGGTGCTCTGGTCCCAACCAGGCCCGCCCGCGAACAGCCGCACCCGCTGCCGGGTCCTCGGCAGGGCCTCGAACACCCCGGGATCGCCGCAGCGCGGTCGCTGCGCCCACAGGACCATCGCGGCGGGGGCTACCCGCCGCACTGCCGCGACCACCCCGTCCATCGGCAGCCCGACACCCAGCAGCCTCGCCCCGAGTCGCCGCTGGGACAGCTCGGCCGCCAACACGTACATCGGGAGGCCGTGCGACTCGCCGGGAGCACCGACGAGCAGCACCGACCTCGCCGTCCTCGGCTCGGCCGCCCCGGCCGTCACGGTGCTCATCACGGTGACCAGGCACTCGCTCAACAGCCGGGTCATCTCCCGGCCCTCGCCGGAGTGCTCCCACCGTTCGTTCAACGCGGCGAGCACCGGCTCGGCCAGCTCCTGCCACACCGTCAGCACGCCGTCCTCGTGCAGTGCCTCCAGCAGCAGCCGGTTCACCGACCAGGAGTCCATCGCCGTCACCGCGCGGCCGAGCCCCCTGGCTCGGCTGCTCGCACCCGGCAGCCGCAGCCCGCGACCGCCGGACCGGGCCCGGTGTTCGAAGGAGGGCAGATCCAGGCCGCCGGAGAGCAGTCCGGAGGTCAGCCCCGGCAGCGGACCGTCGGCGGCCGTCGAGGCCGCGTCGGTCGCCGAGGAGCCGCCCTGAGGCGACGAGGCGGTCGCGGCTGCGGACCCCCCCGGCTCCGCACCGAGGCGTCCCGCATCGTGGACCAGCCGGGGCCGAGGAGGCTGCGGCAGCGTCTCGTCGGTCTCCACGACCCGTCCGGTCACCCGAACCGAGGTCGACTCCGCCTCAGGCGCGACCCTCGGCGCAGGCGAGGAGGTGCTCAGGGCATACCGCGCCGCCTCGGCGGGCGAGGCGCCCCGCAACAGCGCGTGCTGCATCAGCTCGAGCCGCGCGACGTCCAGCGGGCCGTACCGACGGTGTCTTCCGCTGGTGTGCCCGCTCGGGCCCAGGCCGTAGCGCCGGTCCCAGGTGCGCAGAGTGGCGGGCGCGACGCCGAGCCGACGGGCGACCGCGGCGACGGTGAGAGTCGGCTCGTCACTGGTCGTGGCGGGCAGCGGCTCGATCTCGCCAAGCGGAGCCACGCAGCCCTCGTCGGTCTCACCACCGTCGTCGGGTCCTGGCTGCGTGCTCACGAGGCCATGTCCGTTCCGGTCGTCTGGGCGGTGATCTGATCACCTGTTCTCGGCTGTCACAGGGGCACGAAGTGCTCCGCGCCACAGGATAACGCCCATTAGTGTGAACAACTTATGGAGCGAAGGGTCTTGAACAAGTTATGGCGCGGTTCTAGCGTAGATCCCCATACGGGGGTGCGGTCGCACTCGCGACAAGTGCACCACTTGCGGGGAGGTGGTCGACAAATGGCCGACACTCGGCGGCTGCCAGGGCCGAACGCGGACCTGTGGGATTGGCAGCTTCAGGGCTCATGCAGAGGCATGGACAGCGCCTTCTTCTTCCATCCGGACGGCGAGAGAGGTCCGGCGAGGTCACGGCGGGAGGCAAGGGCGAAAGAGGTGTGCCAGCAGTGCCCGGTGCTCGAACAGTGCAGGCAGCACGCGTTGGCGGTTCAAGAGCCGTACGGCATCTGGGGCGGCCTGTCCGAGGCCGAGCGAACGCTGCTGATCAAGTCCAAGAGCCGCAGGATGGCGGGGCTCGCCTCCTGATCCGGCCGTCTCGGGGCCCTTCCGGTCCGGAGTTCACACATGACGGGGCGGCACCGCGCAGAGTCGGTGCCGCCCCGTGTGTGAGCTCGTGAAGTGATCGACCAGGTCAGTGGCCGTGCCCGTGGCCGTGTCCGGCCGCGGCGTCCTCTTCCGACAGCTCGACGACGGCGCTCTCCGTCGTGAGGATCATGCGCGCGATCGAAGCGGCGTTGACCACGGCGGACCTGGTGACCTTCACCGGGTCGACGATGCCCGCATCGAACAGGTCGCGGTAGGTGAGGCTCGCGGCGTCGAAGCCGCCGCCCCAGCTCTGCTCGGCGACCTTGGAGACCACCACGGCGCCCTCCTCGCCCGCGTTGGAGGCGATCCAGAACAGCGGGGCACTCAGCGCGGCCCGCACGAGCGCAACGCCGGTCGCCTCGTCGCCGGTGAGGCCGAGGCCGCCTTCGAGCTCCTTGGCCGCGTGCACCAGGCTGGACCCGCCGCCGGGGATGATTCCCTCTTCGACGGCCGCCTTCGTGGCCGCGATCGCGTCCTCGATCCGGTGCTTGCGCTCCTTGACCTCGATCTCGGTGGCCGCGCCGACCTTGATCACCGCGATGCCGCCGGAGAGCTTGGCCAGCCGCTCCTGAAGCTTCTCGCGGTCCCACTCGGAGTCGGTCGCCGCGATCTCACGACGCAGCTGCTCCACGCGCGAGTCGATGTCGGCGCGGGTGCCTGCGCCGTCCACCAGGGTGGTGTCGTCCTTGGTGACCACCACGCGGCGAACGGTGCCCAGCACGTCGAGCCCGGAGTCGGCCAGCTTCATCCCGACCTCGGACGCGACGACCTGCGCGCCGGTGACCACGCCGAGGTCGTCCAGGAACGCCTTGCGGCGGTCGCCGAAGTACGGCGCCTTGACCGCGACGACGCGCACGGTCTTGCGGATCGAGTTGACCACCAGGGTGGACAGGGCCTCGCCCTCAATGTCCTCGGCGATGATCAGCAGCGGCTTGCCCGCCTCGACGACCTTCTCCAGCAGAGGCAGGAAGTCGGCCAGCGCGGAGATCTTCTCCCGGTACAACAGCACCAGGGCGTTCTCCAGCACCGCCTCCTGGCGGTCGGCGTCGGTGACGAAGTGCGGCGAGAGGAAGCCCTTGTCGAACTGGACGCCCTCGGTCACCTCCAGCCAGGTGGACATCGTCGAGGCTTCCTCGATGGTGACGACGCCGTCCTCGCCGACCCGCTCGATGGCCTCGCCGAGCAGGGCGCCGATCGTCTCGTCCCGCGAGACAACCTGACCGACCTGCGCGATGTTGTCGCGGCCCTTGACCGGGGTGGCCTTGGCCTTCAGGGTCTCGACCACGGCGTCGGCGGCGGCCTGGATGCCCTTGCCGAGCACCATCGGGTTCGCACCTGCCGCCACGTTGCGCAGGCCCTCCCGGACCAGCGCCTGGGCCAGCACGGTGGCCGTGGTGGTGCCGTCACCCGCCGCGTCGTTGGTCTTGGTCGCGACGCTCTTGGCGAGCTGAGCGCCCAGGTTCTCGTAGGGGTCTTCGAGCTCCACCTCGCGAGCGACGGTCACACCGTCGAGGGTGATCGTCGGCGCGCCGAACTTCTTGTCCAGCACGACGTGCCTGCCGCGCGGGCCGAGCGTGACCTTGACTGTGTCGGCGAGCTTGTTGACACCGCTCTCCAGCGAGCGTCGAGCCTGCTCGTCGAACCGGATCTGCTTTGCAGCCATTCTCTGGTCCCTCTCAAGGGGTGTTGAAGCGTGCCTGGAGGACCACGGGGGTGACCAGCAGGGCGCGGACCACCTGCGCGGGTCCAGATACAACCAGGGGGGAAGACGCGACCGCCCCGGAGATCCCGAGGGTCCGGGACCGCCGGGGCGGTGCGTAGTCGACCTGAGAGCCTGTCTCTGATCCCTGCGCTCCTGTCACGACAGGAGGAGGCCGGAGACGGGCTCTGTCATGAACTCGTCAGTTCACGACGGCCAGCACGTCGCGCGCGGAGAGGATCAGGTACTCCTCGCCGTTGTACTTGACCTCAGTGCCGCCGTACTTCGAGTAGATGACGACGTCACCGACGGCGACGTCCAGCGGGACGCGGTTGCCGTTGTCGTCGACACGACCCGGTCCGACGGCCAGGACCTTGCCCTCCTGGGGCTTCTCCTTGGCCGTGTCCGGGATGACGAGCCCGGACGCGGTCGTCGTCTCGGCCTCGCTCGCCTGGACGACGATCTTGTCCTCAAGTGGCTTGATGTTCACGCTCGCCACGATGTGACCTCCACCTTCTGGGGCCTCGGAAGCGTTGGCAGGATTTGACGGCTCCTGCCACCCCGCCGTCGCGGGTGCCGGGGCGGTTCAGCGCCGTATGACTGGCACTCTACCGAGGGGAGTGCCAATCATCAACGCCGGGGGGCACTCACCCGGCCCGTCATCGCTCGAGCAGAGGGAGATCCGCCGGACGGCAGAGCCTGATCCGCCGCAGGCAGGCCCAGATGCACCACCCTACGGTCACCGAGTCGTGAGAGGCAGATCACCTGTCGCCGACGGCACCGCGGGCAGAGATGCGCGGGTACGGCAGCCCTCCACAGTGGCCGGTCTGTCCCGCTCACGAGGCGCGGCGGAGCAGACGGACCCGCCCGGAGCCGAGACCCGCGCCTACCCGGACGTCGCCGAGAGTTGGGTTCGGTTTCCCCGGGATTCCCGCCACCACCCGCAGCACATCGAAACCGAACTCCGGTGATCGGCCACCCGGCACCGAGGCCACGGCGTCACTCAGTGGGCGGCAGCACCCGGCGATGTGGGCTCGCGGGCTCGTCGAGCCACACGATGTGCGAGCCGTCGGGCCGAACCGTCAGCCCGAACCGCCCCCATCCTGGGCGACCGAGGTTCTCCCACTCGCAGACGACTCGCTCGAAGCGATCCCAGATCCGCACCGGCCCGCCCTGCCTGGTGACTCGGCTCCCCGTGCCGTCCGCCTGCATCGCCACCTCGCACCACGAGCCGTCCTCGGCGGCCACCGTCGCCCAGCTCGGCCGACCGTCCGGAGCGCGGCCGCGCAGGCCGGTGGCGACGATGCGCGGCAGCTCCGCCTGCACCAGAAACCACGGCACGAGCTCACTCGCCGGGTCCGAGCCGAGCGACGTCGTTCCGCGCGCGCCCTCCTCGCCGCGTCGCACCTCGACGATCTCGGCAGGAGCCGCCGCACCGCGCATCGCCATGAATGCCGCCCACCTGGGGAGGAACCGACCCTCGAGTCGATCCTCCTGACGGCGCAGTGCGACGAGGCTTCCCGCGTGCAGCGCCGGTTTGAGATCCGCCAGTACGAGGCCGCCGGGCCGGGTCTGGTCGGCCCACGACCACGGCACCCGTCGCACCGAGCACGTCGCGATGATCCTGTCGTACGGGGCGTGGTCGGGGAGTCCTGCGGCGCCGTCGGCGGCGAGCAGAGTCGGTGTCAAACCGAGACGCGCCAGCCTGCTGCGGGCGGCTTCGATCAGTTCGGCTGCGACGTCCAGGGAGAACACCTGACGGGCACCGAGCAGGCGGGTCAACAGGGCCGCGTTGTAACCGGTGCCGGTGCCGATCTCCAGCACCCGCGACGCATCGTCGAGTTCGAGCGCCTCGATCATCCGCACCATGAGGCCCGGGGTGGTCGACGAGGACACCGTGACCCGCTGCCCGTCGGAGAGTTCGCCGAGTGTGGTCACCAGTGGTCGGTCTCGGTAGACCTCGTCGAGGTACCCCGGAGTCCGCTGGTCGCTCGCCACCCACGCTCCGGTGGGCTCCTGTACGAAGAATCGTGGGACGAAGACGTGCCGCGGAGTCGCCTCGATCGCGGCCCGCACCCCGTCGTCATGCAGGACATCGCTCTCCCAGAGCCGAGCGGCCAGGCGCCGCGCGGACTGCCTCCACTCGAGGGCGGGCGGAGTCATGCCGACGCCGAAGCGAGCAGGTCGGCGAGCACATCGGTGATAGGCAGGCTCAGGATGCTCTCCAACCAGCCGTATTGGCCTGCTGAGTTGCATTCGAGGAAGATCCACTCGCCGTCCGGCTGGATCACGAAGTCGAAGGCACCGAAGGCAAGGCCCAACTCGGCGCAGTACCTGATCACACCGGTCACGACGTCGGCAGGCGGGTCAAGCCGCACATAACGCAATGCCGGGTAGTCGGAGCGCCAGTCGATGTGGCCCGCAGTCGAGTCTGCCTCGATTCCCACCGCGAAGAGCCGATCACCGACGACGATGAGTCGAGCCTCCCGTGCCTTGACCACCCACCGCTGGAACTGGTGCGCCGTAGTCTCCACCCCGCGCAGATCTCGCAGATCGGTCTCGTCAAGACGTCGCGTGAACATTGCCCGACGCGCGCCCTCCTCCAAGATCGACGGAGGACCGAGCCCTTTCGCCACTGTCTCGCCCCCGGCGGCGAATCGTCGGACCGACTCGGGGCGGTTGGTGACCAGTGTGTCCGGCACCCTCAACCCGCTTCGCAGCGCTGTTACCAACTGGAGCGGCTTATACGCCGCGTCAGCGTTGCGCGATGGGTGGTTCACCCACAAAACGGGCAGAGACGACAGCACCCCGCCGAAGCCGAACTTCGCCTCCTCTGCACACCAATGCCGCTCGGTCAGGCTGAGTTGCGTGGAGAATCTGAACGCCGACGGACGACGGCACCACACCGACCGCACCGTCTCAAGCTCGATCACCCGATCACCAATCTCAATTGTGCCCATCCAGCGGCCTGCCCGGATCTCGGCGTCGAGGACAGCTCGTCGAGGGAACCAGGAGGTGTCGATGCGTGCCGCAGGAACCTCCCGTAGTTGAAGTGCCCGCACCATCCGATCAGCCGAGAAATCACGCTCCGCTGCCAGTATCAGCACTGTCATCAGTCGTTGATCCAGTCCACGGAACTCGGGCCGTCCTCACCATCAACCGATTCCGTCTTCAGTGCGGTCGGGTCACCCGCGAGTGGCAGGTCGATCAAGGGGCGTCCGTCGGCATCCACCGACAGCTGCCGTGCGGCGTCGAACCGTGGGCAGGAAGCTCCAGACCCTGCCCCACCGGGCGAGCTCGCCGCAGTCCCCAAGGACGAACGCCTGCAGGCGAGGCGGCATCGTCGTGGCGGTCGAGGATGGTGAAGCCGTCTAGCGGAAAGCGTCCGCTCGCGCGCGCGATGGGATCGGCGTCGGCGGCAGGCGTGCTCCTGATGATGAACCGCCGCTTTTCCTCGCTTCGGTACATGAACCGCAAGCTATCGCGGGAACTGCCGGACGACGACGAGCTCGATCAAGAAGCGCCCGGACGGCCGACAGTCGTCGAGAGGACAGTCGGGTGATCAGTGATCGGTGACATCCGATGCAGTAGCTCCTCGTTCAGCGGGCCGACGCTGTCCCGACTGTGACGCCGCCTCGCCTCCGTCGGCTCCGACGAAGGTGCGAAGGGCATGGGTTCGGGGGCGTTCACGATGCACTCACGGTCCCGGAACCCGTCGTCGCGACGTCCCGTTCACCGAATGGTGATCGGCACATCACCTGGTGTGGACGGAGTCGCCACACGGGTCCACCAGCCTCGACTGGGCTGGCGACAGCAGGCTCGCCTGTCGAGATCCCGCCACAGAGGAACGACGGGACCGAACGCAGCACCCCACCCGCTCTCGCGCTTCCCGCCCGCTCCGCGTTATCCCGCCGTTCGATGCTGGTCGCGGGCACCGCCGCAGCAGGCCTCACCGTCGTCGCCCCGGCTGCGAGCTGGGCGGCAGGCCGCCAGGGCACCTCGGGTGCCCCGTCCGATTCGATGACGGCAGGCGGGCGTCGAGATCCGTTCACCCTCGGCGTCGCCTCCGGGGACCCCTTCCCGGACGGGTTCGTGCTCTGGACTCGGCTCGCCCCGGAGCCGCTGGCCGAGGACGGCATGGGCGGGATGCCCGCCCGCAGCGTCAGGGTGCAGTGGGAGCTGGCGACCGACGAGCGCTTCCGTCGGGTGGTGCGACGCGGCACCGAGCACGCCAGACCGGAACTGGGACACAGCGTCCACGTGGAACTGTCCGGCCTGCGGTCGGGGACGGAGTACTTCTCTCGATTCCGGACGGGCGGGCACCACTCGCCGGTCGGGCGAGCCGACTTCCGGGTGGTGCCGCAGGTGAGCCGGACCGGTGCGCCCGTGCACACCAGGGCGTCTTTCGTGGTGCCGGACCGGGAGGCGACGCTGCACGAGGTGTGAATCGAGTCGCACCGGGAGGCGCAAGGGCAGGAGATCCACTCGATCGATATCTTGCCTCGATCGAACACCTGTTCGATCATTATGGCGTGATCAATCAACGCATCCCCACGAAGTCCTTGTCCCTGGTCGACGACGGCTCACGACGGCGTTTCACCCCGGCGGGGACGGCAGCCGTCCTCGGCCGTCCCCGTCAGGCTGGCAAGCGGAGAACAGGCGGCCTGCGTGGCGTTCGTCCGGACGTACCGGGCGAACGCCGCGCAGGCGGCGAACGCTGGCCCGTTCCGCCTGCGGACTCTGCTCGCCGAGGCCCGCCTCGGCGTCCTCGCGACGACCAAGTCCGACGGCCGCCCCCAGACGTGGGCGGTGCGGCAGGGCGACACCGATCTGATCCCGATCGGATCGCGATCTTCGGCGACGACGCGACCATCGACACGCACCGTGGCGCGACCCGCAAGCCCGCAAGCCCGCAAGCCCGCAAGCCCGCAAGCCCGCAAGCCCGCAAGCCCGCAAGCCCGCAAGCCCGCAAGCCCGCAAGCCCGCAAGCCCGCAAGCCCGCAAGCCCGCAAGCCCGCAAGGAGAGTGTTCGCCGTGCCCTGCCCCGACGGCGACCGCAGCCAGCGACCTCAGACGAGGATGGTGCCGACCGGGAGGGCGGGGTCGGCGCCGAAGTCCGGCGGTGAGGGAGGGGCGCCTGCCGCGAGCAGTCGGGCACCCAATGCGGCGATCATCGCCCCGTTGTCGGTGCACAGCCGCGGCCGAGGGACGCGCAGCTCGATGCCCGCGGCCGCACAGCGGCTCGCGGCAAGCTCCCCCAGCCGCGAGTTCGCCGCCACCCCACCGGAGATGACCATGGTCCGCACACCGTGGTCCTGGGCGGCGCGCACAGCCTTGGCGGTCAGCACGTCCGCCACGGCCTCCTGGAAGGAGGCGGCCACGTCGTCGACCGGCACCGGCTCGCCTGCGGCCTGCCGCTGCTCGACCCAGCGGGCCACGGCCGTCTTCAGGCCGGAGAACGAGAAGTCGTGCCGAGCATCCTTCGGTCCGGTCAGCCCCCGGGGGAAGGCAATGGCGCGCGGATCGCCGCGTCGGGCCGCCGCGTCGATCGGCGGTCCGCCGGGATAGGGCAGCTCCAGCAGTCGGGCCACCTTGTCGTAGGCCTCACCCGCCGCGTCGTCGATGGTCGAGCCGAGTTCGGTGATCGAGCTCGCGACGTCCTCGACGAGTAGCAGCTGGGTGTGCCCGCCAGAGACGAGGAGTGCCAGGCTCGGCGAGGGCAGCGGGCCGTGCTCCAGTGTGTCGACGGCGACGTGTCCCGCCAGGTGATTGACGCCGTAGAGCGGCCGGTCGAGCGCGGCGGCGTAGGCCTTGGCGGCCGACACGCCGACGAGCAGCGCGCCTGCCAGGCCCGGCCCGGCGGTCACCGCGATCGCGTCGACGTCGGAGAGCCGCAGGCCGGCGTCGGCGAAGGCCTTGCGCACCATCGGGACCATCGACTCCAGGTGCGCCCGGCTCGCCACCTCCGGCACCACGCCGCCGAACCTGGCGTGTTGTTCGACGCTGGAGGCGACGGCGTCGGCCAGCAGCTCGACCGAGCCGTCGGCGTGCAGCCCGACCAGGCCGACACCGGTCTCGTCACACGAACTCTCGATGCCGAGCACGATCGACTCGGGTCGGCTGTTCGGCCTGGTCATCGCACGGTCTCCTCGTCCGATCCTGCGTCCGATCCCAGGTCCGATCCCGCTGCGGCGTTGCGCTGCGGGGGCTGCGCGGGCCGACGCATGGTGTAGGCGTCCGCTCCCGACGGCTGGTAGTACCGCTTCCGCAGGCCGACCACCTCGAAGCCGTGACGCTCGTACAGCGTGATCGCCTGCCGGTTGTCGGTGCGGACCTCCAGGAAGGTCGTGGCGCTCACCTCGTCGGCCCGCCGCAGCAGCGCGCGCAGCAGGGCCGTGCCGACACCGCCGCCCTGGTAGTCGGGGTCGACCGCGATGGTGTGCACCTCGGCCTCGAAGTCCGGCGCCCGACCCACCACCGCCAGGCCCGCGTAGCCGATCAGGCCCGCCGGGCCGGGGACCTCGTCCTGCTCGGCTCCGCGCCGAGCCGCCAGGTACAGATGACCGGCCGCCAGCTCGGCCCGGAAGGCGGACTCCCGCCATGGATCATCGCCCCGGAAGAGCCGAGCCTCCAGCTCCGCGCAGCGGGACAGGTCGGACTCGGTCAACGGAACGAGTCGGAAGGTCATCGCGGGCTCACCCGCTTGGGGGCGCCGGGTGCGACGGCGTCGGGCCTGCGCAGGTACAGGGGCACCAGCGGTTCCGGGCTCCGCTGCGCCAGGGCGGCCTCGGCCGCCACCAGTGCCAGGCCCAGCGGGGTCGGCCCCGTCGTGGCGTGCACCGGAAGGGCGAATCGCTCGGCCGCCTGGCTCGCCTGCGGTCCCGCCAGCGCGGCGACGTCGAGGTCTGGCAGCCGCTCGGCCAGGGCGTCCGGGGCGGCGACCTCCGGTCCGTGGGTCCGAACGCCGTCGGCGTCGTACCTCGCCCAGTACAGCTCGCGGCGGCGCGCGTCGCTGACCACCAGCAGCGATCCGACCGAGTGCGCATCGGCGGCGGAACCCGAGCCCGACTCGGCCTGCGTCGCGGGTTCGGCGACGCAGGCCGCCCGCACGGCGTCCAGCGAGCAGACCGGATACACGGGTCGGTCCAGGGCGTCGCCCAGCGCGGCTGCGGTGACCATGCCGACTCGCAGCCCGGTGAAGGGGCCCGGTCCGACGCCGCAGGCGATCACATCGAGGTCGGCGAGCGTGCGCCCCGCCGTCTGGACGGCGGAGGAGATCAGCGGGGTGAGCAGCTCACCGTGGGCTCGCGGGTCCACCACGATCTGCTCGGCCAGCAGTCGTGGTGCGGACCGAGGGTCGAGTTCGACCAGCCCCGCGGTCACCGCAGGGGTGGACGTATCGATGGCCAGCAACAACACGAGGGAGAGCCTAGGAGCCCACGGCCGGCCCGCTCCGCCCGGCCGGCCGGTCCCCACGCCGGCACGCGCCGAACGCGCTGTCGATCGACGGCGTAGCCGGATCTGCACAGGCGAGCCCGCCGCTCCGAGCAACACCGAGACCGACCGGCGGCGCAGCACCGAGGGTCGACCGGGCGGACTGCCCGGACGCCGCACGGTCGACCCGCCGCACGGTCGACCCGCCGCACGGTCGACGCGCCGCACGGTCGACGCGCCGGTTGCTAGGGCAGCAGCTCCGTCGCGGGCAGGGTGAGGAAGTCCACGAACCGCTCGGCGAGGGCGACCTCCTCGAACAGCTCCACCGCCTCGTCGAGCCGGTCCGCCTGGTCGGCGGGCAGTTCGGCCAGCAGCGACTCACGAACCTGCTGCGCGGCCTCGCGCACCAGCTCGACGTCCACGGTGGCGCCCGTGTCGAGCTGCACCCCGTTGTGCACCCACTGCCAGAGCTGCGAGCGAGAGATCTCCGCCGTGGCCGCGTCCTCCATCAGGTTGTGGATCGCGACGGCTCCGTTGCCGCCGAGCCAGGCGACGAGGTATCGGATGCCGACGTCGACGGCCGCGCGCAGCCCGCCCTCGGTGACGGCGCCGCCCGCCGAGGCGACGTCGAGCAGTTGTCGTGGCGCGACACGCACGTCGTCCCTGGTGCGATCAAGCTGGTTCGGCGCGTCGCCCAAGGCCTTGTCGAAGACCTCCCGGCACAGCGGGACGAGGTCCGGGTGGGCGACCCAGGAGCCGTCGAAGCCGTCGGCCGCCTCGCGTTCCTTGTCTTCGCGCACCTTCGCCAGGGCGGTGGCGGTGGCCTGCTCGTCCCGCCGGTTCGGGATGAAGGCCGCCATGCCGCCGATGGCGTGCGCGCCCCGTCGATGGCAGGTGCGGACCAGCAGTTCGGTGTAGGCACGCATGAAGGGGGCGGTCATCGTGACGCCGCTGCGATCGGGAAGCACGAAGGACGCGCCCGCGTCGCGGAAGGTCTTGATGATGCTGAACAGGTAGTCCCAGCGTCCGGCGTTCAGTCCGGCGGCGTGCTCACGCAGCTCGTAGAGGATCTCGTCCATCTCGAAGGCGGCCGGGATCGTCTCGATCAGCACGGTGGCCCGGACGCTGCCCACCGGCACCCGCAGCTCCTGCTGGGCGTGGACGAAGACCTCGTTCCACAGTCGGGCCTCCAGGCTGCTCTCGAGCTTCGGCAGGTAGTAGTACGGGCCGCTTCCCCTGGCCAGCAGCTCGGCGGCGTTGTGGAAGAAGTGCAGGCCGAAGTCGACCAGTGCCCCGGCGATCGGCTCGCCGTCGACGCGCAGGTGTCGTTCCGACAGGTGCCAGCCTCGGGGGCGCACGACGATGACGGCGGGGTCGACGTCCTCGCGCAGGGTGTACGAGCGCCCGTCCGGACCGGTATGCGAGATCGTCCGTCGTACGGCGTCGAACAGGTTGATCTGCCCGCCCACGACGTTCTCCCAGTGCGGGGTGTTGGCGTCCTCCAGATCGGCCAGCCAGACCTCCGCGCCGGAGTTGAGTGCGTTGATCGTCATCTTGCGCTCGGTGGGACCGGTGATCTCGACCCGGCGATCACGCAGGTCCGCAGGTGCGGGTGCGACCCGCCAGTCGGACTCCCGGATCTCGGCCGTCTCGGGCGAAAAGTCCAGGCCGCCACGGCGGACCGCGTCCTCTCTGCGCAGGACTCGTCTGGACAGCAGCTCCCGTCGTCGCGGGTCGAAACGACGATGCAGACCGGCGAGGAAACGCAGCGCCTCGGGCGTCAGGATCTCCTCGCCGCGCTCGACAGGCGCTCCCAGCACCTGGGCGCCCTGCTCGGTCTGATCGGACATGAGCACTCCCTTTTCCGCATTGTGGAACTATGTTTCCGAACTGCGATAGCTAGACTAGCTGCTCGGAGCGGGCCCGAGAAGAACCTCGCCGACCGGACAGAAGCGGAGTCCCATTCGGATGTCCCCAGACGACCCCGACCAGATCGCTTCAGGACAGCGCGGTCCTGCACCGACCGGGCCCGCGCAGGCAGGCGGGGTGCAGTCGGTCGAGCGCGGCATCCGGCTGCTGGAGCTGCTGGCGGACGCGGGGGGCGAGATGACACTCAGCCGACTCGCCGAGGCCGCCGGACTTCCGATGCCCACCATCCACCGGCTGCTCGGCACCCTCGTGCAGTGCGGCTACGTCCGCCGACGACCAGACCGGCGCTATGCGCTGGGCTCGCGACTGATCCGGCTCGGCGAGACCGCCGGACGGGCACTGGGCACCTGGGCCCGCCCCCGGCTGGCGGAGCTGACCGAGGCGACCGGCGAGACCGCCAACCTCGCGGTGTTGGAGGGCAGCCAGCTCGTCTACGTGGCCCAGGCGCCGTCGCCTCATTCGATGCGGATGTTCACCGAGGTCGGCAGGCGGGTGCCCGCACACAGCACCGCGGTGGGCAAGGCGGTGCTCGCGCTGCTCCCGGAGGAACAGGCGTTGGACCTCGTCCGCAGCGCCGGGATGCCTGCACAGACCGAGCACACCATCACCACGCCCGACGCGCTGATCGACGAGCTGCGGCAGATCCGTCGCACGGGCCACGCGATCGACGCTCAGGAACAGGAACTCGGGGTGCGCTGCCTCGCGGTGGCCGTGCCGACCGCAGACACGCCCACCGCGGTCTCGGTGAGCGGTCCGCAGGACCGCATGCAGCGGATCGGCGAGGCGGCGCTGCTTCCCGCCCTGCGGCGGGCCGCCGAGGCGGTAGCCGAGGAACTGACCGGACGCGGTCAGCGCGGTACCCGAAGCTGATCACGAGCCGGGCGCGGCGTCGACCCGATCCGGCCTGCGGAAGCCCCGGTGACCCGGCAGCCATCGTCCAGCTGCGCGGTGCGGTGCCGGAACGGCGACGCGGGACGGCACCGACTGTGCCGAGCCCGACCCCGTTTCCGGGCCCGAGGAGTCGAGACGCCGGATGCTTCCTCCGCTGCCTGCTGCGCACCGGAGCGGACGACGAGCGGGCAGCCCACACCGGGTGCGCGTCGGGTCCGCACGCGGACCGAGCCCCGGGCGGCTCGGGCGACGCAGGAAACGGATGCGACGGGCCTGGCGTTCCACCCCGGCCGAGATCGGCGACAGTCGACGTCGGAAGCGACCCGAGAAACCGCACGCGACGAGGCCGACTCCGCACCCCGATCAGGTACGCCGAGCAGCAGGAACCGACTCAGAGTCTGTCTTCGGTCCCTCTGGAGTCCTGAGCGGGGAGCGGCATGGATGAGCTGCCAGGCGGAGGAGAGAGCCATGGCGGAGCCATGGTGACCGACGACAACGCCGCAGATCGCCGCGCCGGCCCCACACAACTCCGAAAGCAGGGATCGAAGACAGACTCTCGGTCTGTCTTCGATCCCTCTGGAGTCCTGCGTGGGGAGCGCCGTGGATGAGCTGCCAGGCGACAGGAGCGAGCCATGGTGAGGCGACGTCGCAGGCAGCGTGCCGGACTCCCCACCCGATCTGCTGTTCGAGGCGCGTACCTGCCTGCACGCCATGATCGCGATCAGGGCAGCCGACCGGCCGACGATGGCACGGCTCTATGAACGACCGCTCCCGGCTGCAGGAGAACTCGCGGGGGCAGGCAGCGGGCTGCTCACCCTCGGCCCCACCGCACAACACCTCGGTCACCTCGCCGCCGCCCTGGGACAGGTCGAACGGGCAGCAGACCACTACCGACAGGCACACACGATCGCGACCCGCGCCCGATCACCGCGCAACTCCGACAGCAGGGATCACAGACCGGCTTCAGAGCGTGGCGAGCCGCCGAGCCCAGGTCGGGCCGCCCGCGAGCAGCATCGCCTCGCGCGTGTCGTCGGGTCGGCGGTCCATCCTGATGAGCAGGTGCTCGTCGGTCAACGTCTCTGCCAGCCCCTCCCCCCATTCCACGACGACCACGGCCTGGTCGAGGTCGAGTCCGAGGTCGAGATCCTCCAGCTCGCCGAACCCGCCGAGCCGGTAGGCGTCGACGTGCACCAGCGCCACCCCACGCCCGTCCGGCGCGGGACGGTGCAGCCGAGCGATGACGAAGGTCGGCGAGGTGACCCGCCCGAGGACGCCCAGCCCGGCACCGATGCCCTGGGTGAGTGCCGTCTTGCCCGCGCCGAGCGGGCCTGCCAGCACCACAAGATCGCCTGCCTCGACGATCCCGCCCAGCCGCTGCCCCAGCGCATGGGTGTCGGCGGGTGTGGGCAGGGTCCGGCGTCGCTCCACGGCCGCCGCCGTGCCGTCGGCGACGCGGCCCTCGGCGCCGGAACGGGCGGGGGACACGCTCCGGCCGGGCAGGTCTGCTGCGGTCGCGTCGTCGATCACGCCTCGGCCTCCTCCGGTCGGATCGGCGCCCGGCGCCTGCCGCTGACCCTGCGCACGAGCTGCCGCACGGCCTCCGTGCAGCGGTCCGCCTGTTCCAGCATCACCATGTGCCCCGCGCCCTCGATCCGGACGAACTCCGCGTTCGGCAGTTCTCTGGCGATGACCTCCGAATGCCAGAACGGGGTGATCCGGTCGGCGTCGCCCGCCAACACCAGCACTTCGCAGTGCCGCAGCCCGACCAGCGCCGTATAGCGATCGTGGGTGCCCAGCGTCTCCAGGAAGTCGGTGACGACCTGCAACGGCGTCGACGTGATCATCTCCGCCATCAGGTCGACCAGGTACGGGCTGACCTTCCGGTCGCCGAAGGCGATCGAGCGCACCCCGCTCCTGGTGATCCCGCCGCCCGCGCGTCGGACCATCTCGAACAGCCCAGGCTGCCAGGAGGCCACCCGTCCGAGGCCCCTCGTCATCGGATTGCGCCGGTTGAGGAACGACCGGGACAGGCCGGACTTCCCCAGCTCGCCCGCCGCCGTGCCGATCAGGGCGACGCCCTTGATCCGCTCGAGGAACAGCTCGGGGTACTGCTCGGCGAGCGCCATGATCGTCATGCCGCCCATCGAGTGCCCGACCAGCACCAACGGACCCTCCGGCGCGGCCACCCGCAGTACCCCCGCCAGATCACGGCCGAGCTGCTCGATCGTCGACGACGCCAGCCGCGCCCGGCCGGACCGGCCGTGACTGCGCTGGTCGTAGGAGATCACCCGGACCCGAGGATCGGTCATCAACGGCAGGTCGCGCCGTTGGAAGTGCCAGCACCGGCGGTCCAACACGTAGCCGTGCACCAGGACGACCGTGAGTTCGGGCTCGCCGCCGTCGGCGGGGCCCACCTCCTCCACGGCGATCGGCAGTCCGTCGTCGGCGGCCACCGTGTACTCGCGATCGGGTGCCAGCATTCCCAGTTGCTCGTCAGCCAGCGGGTCCGCTTCGCCTGCGCGCTGGGCGGCCAGCCGGGCGCTCTGGGCGGCGACGCCGACGACGGCACCACCCACGGCCGCGCCGACCAGGCCGCCGACGACGCCCACGACATGCCACGGTTTCATTCGTCCGCCTCCGCGTGGTGCTCGGGACGTGCCTCGCCTCCGTCGACGGCGGCATTCGCTCCGTCGACGACGACCCGACGTCCCCTCGGCCGGTGCATCCCGGTGACGATCTCGTAGTCGATGGTGCCGATCGCGTCCGCCCAGTCCGTCGCGGTGGGCTCGCCGTGATCACCCGGACCGAACAGGACGACCGGGTCCCCCGGCTCGACGGTGTCGTCACCGCAGTCCACCACGAACTGATCCATGCAGATCCGGCCCGCGATCGGCCGTCGCGCCCCCGCCAGCCAGACCGACATCCGGCCCGAGAGCAGTCGGGGCACGCCGTCGGCGTAACCCACCGGGACCAGGGCCAGCGTCGTGTCCCGCTCGGCGGCCCAGGTCAACCCGTAGGACACGCCTTCTCCGGCGGAGATCCGCTTGACCAGCACCACCGTGCTGCGCAGGGTCATCGCCGGACGCAGCGGCGCCGAGGTGTGGCCGGGCACCGGGTTCAGGCCGTAACAGGCGATGCCCGGCCGGACGAGGTCGAAGTGCAGGTCGGGCCGGGTGAGGGTGGCGGCGGAGTTCGCCAGGTGTCTCATCGGCCGGAGTCCCGCAGCGCATGCCACCCGGTAGGCCTCGTCGAGGCGAGCCGCCTGGGCGTCGATCGACGGGTGCCCCGGCTCGTCGGCACACGCCAGATGCGACCAGACCGCGCCGACGGCGACGTGCCCCGCATGCGAGGCCTCGGCGGCCTCGGCGACCAGTCTCGGCCAGTCCTCCCGAGACGCGCCGTTGCGGCTCAGCCCGGTGTCGATCTTCAGATGGACGGCGGCCGGGGTCCCCGTCCGGCGTGCGGCGGCGATGACGGCGCGGAGCGTGGCCGGGGTGGCCGCCGACAGGGTGACCCGCTGCCGGACCGCCTCGGTGAAGTCCTCCTCCGGCTCGTGCAGCCAGCACAGGATGTCGGCGGTGACACCGCCCGCACGCAACTGGAGGGCCTCGGCCTGCGAGCGGACCCCCAGCCAGGTCGCGCCGCCTGCCAGCGCGGCGTTCGCGGCGGTCAGCGCGCCGTGTCCGTAGCCGTCGGCCTTGACCACGGCCATCGTCGCGGCGCCGGAGCGCCGAGCCGTCTCGGCCAGCAGGGCGACGTTGTGTCTGATCGCCTCGGCGTCCACGACCAGCTCGGCCCGAGACGGAGGCACCGTGTGATGTGCGTCCATGACCCGGCCATGGTGTCACAACGCGGCAGACGGGTGAGCTGAGTCGGCGCGCACGTCTGGGGCGAGCCGCCGTGGTCCGCAGCCGAGGATGTCCCGGCGCCCGGTCGGCGCCGACCTGCCGGGCGCCGCCTGCACGACGGTCCCGCCCCGGCCGCCCGCCGACGCGAGAGCCTCAGTCCTCGGCGCGTCGGAATCGACGGATCGCGGCGGGGACGGCGGCGAGCAGGGCGGAGGCGCCGATGGGTGCGCCCCGCGCGGCCAGGTCGGCGGCCGAGGCGTGCAGCAGCGCCGCGTTGCCCGCCGCCGCCCACGGGTCGAGCCCCGAGGCCAGCAACGCGCCGATCAGCCCGGAGAGGACGTCCCCGGAACCCGCCGTCGCCGCCCACGAGGCCCGCGCCTGATTGACCAGGACCCGCCCGTCCGGCGCGGCGATGACCGTGGTGTTGCCCTTGAGCAGGACGACCGCGTCGAAGTGCGCCGCAGCCCGGCGGACCGAGGCGACCCGGTCCGCTCCCACCGGGCCGAACAGCCTGGCGAACTCCCCCGCATGCGGGCTCAGGACCAGCGGAACACCGGGATCGCGCAGGTCCCACAGCGTCTCGTCCTGCGAGAGCAGGGTGATGGCGTCGGCATCGACGCAGGCGGGCAGCCCGGACCGCAGGACGTGGCGGAGGACCTCACGACCCGACTCGCCGGTGCCGATGCCCGGCCCGACCGACCAGGCCTGCACCCGCCCGGCGTCGGCGACGGTCCCGGTGGCGACGACCTCCGGCCAGTGGTCCCGGACGACGTCGGCGGCCGGACCCGCGTACCGCACCATGCCCGAGGTCGCGTGCACCGCCGCCCCGGTGACGAGGATGGCGGCACCCGGATAGACGGCGGAGCCCGCCGCGACGCCCACCACGCCCTGGCTGTACTTGTCGTCCTGCGGGCCGGGCACCGGCCAGTTGCGACGCAGGTCGGCGGGGTCGAGCAGGGACAGCTCCGGCGTACCCAGCTCCTCGGTCAGGCCGATGTCCAGGACGTCGACCCGTCCGGAGTGGATCGCACCCGCGCCGAGGACGTGGCAGGGCTTGAGCCCGCCGAAGGTCACCGTGCGCGTCGCCGAGACGGCAGGTCCGGTGACCTCGCCGGTGGCCGGGTCGACGCCGCTGGGCAGGTCCACCGCGAGCACCGGGGCGGTGACGAGTTCGACGAGCGCGGCGGCGGCGGGCCGTAGCGGGCCGCGAGCCGACAGGCCGACGATCCCGTCGACGACCAGGTCCGCCCGCGCCGTCACCTCGGCGGCGGCCTCGGCCGAGTCCGAGCCCGCCGAGTGCGACTCGGCCGAGGCCACGCCGCCGGACCGCGACCCCGTCACCGCCAGCACCCGTCCGCCCGCCGCGCGCAGGGCGGCCAGCCCGGCAGGGTGCGCCCGGTCGGGGGCGAGCAGCACGGCGTCCACTCGCACTCCGCGGCGCCGCAGGAAGGCCCCGGCCCAGAGCGCGTCGCCGCCGTTGCTGCCCGCGCCGACCAGCAGCACCACCCGTGCGCCCGAGACCCGGCCCACATGCTCCCGGAGCAGGTCCGAGGCGGCGACGGCCACGCCGAAGGCCGCTCGATACATGAGCGTCGACTCGGGAACCTGCTCGATCAGTCGTTCCTCGGCCGCCCGCACCTGGTCGGCGGTCCACACTCCGCGCATCCGGCTTCCTTCCTCAAAGACCGCGACTGTTCAGCACACCCGACGATCATCCTGACGACCGAAGCCCGGTGACGCACCTTTCGACCGGAGATCCCCGGCGTGCGCGGCAGCAGCCGGTCGCACTCAGGCCCGCGCGGGCCCGGTCGCCGCAGGCCCCGGCTCGGCGGCCTCCGCGATCACGATGGCGGCGGCGAGGTCCGCATCGTGCGTCAGCGAGACATGCCAGCGGAGCACGCCGAGGCGGGCGGCGTGTTCCGCCAGGACGCCGGTGATCCGCAGCGTCGGCCTGCCGTCGGCCGCCGTGACCACCTCGCAGTCACGGAATCCACAGCCTGCCGGGGCGCCGAGTGCCTTGGCCGCCGCCTCCTTGGCCGCGAAGCGCGCCGCCAACGACCGCGCCGACCGGTCGCCGCCCGATCCGGTGATTCGCTCCTCGGGGCAGAACACCCGGTCGAGCAGGTCCGGGGTACGGGCGATGACGGCCTCGAACCGGACCACGCCCACCAGGTCGGTGCCGATCCCCACGATCATGACGGTCAGCCTGCCAGGCCGGGCTGGAAGTCCGTTCGAGGCGACCTCGCTTGCGCGTCGCGGAGGAACCGGGCTCGTCGGGGCGGAGGCTCCGCGCGGCGACGGGCCGAGGCTCCGCGCGGCGACACGTCGGGGCGACCACCGCCCACGAGGACGACACTGGCGGCACGCCTGCCCGCCGCGCATCAGCCCGCCGAGGACGGCCTGCGCAGGCCGGCGGTGCTCCCGCCTCCCCTCGCACGTCCTCAGGCGACGAGAGGCGGAAACGGGCTCACTCGACCGTGACGGACTTCGCCAGGTTGCGCGGCTTGTCGACGTCGTAACCCCTGGCCTTGGCGATCTCGGCGGCGAAGATCTGCAGGGGGACGGTGGACACCAGCGGCTGGAGAAGCGTCGACACCGCAGGCACCTCGATGAGGTGATCGGCGAACGGCCGGACCGTCTCGTCACCCTCTTGGGCGATGACGATCGTCTGCGCGCCGCGCGCCTGGATCTCCCGGATGTTGGAGAGCAGCTTCGAGTGCAGCGTCGCCCGGCCCTTCGAGGACGGCATGACGACCACCACGGGCAGCCCTTCCTCGATCAACGCGATCGGGCCGTGCTTCAGCTCACCCGCCGCGAAGCCCTCGGCGTGCATGTAGGCGAGTTCCTTGAGCTTCAGCGCGCCCTCCAGCGCCACCGGGTAGCCGACGTGCCTGCCGAGGAAGAGCACCGCCTTGGAGTCGGCGAGGCCCCTCGCCAGCTCCCGCACGTGACCCGTCGTGCCGAGCACCCGGCTGACCGCCTCCGGCATGGCCTCCAGCTCGTGGAACTCCCTGGCCACCTCGTCCGGGTACTTGGTACCGCGTGCGCCTGCCAGTGCCAGACCGACCAGGTAGTTCGCCGCGATCTGGGCGAGGAAGGCCTTGGTCGAGGCGACCCCGATCTCGGGGCCTGCATGGGTGTAGAGCACCGCGTCGGACTCGCGGGGGATCTGCGCCCCGTTGGTGTTGCAGACCGCCAGCACTCTGGCCTTCTGCTCCCTGGCATGCCGGACGGCTTCCAGCGTGTCGGCCGTCTCACCGGACTGGGAGACCGCCACCACCAGCGTGTCTCGGTCCAGCACGGGGTCGCGATAACGGAACTCGCTCGCCAGCTCGACCTCCACCGGAAGCCTGCACCAGTGCTCGATCGCGTACTTGGCGACCAGACCGGAGTGGTAGGCCGATCCGCAGGCCACCACGAAGACCTTGTCGATCTCGCGGAGGTCCTGATCGGCGAGCCGCTGCTCGTCCAGGACGATCCGGCCGTCGGCGAAGTGGCCGCGCAGGGTGTTGGCGAGCGCCTCCGGCTGCTCCTCGATCTCCTTGAGCATGAAGTACTCATGGCCGCCCTTCTCGGCGGCGGCGAGGTCCCAGTCGACGCGGAAGGTCTTGGGCGTGATCTCCGTGCCGTGGAAGTCAGTGACCTGGTAGCCGTCCCGGGTGATGACGACGGCCTGGTCCTGCCCGAGCTCCACCGCGTTCCTGGTGTGCTCGATGAAGGCGGCCACGTCGGAGGCCACGAAGGTCTCGCCGTCGCCGACCCCCACGACCAGCGGGGACGACCGGCGAGCCGCGACAATCATGTCCGGCTCGTCCAGATGGGTGATGACGAGGGTGAACGCACCCTCCAGCCTGCGGCACACCGCGCGCACCGCCGAGGGAAGGTCTCCCTCGGAGTCGCCGCCGTCGATGCCGAGGTAGGCGCGGGCGATCAGATGCGCGGTGGTCTCGGTGTCGGTGTCGCTGGCCATCTCCACGCCCGCCGCCTCGAGCTCGGCGCGAAGCTGGGCGAAGTTCTCGATGATGCCGTTGTGCACGACGGCGACCCGGCCCGCAGCATCGGTGTGCGGGTGGGCATTGCGGTCCGTGGGCGCACCGTGGGTCGCCCACCTCGTGTGCCCGATACCGGTGGTCCCGTCGAACCTCTCCCGCCCCACCTCGTCGAGGCGTGTCTCCAGGTTGCGGAGCGGACCGGCCTTGCGCTCCACCGCCAGCCCGCCGTCGACCACGGCGATGCCCGCAGAGTCATAGCCCCGGTACTCCAGCCTCCGCAGACCAGCCAATACCACGTCACGTGCCTGCTGATGGCCCACATATCCGACGATTCCGCACACAGCCACAGCGTAAGCCGGCAGCGGCGCACTCTCCTCGCCTACGACACTCCCGCATCGTCGCAGGTAGCACGCTCACTCGGGCGAGTTTTGGTATAGACCAGTGTGGATCTTGTCCGCTGCCCGACCGAGCCGTCGGAAGCCGGGTCAGCGCGGCCCTCGACCGCCTGATCGACTACCGTCGTCGTTCATGGCCGCCCCCGCCAAGAAGCTGCTCGCCGAGCTGAGCAGGCCCGGACCGCATCAGGTGCTCTACGGCGATCTTGCCCTGGTCGGTCTGCCCGGCCTCGTCGTCACGCCACGCCGAGGCCTTGACCTGCCCGCCGTCGCCTTCGGGCACGGCTGGATGCAGCCGCTGCCGAGGTACCGAGCCATGCTCCGACATCTGGCGTCCTGGGGCATCGTGGTCGCCGCCCCGGCCACCCAGCGCGGTCCGCTGCCCTCGCACCGGCTCTTCGCCGCCGACCTGTGCACCGCACTGGACGTGTGCACCGGGGTACGGCTGGGCGACGGTCGGATCAGCATCGACGCCGACCGGCTCGGCGTCGTCGGTCACTCCTTCGGCGGCGGGGCGGCCGTCATCGCCGCCGCAGAAGACTCGCGCATCCGCACGGTGGTGACCATCTCACCGACCGAGTCCCGGCCGTCGGCGATCAGCACGGGCGCCGGCGTCCGCGTGCCCGCGCTGCACCTGGCGGGCGCTGAGGACCGGGTCGCCCCGCCGGAGGCCACCGCTGAGCCGCTCGCCCACGGCTGGGCCGGGCCCGTCCAACTCCGCACGCTGACCAAGGCGGATCACCTCGGCGTCACCGAGGGGCGGCACTGGAGCGAGCTGCTGATGGACGGCCGCGCCTCCCGAGGCCCCCGACGGCTGGCCACCGCGCTGACCACCGCGTTCCTGCTCCGGGTACTCACCGGCAACCGCGACATGGACCCGCTCTTGGAGAACGACGTGCCCGGGGCGCAGCTGGAGTTCAGCAGGCGCAGCCTGCCGGGCGCGAAGCTCGCCGAAGCGAGCTGATCCGCCGCATCGCGCGCCGTCCCGGCCGGTGCCGACGGCACTGCGGCACGCCCCACGGTCGGCGAGGCGGGTCCCGGTCGCACGCTGTGACAGCGTGTATCGCGACGGGCCAGCCTCCTCCGAGGTCGGACGAAAGCGGAGCAGGGCCCCGGCAGGTCGCCGAATCGTCCGCACCCTCGGGTTGCTCATCCATCCGCCCGTTTCGGGCGCCGAGCGCAGCAGCGGCGCAGGGACGGCTCGGCTCGCACGGTCTGTGGATGCGCTCGGGCCCAGCCGCCGTCTCCGATGCATCCGGGCAGCCGCACAGCCGTACGGCAGGCCGCCGCAGGAAGCTCCGAACCGACCGGCGCCGCCGGCGCACCACAGTGGAGCTCCGGACGGCCGACACTGCCGTCCGGAGCTCCAAGACCCGCGCCGCAGCCGACGGTCGTCCGAACCGACGACCACGTTCCAATCCTCGGCGTGCCGGTCCGCCTCACCCAGTCCCGTGTCCGCCCGGACCCGACACCGTGTCCTCGATCCGCCGCCGGACCTCGCTCACACCACGCGATCGATAGCCTTGGCCGATCACGTCTCGCACATCGACGACGCCGAGTTCGGGGGCAGGACATGTCGCTACCACCACAGCACCCGCCGGGGCCGCCTGTGCAGGGGCCGGGAGGCCCCTACGCGGGCGGACCGCCGGGGTTCGCGGGCGGATCGCCGCAGAACGGTCCCCACGGCGGTGTCGCGGGGCCTCCCGGCGGCCCCGGAGGTCCCCGGTTCGGCGGTCCCCGACCGGGCGGCTTCGGGCCGCCGGGAGCGTTCGGGCCGCCGGGCGGCGGGATGCCGCGCCCGGCAGGCAGACCCGCGCCGTCGGGGCCACCGTCGATCGGCATGCTCGTCCTCGGCATCCTGCTCGTCTGTCTGGCGGCGATGCCGTTGGCGATACTCGGCATTCCCGCGATGCTGGAGTGGAATTCCTCGGGCTTCGGACTCTTCGCGCCTGCTCCGCTGAGCGGGATCGCCTGTCTGATCGTGATTCTCGGCGCGGCGCTCATCCACTACGGCCGCCGGATCAGCCAGGTGTTGATCATCGTTCTCGGCGGCGGCTTCTCCGGATTCGTCGCCTTCGTCGGTCTGGTCGGCGATCCCACGTCCATGCCGATCTGGCTGTCCGCAAGCGCGGCAGCGGGTGCCGTCGCGCTGATCGTTCTGCCCCTGGTGCCGCCGCTCTCCCGTGCGGCGCGCAAGACGGCAGGCAGGCCGCCGATGTCCGACCCGACCACCGGGCCGGTCGGATATCCGGGCGGGCCCGGCACCGGACCGGGGCCGATGCCCACCGGACCGCCGCAATCGATGCAGGGTCGATGAACCCGGCTGGTGAGATCAGATGACGAGACGGCAGCAAGGTCCATGACGACCGGCGGGCGGGGCGGGCGCTTCGCACCGCACCGCCGACGTCGCTCCGCGCGGCCGACCGAGACGGCACCCGGCGGCAGACAACTGCCGACCCGCCACCAGCCGGTGGGGGAGGACTCTTCCACGCCCGCGGGCGACAGCCTGAGGCACTCACGTCGACGAGCACAATTCGGGAGCAGGACATGTCACAGCCAGGACCACCCGTCGGGCCGTATCCGCCAGGCGACCACCGGCAGCAAGGACCAGGCTTCGGCGGACCGCCGAGCGGCCCGATGCCGCAGGCTCACACCCCCGGGCCGCCCCCGCAGTTCGGTCCACCTGCCTATGGGATGCCGGGCCCCGGCATGAACGGACCGGCAGGCGGGTTCCCACCCGGACCCCGCCCCCCGCGCCGAGGACCACGTCCGCCCTCGATCGGATCACTGATTCTCGGCATGGTGCTCGTCGTGATCGCTGTGACGCCTGCCCTCATCTTCACCAATTTCCTGATCTTCTTCCCAGTCAACTGGTTCATGAACTCGTACACCATGATGGCGGCGGCCTCGGTCATCCTCCCCCTCCTCGGTGTCGCGTTCATCAGTCTGATCCGGCGCGTCGCTCAGATACTCATCGTCCTCGGCGGCATCGGGATCGGGGTCTTGGTCGGCGTCGTCTTCGGCGGGACCAGCGAGCCGCCGGACACCGGTGACTGGGTGATGGCCGTCTGTCTGGGCCTGGGGGCGCTCGCCCTGTTCGTGTTGCCCTTCGTCCCGCCGCTGAGCTGGGCCGCCACCTACAAGTCGGCACCGTCGCACCTGGGATCGAATGGACCGGCGGGCCCCGGTGGACCGGCAGGCCCCGTCAGCCCCGGTGGACCGGGATGGCAGGGCGGCCCGGGACCGGGGCAGCCGCGGCCGGGCCCCGGTCATCTCGGCGGTCCCGGTCCTGGCATGCCGATGGCACCCCCACCGGGCCCGCAGGCCGGGCCGCCGCCGAGATTTTGAGCCGAGGAGAAGACAGACCGGTCTCTCGAGCCCGGCCCCGTGTCCCCTGGGCGGGTCTCGTCCTTCGGCCGGGCTGACGGCAGCGATCGGAACGGTCAGGCTTCGGCGGCTCGGTCGGCAGGACTCCCCGACCATGCGAAGAGGGGTGTGATCCGCGCACACCCCTCTTCGTCGAGCACGATCCGACACCGTCATCGAACGCCGAGAAAACCGACGAGCCTCCGGATCGGCCTGTTACTGGAGCCAGTTACCCGTCGAGTAATCGTCGTCATCGTCCTCTGCACGACGCCGCGCGGACGCACGGAACGACTCGGGCGCGGGACGGGCGACCGGCGGCGGCTGATGCGGCGGCTCAGCCCTCAACGGCGTGGGCTCGGAAAGAGGACCGGACTGCACGCCTTGATATCCGGCGCCTGCCGCCTCGGCCTCGATGACCCGTTCCATCTCGTCGATCTCCGCAGAGGCGTCGCGCATCTCGTCGGCGTCGTAGTCGACATTGAGGGTCTGTTCCGTGTGTTGCCTGCCGAACGGATCGGCCTGTCGCTTCTCCTTCTCCTTCGCCCACCGTTGCAAAGCACTGATCCGCTTGCCCCAGCGGTCGGTGGTCTTCTTGGTCGCCTCCGCAGCGTCCTTGTTCATCTGTGCGGATTTGTCGCGGTAGTACTCCCGGTTCTCCCGTAAGGAGCGCAGCCGGGAGTCGAACTCAGCGCGAAGTCGGGCAGCCCGTCCTTCCACCGATCCCCTCTCCCTCATTGCCAGTCCTGGCCCTCTGGTCAGTCATCGTCGCCGAGCAGTGCGCGAATCCGGTTGGTGGTCTTCGCGGCCTCGCCCGCGTCGAACAGCTCGCCCTGAACCCGCCACTGACTCGCGCCGCGTTCCTGGTTCTCGCCGCCGCCCTGGCCGCCGCCACCGCCGCCCATGCCGCCGCCCGCCATTCCGCCCATCATGCCGCCACCCGCTGCGCCTTGGCCGCCGCCCGACCCTGCCGCGGCTGCCTGGCCCGGCTGACCGGGCTGGCCGCTGTCTGGCAGCACACCGAAGCCCGCCTGGCCCGCAGGCGGCGCCTGCGGGGTGCTGGTGGAGGGTGCCATGCCGGGGACGTCGCTCGGCGGCCCCCACTGCGCGGCAGCGCCACCGCCCGGCGCGAAGCCCTGCGGCGCCCCCGACGGGCCGGGCATCCCCGGTCCCGAGGAGTGTGCGGCCGCCGCCGAGATGCCGGGCGGGCCGCCGTCCTGACCGCCACCGGGGCTCGGGCCGAAGCCCTCTGGCGGGGTGAAGCCGGGCGGGGTGAAGCCCTGCGGAGGTCCGAATCCGCCCGCGCCCGCAGGCATCGTCTGCGGCGGGCCGAAAGCGCCCTGACCGGCACCCGGCGCCTGCGGCACGTCATTGCCGAACCCGCCGGTTCCGCCGGGGCCGAACTGGGCCTGCTGATTCCCCCCACCGAAGCCCTGGGCGCCGATCGGCTGCGACTGCTCGCCGGTCGGACTCTGCCACGTTCCCTCGAAGCGAGGGCCCTCGCCACCGCCGGGGCGGAAGTCCGGGTTCACCGCGTGGGGCATGGTCTGGAAGCCCGACGGCTGATCCCGCAGGCCGTTGCCGACCCGGTCGGCCAGTGGATCGCCGCTGCCGAACTCGGTGAGGTAGCTGGTGGAGTTGCCCTCGGCGTCCTCCACCGTGATCAGGTGGCCTGGCTGACCTGCCGGAGCAGGCTGCACGCTGATGGTCGAGTCGCCGTCCTGGATGACTGCCCGGCCGTCCGCGTCCGGCTGAATCGGCTGCGGCCCGTCCTCGCCGGGCCGTTCCCAGCCTGCGAGACCATCCGGCCCGCCGGGGACCTGCACCGGAGCCGTCGGACCGCCCGGCATCGTGCTCGGCGCTCCGGGTCCGAACGACGCCTCGTCGGGCATCGTCTGGTACTGCCCGGGGACCGTGCCGGGACCGCCGGGGCCGAAGTCGATCTCGTAGCTCTGCTTCTCGCCGTCCGGGCCGACGATCTCCAGCTCCACCTGACCGTCGTCACCGGGCGGGTTGACGGTGATCTCGTCCTCGCCGTTCTCGATGGTGACCGGGCCGCCGGGCACGTCCGGCTGCACTCGGAAGGGGTCTTCCGGGGTGCCGGTACCGGGCCCGTCCGGGCTCTCAAGGCCGGGCGGGAGGTCGCCGATCTCCGGCATCGGACCGGGGTCCGGGATCTCCGGGGTCTCCGGCGGCGTGGGCAGGCCGCCGGGCGGCAGATCGGGCATCGGGGGCGCACCGCCGCCGCCCGCACCGGAACCGCCGCCGGAACCGCCGCCGCCCGCACCAGAGTCGGGCATGCCGCCGCCGGAACCGTTGCCGCCACTACCGTCGCCGCCACTACCGTCGCCGCCGCCTTGGCTGACCGCGTCGAAGATCTCAGGTCCGATGTCGGCCAAGGCGTCATTCAATTGGCCCCAAGCCTCGACAAGCAGCCCGTCCGTGGCGATGCATGCATCGTCGAACTGGGCCTTGTGGCCTTCCATTCGGGGGATCAGCCAGGCATTGAGCCAGCGATTCGCCTCATAGGCAGCCTCGTCCCTCACCGAGTCTGGGACGTTGTTCCCACAGCCTCCGGTGTCGTACTCGACGCCGAGCTGACTGGCAATCGAGGCCAGCTCCTCATCATTGGCCTCCTTGCGGGCGACCTTGATCAAGAGCGCAACCTGATTCGGCGAATACGAGCCACCAAGTTCCGTCGCATCCGGCTCGAAGACCCACATATAATCTGCTTTATAGTAACAGGCCTCTTCCGCCGCCAACGCGGATGACTCGAGAGTGGTGGCCAACTCCTTGAACTTCGCCATGAAAGTGTCGGAATTAGTCAGAAAGTTGTGGATCTGATTCTGCGCCTGGGCGGCTGCCCCCCCGGACCAGACCTGGGCAAGCGCGCTGCCGTGGCCGCGCAGATTCTCGCGAATCGTGTCCAGTGCATCATAGGCACTGTTCAGCCGGTCGACCTCGGCCTGGAGCCTGCCGAAGGCCACCTCGCGCTGTTCGTCATAGCTGCGGCAGATCGCATCGTAGTCGAGCGACGCCCCCGCCCAGTCGTTGTACTGCGGAATGAAGTTGTGGAAGAACTCCAGTCCGACCGCACCTGCGTTGAACATCGGCTCGGAAGTAGCGTCGCCCGACGGGTTGCCGCTGTCGTGCGCATTCGCCGCGCTATCGAGGTGGCCCCGATTCCCCGCCCGTCGTTCGAGGGATTCCTCGATTCCGCGAGCTTCCTCGATGGAATCCATGAGGTCCAGCTCTGCGATGCCCTCGTGCGAGTTATCGTAGTAATCGCCCAGCTTACGGTCTGGTTCAGTCTTGCTGTCCGCCTCACGACCGTGCCGATAGGTCTCGACCGCGTCGGCAGCATCATAGCGGTCGACGTAATCCTGAACATGATCAGGAAGATCGCCGTCGGAGCTCCCCCGGTAGGTACCGGCCCATTCCCCGATGATCTGCGTCTTCAAGTGGTCCGGTATACCCGGATCGTCTAGAATCCGCTGCACTTCCGCATCGGAAATGGACTCGTCGACTTCACTCCTACGATTGTCTGCCATGCTCGTCTCACTCCACCCTCATCAGCACGGTCAGCCCAGCTCCTGCATACGCGCGGCCTCATCGTCTTCAAGTGCCGAATAAGTCCGGTAAGACTGCGTGATGTTCTCCGCGAGCGCACGCGCCTGACGAGCGTATTCTTGAACTGCTTTCACCAGATTGTCATCTACACCGGCAGCATAGCTCTCACCATAAGAATGGTAGTTCTCCCCACCGAAGTCACTCGGGCCGAGCACGCTCTGCGCCAGCGCGGTCGCCTGCTCATCGATCGCCTCGGCCTCTCCCTCGATCTGCCCACCGATAGCCGACATCTCATCCAGGGTCGTCTGGTAATTGTCGCTCACGGGCCCCCCGTCCTCATTCATCACGTCGTCAAGTCAACGAGCGCGTCCACGACTCCGACGCGGCCGTCCGATCTCCGGTTCCCAGGATCGCAGGCGGACGGGCGCTGCGGGGGGACACCTTCCAACTACTTGCTAACGCGAAACTGACATCATCCCCGCCCTCATCCCCGCTGAAGAGGGCACGGGTCGAGGGCGGGCGTCAGTGGAGAACGACGTGTCACCCCACCGAGGAGACGACCTCGACGAGCCTGCGGGCCGTAGCCTCGGCGACGTCCTGGCTGGTCGCCTCGACCATGACCCGGACGATCTGCTCGGTGCCCGAGGGGCGGAGGAGCACGCGGCCGTTCTCCCCCAGCTCGGCCGACGCCTCCGCGACGGCTGCGGCCACCTCCGGTGCCTCGGCCACCGAGGCCTTGTTCGCGACGGTGACGTTGATCAGCACCTGCGGCAGCCTGCGCATCACCGAGGCCAGGTGGGACAGCGGCTTGCCGGTGGAGGCCATCCGGGCCATCAGCCGCAGTGCGGTCAACAGGCCGTCGCCGGTGGTGGCGTGCGAGGGCAGCACGACGTGGCCCGACTGCTCGCCGCCCAGCGAGAAGCCGTTCGCCCGCAGCTCCTCCAGCACGTATCGGTCACCCACGGCGGTGGTCCGCAGGGTGATCCCGTTCTCCCGCATGGCCAGATGCAGCCCCAGGTTGCTCATCACCGTGGCGACGAGGGTGTCCTCGACCAGCTCGCCCGTCTCCCGCAGGGCCAGCGCCAGCACGGCGAGGATCTGGTCGCCGTCGATCAGCTCGCCCGTCTCGTCGACGGCCAGGCAGCGGTCGGCGTCGCCGTCGTGGGCGATGCCCACGTCGGCCTGGTGCCTGCGCACCGCCTCGCGCAGGTGGTCCATGTGCGTGGAGCCGCAGTCGTCGTTGATGTTGCGGCCGTCCGGCTCGGCATGCAGGGCGATGACCTCCGCACCCGCCCGGCGGAACACGTCGGGGGCGACGAAGGACGCGGCGCCGTGCGAGCAGTCCACGACGACCCGCAGGCCGTCGAGCCGCTGCGGGGTGGCGACCAGCAGGTGGTCCGCGTAGCGGCTGTCCGCGTCGGCGACCGGCCGCACCCGGCCGATCGAGGCACCCGTCGGACGGCGCACCGCCTTCCCCAGCCGCGCCGTGATCTCGTCCTCGAGCGCGTCGGGGAGCTTGTGGCCGCCTTCGGCGAAGAGCTTGATGCCGTTGTCCGGCATCGGGTTGTGGGACGCGGAGATCATCACGCCGAAGTCGGCACTCAGCTCGCCGACGAGGTAGGCGACCGCAGGCGTGGGCAGGACCCCGACCAGCAGCACATCGGTGCCCGCGGCGCTGAGGCCTGCGGTGACCGCCGCCTCCAGCATCTCCCCGCTCGCTCTGGGATCACGGCCGACCACCGCGACCGGGCGACGGCTCTCCGAATGCTCGGACAGCACCTCGGCAGCCGCCGAGGCCAGGGACAGTGCGAGTTCCGGGGACAGATCCGCGTTGGCGAGTCCACGCACTCCGTCGGTGCCGAAGAGCCGGGCCATGGTCGAAGAAACCTCCTCATCGCGCCGCGCTGAAGGCGCCGCAGGGAACACAGACGACAACGGGAGCAGCCCTCGCCCTTCGGCGATGACTGCTCCCGCTCACTGCCTGCCCAGAAGCAGGACCCGAATCAGCGCTTGCTGTACTGAGGCGCCTTACGGGCCTTCTTCAGGCCGTACTTCTTACGCTCCTTGGCCCGCGAGTCGCGGGTGAGGAAACCGGCCTTCTTGAGAGCCGGACGGTCGTCGGCGTCGACCTCGATCAGCGCCCTGGCGATGGCGAGCCGCAGCGCGCCTGCCTGGCCGGAGGTGCCGCCGCCGTGCAGGTTGCCGAAGACGTCGAAGGCGTCGACCTTCTCCAGCGTCACCAGCGGCTCCTTGATGAGCTGCTGGTGAACCTTGTTCGGGAAGTACTCCTCGAGCGCCTTGCCGTTGAGCTTGAACTCGCCGGAGCCGGGCACCAGGCGAACCCGGACCACGGCCTCCTTGCGACGGCCCACCGTCTGCACCGGGCCGCTGACGAAGGCCACGGGGGCCTCTTCGTCCTCGAAGAGGTGCTCCTCGTCCGACTCGAACGCCTCGTCGACCGGGGCCTCGCCGTCCTCGGCGACCTCGACGTCGTCAGTGCCCTCGTGGGCCTCGCCCTCGAGGGCCTCGCCCTCCGGAGCCTCGACGGCCTCGGCCTCAACGGCCTCCGGCGTCTCGACGGTCTCGCCCTGGGGGGTCTCGACGGCGTCGTTCACCGTGTTCTCTTCCGAACCATGTTCTGGGGCGGTCACTTCTCCACCTTGCCGATCTCGAACGCCTGCGGCGCCTGCGCCGCGTGGGGGTGCTGGGAGCCTGCGTAGACCTTCAGCTTGCTGGCCATCGCCCGGCCGAGCCGGGTCTTCGGGAGCATGCCCTTGATGGTCTTCTCCAGCAGGCGGTCCGGCTGCTTCTCCAGCGCCTCGCCGAACGTCCTCTTCCGCAGACCGCCGGGGTAGCCGCTGTGGCGGTAGACGAACTTGTTGTCCCGCTTGTTGCCGGTGAGGGCCACCTTCTCGGCGTTGACGATCACGACGAAGTCACCGGTATCGACGTGCGGGGCAAAGCTGGGCTTGTGCTTGCCACGCAGCAGAATCGCTGCCTGGGTGGCGAGCCTGCCGAGCACCACGTCCTCGGCGTCGATCACATGCCAGGCGCGCTTCACCTCGCCAGGCTTCGGGCTGTACGTGCGCACGGATCTACCTCGTCGTCGTTCGCATCGGAATGGATGGGCTCCAGGATGTTACTGCGGCCCCCTCAGTTGGATGCCTCCGCACCGAGGAACGCGCCGGATCAGCTCTCACCGCGCACCGCACAACAAAGAGGGAAGATACCCGCTGCTGCTTCGTCGGGTCAAAACGACCCCTCGAAAAGGGGTCGGAACGGCTCTGCCACGACCACGGCCACGCGTTGGGCGAGCCGCGCGGGGCAGGAAGCCCCGACCGTTCCGATCAGCCCGCCGCCGCACCTCGGCGGCGACGCGCCGACGGCCCCGAGGACCCCCTCATCGGGGACCCGTCAGGGCCGTCGGCGCAGTTCACACCGGGGTGACTCAGGAGAAGCGCGCCGCGTTCGCAGCCTCACCGGCCTGGTAGTTCTCGGCGGCCGCGGCGAGCGCGCTACCGATGGCCGCGATGGCCTCACGAAGCTGCTGAGCGCTCGTGTCCCAGCGGGCCTGGACGTCCTGCCAGTTCGCCTGCGCCTGGCCTTCCCAGCTGGAGACGATCGGCGCGAGGCGGGTCTTCAGGTTGTTCTGGATCTCCTCGGTCTGGTTCCCCGCGTTGGTCACCTCTTCCGAGGCGTTGACGATGGTGGAGAAACTAACCTTGATTGCGCCGCCCATGGTCGTGGGCTCCTTTCAGTGCCGAACTTCGAGATCTGCCGAGTGCAGCCATGCGGAGACCGCATGGGATGTCGCGGAGGGTGACGCGGGCGAACCCGACTGTCACAGGCCTTCGAGGCGGCCGCCGAGGCTGCTGATGTTGCTGGACTCTTCCTCTTCCATCCGGGCGTACTCCTCGGCCGAACCCGCCAGGTTCATGCCGATCTCCTCAAGCACCATGTTGATGCTCTTGCCCGCCTGGTCGGCGGCCTCCATCAGCCGCTCGAACTGCTGGGCGGCAGCACCCTGCCAGAGACCGGCGACGCCGCCCGCCGTGGACTGGAGGCTGGCCAGAACGGCAGTGATCTCCTCGTTCGCGGTGGCCACGTCGCTGGCCGCGGTGACCATCTCGTCGGTGGTAGTGCCGAAAGCGTCAGCCATCTGAGGGCTCCCCATTCATGCTCAAGTCGATGTGTTCCGTGGTGCGACGCAAAGACTGCCAGGTTCGGTTCCGCTTTGTCCGACACTTCGGCGAAGTCGTTGCGCCAGTGAACGCCAATCGTTGCGGCAGTAAACGATCAGCGGGGAAAACGCTGGTCAGCCGAGTATTCGCTGTTGCGAA
The DNA here is from genome assembly GCF_001941625.1 of Actinoalloteichus fjordicus. NCBI lineage: Bacteria > Bacillati > Actinomycetota > Actinomycetes > Pseudonocardiales > Pseudonocardiaceae > Actinoalloteichus > Actinoalloteichus fjordicus. The sequence continues at coordinate 6,606,608 of NZ_CP016076.1, forward strand.
AAATCGTCGTCATCGTCCTCGCCGTAGGTCTCAAGCCCGGCGGGAGAATGTGCTTTCCGAAACGGCGTCGGTGTTGCGCGGCTCACTTCCTCGGCTTTCTGTGCTTCTGCCAACAATTCTTCGCCGGAGGGAAGTGCCGGAACGGACAGTCCGGCGTCCTGGCGAAACGCCGCCGCAGATGCCCGCAGTTCGTCGGACGTGACGTCGTCTCGGGTCGGCTTCGCCGAGCGTCGGTCCACCTTCTCGGCGAGTTCACGACTGTCGGCGCGGAAGCGGTCACCTTGTTCCCTGGCCCGTACCGCCGCCTGCCTGCCCCGGCTCACCGCACCGGACACCACGCCGCGCAGTCTTGCCACTGCCTCCTGGGCTCCGCTCATCGCTTCAGTCAGCTCCTCGTTCTCCCGCCGCAGACAGTTCACGCCGCACGTGCGACCCGTCCCACGATCTGCGCTCCGGCGATCCGCTGCGGCCTGTCGTCCCGGCCCGTCGAGCACGGCCCGCAGTCTCGTGCCCTGCTTCGTCCGGCCGCCTCACCTGGTGACCGCCAGGCTCGCGACCACCTGTTCACAGGCCTGCGCAACTGCTGTCGCGCCCGCCTCGGTGTGCTGGCAGCCCACGTTCACCTGCACCTCGCCGTCGAAGTACACGTACCAGTCGACCTCGGCCGTGGACAACTGCTGTCGATAGTGGATGACCTCGCGGCCCGCGAACTCCGCGGTCTCGTCCAGACCGGACACCTCGGCGCTGGCCGCATCGTAGTTGCGACGCACCTCGCCCACTGCCCGTTCCCGATCGGCGTCGCTGTCGTAGTCCAACAGCCACTCCTCCACCACGATGAGATCGGTGTCCGGTGTTGAGTCGACGGGGCGGATCTGCACCGAACGGCGCTGCGCGTCCCCGCCGCTCTGTTCCCAGCCCGCCGGGGCGAGGAAGCGGTAGTCGTACTGGGCGATCTCCACGCCCTCCCCGACCGCGTCCCCGTCGACTGTGTCGCCGCCGACCTCACCGCCCGTGAGCGCAGTGCCGGGATCGCCCTTCCGGTCTCCGCTGAGGAACGCGAGCACGGCGACGATCCCGGCCAGCAGAACGACTCCCAGTGTGACCGGCAGTGCCCAACGGCGCAGGGACGTCGCGTCGCCCGGCCCGGCCGAGGCCGCAGGCCGGTTCCGATGATCGGCGGGCGGCGTAGGGCCTACGGACCCCGGTGTCGGCGACAGCCCAGGCGTCGGTAGTGGCTGTGGCACGCCCGGCACGCCCGACACGGACGGCGCCGGTAGTCCCGGCGGCGTCGGAGGGCCGGTCCTGACCACAGGCCCGCCGATGCGCGGTGGGGGGCCCTGCCTTGGTGCGGGCAGCCCGCTGGTGCGTTCCGGGTCGAGTGCGGCGGCCCGCAGCGCGCCCCGCGCCACCACGGTCTCCGGCTGGTCCAGCGTGGTGGGGACGATGCCGATCCGCTCGTGTACCAGCCGCGCGACCAGGGGAATCCGGCTGGAGCCGCCGACGAGGAAGACCCCTGCGAGGTCGCGTGTCCGGAGCCCGGCGTCCTGCGTCGTCGCGGTCACCAGATCGACCGCCCTGGTCACCGCGGGCTGGATCAGTCGTTCCAGGTCGACCCTGGTCACGTGCGCATCCGGGAAGGGGTGCGGCATCGGCACGTCGGTGAAGGTGTGCCGGGATAACGTCTCCTTCGCCCCGCGCACGTCTTGATGCAGCACCCGGCGACGGCGGCGGTCGGCGAGTTCGCGGCCCGCCACGAGCAGCTGCCAGGCGGCCGGGTCGTGCGAGCCGACCTCGATGCCGAGGTGCTCCAGCAGCGCCTGATCGATGTCGGCGCCGCCGTAGTCGGGAATCCCCTTGTTCGCCAGCACCTCGAAGCCCGCGCCCCGGCTGCGCACCACGCTGGCGTCGACCGTCCCGCCGCCGAGATCCAGCACCGCGAGCGGACCGGCCCCCACCGTCGAACCCGCCCTGGTGCCCGCGTGGAACACGGCGGCGGCGGCGGGTTCCTCGATCAGGATGAACTCCCGACCGAGACCGTGCGCGGCCTGTCGCAGGACCCTGGTGCGCATCGCGCCCCAGTCGGCGGGATGGGTCAACACCAACAGGTCGACCGGTGCGCCGTCGGCAAGCCTGCGCGCCTCGGCGACCGCCCTGGTCAACACCTCATGAACCACGTCGAGCACCGCGAGGACGGTGCTGCCCAGCAGCAGCTCCCCCTCGTCGATCCGCCGCTTCGGATGCGGCTCGTAGCGAGACGGGTCGATCCCCGCCTGCCGTTCGGCCTCGCGTCCGACGAACAGCGTCCCGTCCACGGCGGCGAACACCGCGGACGGGACGAGCGGCTGCCCGTCGACCACCACCACCTGCGGTTCCCGGCCGTCGACCGAGAGGACCACGCAGGTACTGGAGGTGCCGAAGTCGACCGCGACGTGCAGGCTCACAAACGTCTCCGCTCGGTCGTCCCCGGGCACCTGGCGAATTCCAGGGCCGACTCTAGTACTCCGGCTCCACCCAACCGATCTGGATGAGCTGCTGGCCGGTCCGTCTGCTGACGATGGTGCCTCGGCCGGGCGGCAGCGCCGTCGGCTTGACGTTGCCGAGGATGTTGGACTCCTCCTTCGGCCCGCTCATGATGATGCCGGGGCTCGTGACCTCCTTCATCTTGCCGATGATCGGCTCGAAGCCCGCCCTGGTGCCGCCCGCGATGTTGCGGGCCAGGATCAGGTGGAGGCCGACGTCCTTGGCCTGCGCCACATACGGCGCGAGCGGGGCCAGCGGGTTGGCCCCCTGCGGAGAGACCAGCTCGTAGTCGTCGACGATGATGAACAGCTCCGGGCCCTTCCACCAGGACCGGTTCCGCAACTCCTCCTGGGTCACGTTCGGACCGGGCAGCCGCTTGTCCAGCGACTTCTTGATGTCCGCGACATAGCCCTTCACCTGCTGCGCCGAGGCGGCGTACTCGAGCAGGTGATCCGTCTGGAGGTAGCCGAGCAGCGTCCGCCGGTAGTCCACCAGCAGGATCAGCGCCTCCTTGGAGGTGTAGTTGTTGACGATGCCGCTGATGATCGTCCGCAGCAGGTTCGTCTTGCCCGCCTCGCGTTCGGCGAAGGCCACGAAGTGCGGGTCGGACTCGAAATCGAGGAAGACGGGCGCCAACTCGTTCTCGTCGACGCCGATCGGCACCAGCTTCTTTCCGGCGGGCTGCTGGAACGCCGGGATCTCCTCGTACCGCAGGAGCTGCGGCAGCAGTCGGACCTTCGGGGCGTGCGGGCCCTTCCAGGCCGCCGTGATCTTGGCGACCGCGTCGCCGACGCCGTTGCCGATGTCGCCCGCGTCGCTGACGGCGTCGACCCTCGGCAGTCCGGTCAGGAAGTGCAGCTTGTCCGGCGAGAGGCCTCGGCCGGGGATGCCCTGGGGAACGTTGACCGCGGCGCGCCGGTCCACCTCGGACTCGGTGGTGTCACCGAGCCGCAGCTCCAGCCTGGTGAGCAGCAGGTCCTTCAACGCGGGGCGCACCTCGGCCCAGCGGTTCGCGGCGACGATGATGTGCACGCCGTAGGACAGGCCCTGCGCCGCCAGCGTCTGGACCTGCTTCTCCAGGGCGTCGAACTCGGTCTTGAAGTTCAGCCAGCCGTCGATGATGAAGAAGACGTCGCCGAACGGGTCGTCGGCGGCCTCACCCTGGCGCTTCCTGGCCCGATAGTCCGCCATCGAGTCGACGTTGAGCTGAGCGAACCTCGCCTCTCGGGCGGCGATGATCCCACTGACCTCGGCGAAGGTCCGGCGCACCGTGTCCGGGTCGCGCCTGCTCGCCACGCCGCCGACGTGCGGCAGCCCCGCGAGGCTGCCGAGCGTGCCGCCACCGAAGTCCAGGCAGTAGAACTGAACCTCCTGCGGCGTGTGGGTCAACGCCATCGACATGATCAGCGTCCGCAGCAGCATCGACTTGCCCGCCTGCGGGCCGCCGACCACCGCCGCGTGGCCCTTACCCCCGGAGAGGTCCGCCCAGAGCAGGTCACGCCGCTGGTCGAAGGGCTTGTCGACGAGGCCGAGCGGGACGGTGAGCCTGCCGTTGCCGTAGAACCCGACCGGGCTGAGCCCCCGGTCCTCAGTCTGCGACAGCGGCGGAAGGAGCTGGTCGAGCGACGGCGGCTCGGTCAGCGGCGGCAGCCACACCTCGTGGGCGGGCGGTCCCTGGCCGACGAGCCTGCCGACGAGCACGTCGAGGCTGCTCGGCTCATCCGCCTTCTCCTCCTTCTTCTCCTCCTTGACCTCTTCGACCTGTTGCACCGGTTCCTGGGGAATCTCGATGTAGTCGGGGACGAACAACTTCGGACGACGGTCCGCCGTCACCGGTGCAGAGGACGGGCCGACCTGGATGCCCGCAGGCCGGTACGGGCCTGAGACGTAGGAGGCCTTGAACCGCACCATGCTCGTCGTGTCGAACTTCAGGTAGCCAGAGCCGGGGATCGACGGCAGTTCGTAGGCGTCGGGCACGCCGATCGCGGCCCGCGACTCGGAGGCCGAGAACGTCTTCAGACCGATTCGGTAGGACAGGAAGGTGTCCAGACCACGCAGCTTGCCCTCTTCCAACCGCTGCGATGCCAACAGCATGTGCACCTGGAGCGATCGGCCGACTCGACCGATCTGAAGGAACAGATCGATGAAGTCCGGCTTGGCGACGAGCATCTCGGAGAACTCGTCGATGCAGATGAACAGCGCGGGAAGCGGATCGAGATCGGCGCCGTTCTCCCGTGCCTTCTGATAATCCCAGACGTTCTTGAAATTGCCCTTGTGCAGGACTTCCTGCCTGCGGGCCATCTCGCCCGCGATGGCGTCCTTCATCCGGTCGACCATGGTCAGGTCGCCCGCGAGGTTCGTGATCGTCGCTGCGACGTGCGGCGCCACGTCCAGTCCCGAGAACGTCGCACCACCCTTGAAGTCGACCAGGATCATGTTCAGCGAGGTCGAGGAGTGCGTGGCGAGCAGCCCCAGCACCAGCGTCCGCAGGAACTCGGACTTACCGGAACCGGTCGCGCCGACGCACAGGCCGTGCGGGCCCATGCCGCCTGCGGCGGCCTCCTTGATGTCGAGTTCCACGAGCTGCCCGTGCTCGCCGACGCCGAAGGCGACCTTGTAACGGTCGCGCACCGGCCGGGGGCGCCAGGCCTCCTGGACGTCGAAGGTCATCGGGTCGCCGGGGATGCCCGCCATCTCGAGCACGCCGGGGTTGGACAGCAGGGGCTCGTCCTCCTCCTCCTGCTGCGCGGCGGCGCTGATCCGATACGGGGCCAGCCGCCTGGCCAACGCCTCCGCCTCGGCGAGGCTGATGCCGTCCGGAGCGCCGAACCATTCGACGCCGCCCGCGCCCTTCGCGCCGAGGCGATCGGCCTCGACCACCATGCGCAGGCCTCGGCGGGAGGTCAGGTTGCCCAGCGAGTCGGACAGGTCGAGCAGCGTGACGCCGACCAGGCCCTCCTCCATGAGGATGTGCTCCTCGCGGCTCACATCGCCGTCGTCGATGACGATGACGATGTGCGGCTGATCGGGCTGCACGGGCGCGTTGCGGCTGAACCGCTGCCGATCCCGGATCTGGTCGGCGAGCCAGGCTTCGATCTGGCCGAGGGAGCCCGCCATCATCCGGAGCTGGCCGATGCCGTCGGTGAGCGTGGGGTGCTGCGCGTGCGGCAGCCACTTGACCCACTCCCACTCCTGCTTGGTCTTGCCCGCCGCGACGACGGCGATCAACACGTCCTCGGGGCTGTGGAACGTCGCGAGCTGCGCGAGCAGCGCCCTGGCCAACGGTCGGGTGTGCTCACGCTCGCCGTTGAGCCCGATCGCGGCGAATCCGCGCAGCGAGATCGCGATCGGCATGTCGGGCAGGATCGAGTGTCCCCGTACGAATCGACGCAGGGCCAGCGTGGTCAGCGGCTCCAGCTCGTCGACCGGGCCGGTCTGCGGCGGGACGAGGCGGGTGGACAGCCGTTGCGGGCCGCGACCGGATCGGAGTTGGCAGAAGTCGGGGTCGTTCGTCCGACGCTCCCACAGTCTGCGGCTGCTCGCGGCGATGGACCATAGCGCCTGCGGGTCGGGGTGACTCCATTCGCGGGCCGCCCGCTGTTCGTCGGCGGCCTCCCGCGCGCGATCCCGCATCTGTCCGAGGTACCGCAGGTAGTCCTTGCGGTCCTCGTTCATCTCGGCCTTCTTCTGGGCCTGTCCGTTTCCGCGACCGCCCGCCATCATCCCGATGGTCGAGATGAGGAACATGCCGCCCATCATCATCATCATGGGGCTGCGTCGCACCATGAACATGAAGGCCATCATGCCGATGGAGGCCACGATCATGATCACGGGCAACAACTTCTGAATGATGTTGCCGGGAATGGTCCTCGGCACCTCGGGCGGCGGTTCGAGGTGCACCTCTCCGCCGGGGAGCCTGGGGGCTGCCAGTCGCGGCGACCGCTTGAACCTCAGCGTGCTCACCGAAGACGCACCTCTCGAACTCGATGTGGTGGTTGTCGCTCGACGACATCCGATGGGTCTCGACGAACGATCGGGCAACGTGCTGGACGACGAGCCGCATACATTCTGATCGTTGTCTTCGAACTCCCGGACGCGAGCCTGCCGGTGCCGCCATACTAGGGTCGCTCGGCGACGGGCCGGGACGGTTTCGAACAACCAGACCTTAATGCCCGCCTCTCGGCGGGGAGCGAGCGACGACAGTCTTCCGGCGATCCACTCGGTGGCCGAGGACCGGCCTCGATCATCGCGCCGCCGCGCCGCAGGAGACTTGGACCGACGACAAGACCAGGAGACTCAAGTGGCGACCGGTACGACGGTGTTCAGCCGGGTCACGGTGGTTGCGCCGAAGACACGCATCGATGTCGCACTGCCCGCCGACGTGGCAGTGGCCGACATCCTCCCGATGGTGCTGGAGATGGCCAAAGAGGTCACCCCGGACGGCGGCGCGCGGCACGGCGGCTGGTGCCTGAGCAAGATGGGCGAGGGGCCGCTGACGCCCAATCGCACCCTCGCGTCCCTCGGTGTCGTCGACGGGGAGATCCTCCAGCTCCGGCGTCGCATCGACAATCCGCCGCCGCCCCTCTACGACGACGTCGTCGACGCGATCTCGGACTCCGACCCGAACAGCTTCCGGCCCTGGACCAAGGAGACGGCCCATCGGCTCGGGCACCTGGCAGGCGTGCTCGGCCTGCTCGCCGCCGCCGTGGCGGTCTTCCTCGCCGGGCCCACCAACAACCTCGCCGCCGCCATCACCGGCGGTGTCGCGGCGATCGTCGCCATCAGCCTCGGCACGGTGATCGCCCGCGTCTACCGCGCGGTGACCACCGGTCTGCTGATCGCGGCGGCGGGCGGCCTGCCGATGGCCTTCGTCTCCGGCTTCTACATCGTGCCGGGGGCTCAGCCCCGCCCCGCCTTCCTGCTGGCCTTCACACTGATCCTGGTCGCATCCGCAGCCTGCATCATGCTGCTGGGCACCGGGATCACGGTGTTCGTGGCATCGGCGACGGCCGGTCTCTTCGGCACCATCGCCTTCTTCATCGCCACCTTCGTCGCCCACCCCGGCCCCGGCATCGCCGCAGGTGCCGCCGCAGTCGGCGTCGCGACGATCTCGCTGCTGCCCCGGCTCACGATCCAACTGGCCAAGCTGCCGCTGCCGCAGGTGCCAGGCAACGCGGAGGACCTCAAGGACGACGGCGGGTTCCCGGACTACGCCGTCATCGAACGCCGTTCCGGCCTCGCCCACGAGTACATGACCGGCATGATCATCGGCTGTGGCGCCACGGCGGCCGTCGGCTCGGTGATCGCCGCGGCCTCCGAGACCATCTGGGGGCCGATCTTCGGCGTCGTGGTGGCGATCGTGCTGCTCATGCGGTCGCGGACCTACGCCAACGGCGTCCAGGCCATCGCCCTGCTGATGTGCGGGATCGCGACCTTCGCGGGTCTGATGATCGGCTGGCTGATGATCAGCGCGGGCGACACGCTGACGCTGCTGCTGTGGACGATGAGCAGCCTGTTGGCGTTGGCGGTGGCGGGCTTCGTCTTCGGCGTCGTCTTCCCCGAGCAGAAGTTCTCCCCGGTGCTGCGTCGCTCGGTCGACATCTTCGAGGCGGTGATGATCGCGGCGGTCATCCCGTTGGCGCTGGCGGTGATGGACCTCTACAGCACGTTCCGCCACCTGATCCAGATCGATCTGGGCTTCTAGTCGATGGGGCTCGCGATGACCTCCACCCGCATGACACGACGTGTCCTGGTCGCCCTCTCCGCCGGGCTGCTGGCGCTGGGGCTGCCCTTGGCCGGGGCGCCCGCCCTGGCCCAGCAGGCGGACGTCGAGGACACCGTCACCGACGCCGCGCAGTACCCGCCTGCCGATCCGGCCATGGTGCCGGGCAATCCCAGTTCGGGCAGCGGCGATCACTCGCAGTTCACGCATGAGGTGGAGTGCATCAGCCCGAACGGGAGCCTGCCCACCGATCTCCAGCAGACGCCGTGGGGACAGATGTTCCTGCGGATCGACGAGGCGCAGCGGTATGCCACCGGCGTGGGCCAGCGGGTCGCGGTGATCGACACCGGCGTCAGCGTGCACCCCAGGCTCGCGGGCCGGGTCGAGGGCATCGGCGACTACATCGCGGACGCGAACGGCCTGACCGACTGCGACGGCCACGGCACGATCGTCGCCGGAATCATCGCGGCCGCCGAGGACCCGGTGACCGGTTTCACGGGGGTCGCCCCCGATGCGGAGATCCTCTCGATCCGCAACGTCTCCCATTTCTACGGTCCGGTCGACCGGCTGGAGGAGCAGGCGATCCAGGCCGGGAACCTCGAGACGATGTCTCGGGCGATCGTGCTGGCCGCCGACCGAGGCGCGACCGTGATCAACCTCTCCGAGACGGCCTGCGTCGTCGCGACCTACCCGGACGACTTCTACACGGCGCAGCTGCGGGCGGCGATCAACTATGCGATCGAGCGCGACATCGTGGTCATCGCCGCAGCGGGGAACCACAACCAGGACGATCCGGCCTGCGCCAACTCCAACACCCCGAACTCCCTGCAGAATCACACCTTCCCCGGCGTGTTCCCCGAGGTGCTGACGGTCGGGTCGATCGGTGGGGACGGGGCGCTCTCCGAGTTCTCCGTCCAGGGCGACTGGGTGGACATCGTGGCGCCCGGCGAGGACATCATCTCGCTGGACCCGGCGGCAGGCGCCACGTCGCTGGCGAACCAGGTTGCCAGCCCGCAGGGCGACCTCGGTCCGATCGAGGGCACCAGCTTCTCGGCTCCCTACGTCGCCGGGGTCGCCGCGCTGGTCCGAGAGCGCTACCCCGACCTCAGCGCCGAGCAGGTGGTGAACCGACTCGTCCGTACGGCCCAGCACCCCGGCGGGCTGGAGGGTCGCAGCTTCGGCGTCGGCTACGGCGTCCTCGATCCGGTGGCGGCCCTGACCGAGGTCCTTCCCGAGGAGCACGGCATCGAGCCTGCCGCGCCGGAACAGGCGAGGAACGAGCTGCCACCGATGCCGCCGTTCGACTGGACGCCCACCATCGTCGCGGTCTCCGGTGCGGGCGGCGGCCTCGTCCTGCTGGGGATCACGCTCTTCATCGTCCGCGCCGTCCGCCACACCCGACAGGGCAGCGAGGCCTGAGGAGCCCGAGTGGAAACGGTCGGCCGCCGAAAAGGGCGGCCGACCGTTTCTGTCCGCGAGTGTGTCGACGTCAGCGCAGTCCCGACGTCAGCGGAGGTCGTCGTCGGCACCGATGACCGGCGCGACGGTGGCCTCCGGCTCGCCGAACAGCTCGGTGGCATCGGAGATCACTCGGGACGACTTCTTGCGTTCCTTGTCCTCGTTCTGCTGAGCGCCGCCGCCGCCCATTCCGCCGCCGCCCATCATCCCGCCCATCATTCCGCCGCCCGCGCCGCCGCCCCCGGCAGCGCTCGGGACCACGGACGACGGGGCGCCCCCGGAGACCGCCGCGACGCCGGTCGAGGCGCCGGTGCCCGTCGGAGCCGCAGGCGCGCTCGGCCCGCCGCCCGCGCCGCCGAGGCCGCCCCCGACACCACCGCCTGCTCCGCCGCCGACACCACCGCCACCTGCACCGCCACCTGCACCGCCGCCCGCACCGCCACCGCCACCGCCTGCACCCGCAGGCGCCGTCTCCGGAGCGGGACCGCCGCCGCCGACGGTCGGCATCTCGAAGCTCCAGTCCTCGCCGGGATAGGTGTGCGCCATCTCGATGTCGGCGAAGGCGCTCTCGCCTTCGAAGCCCTCACAGGCACTCACCAGCGCCTGAAGGACCTCACGGACCAGCTCGAACATCTCCAGCACCGGGCCCTGCATCTCCTGCAGGTAGTTCCGCGCGCGCTGCTCGCCCTCCAGCGGGAGCACCATCGCCTCGGATACCGACTCGGCGCCGTGCGCAAGCACCTCCACCATGTCCATCACCAGTTGGCGGATGCCGTCGGCGGTGGCGTCCAGCGCCTCGCCGAGCGCCACCATCGTCTCCGAGAGCGACGTGGTCGCGCGGCCGAACTGGTCGATGTGGCCCCGGAAGGACTCCGCGTCGGCACCGGTCCAGCCCTCGTCCATCCCGCCGAGCGGGCTCGCGACGTCGATGGCGACGTCGTCGACGAGTTCGGCCGTCCTGCGCCACCGTTCGGCCTGCTCGTGCATGTCGTTCCAGCGGCCGACGACCGGACCGAAATACTCCTGAACGGGGTCGGGCACGCCCAGCTCCCGGCTGATCCAGGAGAGGTACTCGAGGTGGCTGCTCGCACCGCCCGCGATCTGCTCGCCGTCCGGCCCGCCGATCCCGCCGATAGCGGGCGGGCCGGTCGGCGCGATCTCGGCAGGCGCGGGGGCGGCGAGCCTGCCCTGGTGGGCGATCGGGCTCGCGCCGAGGGCACCGAGGGAGTCACCTCGTTCGGGAGCGGCGACGCGGTCGGCCGTCGCTCGGCTCCACCGGCCGTCGGCGGCGCTGTCCTGGCTGAACTGGTCGGGTCGCACGGCGACCGACCTCCTTTCGAGAGTGATCAGGCCGGTTCGGTGCGGGTGAACTCACTTGCGGCGTCCTCGTCCTGCGTCTGATGCAGGGTGACCACGTTGCGCAGGCCGACGGCTGCGGCGGCCAGCACCTCGCAGCCGCGTCGAGCCTGCTCGTAGAGGTGGTCGGCCACCCGCGCGTACGCGACGTCGGTGCCGACCTCCGCGCCCAGCTCGCCGAAGCTCTCCGCGCTGATCCGTGCCTCGTTGAGACTCTCGTCGGCGGTCGTGAAGTCGTCAGAGGCGTTGTTGACGCTCTTCGCGTAGTTGTTCAGCCAGTCGATGTCGATGCTGATGTCGGACACGGCTCGCCCCCAGAAAGTCATGATCGTGATTCGCGGTCGCTGCCCGCCTGAGACGGAATGTGACGCCGAACGGTTCCCCACCTGCGGCGGAAAGCCTCGCACACGACGGCGGGCACCGATCCTCTCGTCAAGGATCGATGCCCGCCGCAGTCCACTCGTCTCAGGTCGCACGCACGAGCTAGAAGCCGAACAGATCCTCTTCCGACTCGGTCTCCTCCGCCTGACCGGCCTCGGGGCCGAGGATCATCCGGTCACCGCCGCTGCCGTCGAACGGCACCGCGTCGTAGACCCGGCTGACGTCCTCCTGGTCGAGTCGGGGGCCGCTGGGCAGCAGGCCGAGGATCGACTCGGGCCCGGCGTCCACTGTGGAGCCCTCGGCGGCCAGGTCGAGCCCGACCACGTGCGCCATGTCCGGAATGCCATAGATCACGCCTCGATCGGAGACGAAGTGCAGCGGCCCGCGCTCGAAGCCCTCCTCGCCGGTGGCGGCACGCACCACGGCGGCGTTGCCGGGCGGCATGAAGAAGTAGTCCACGTCCGGGCTGCTGGACAACGAGACGGCGCGCATCTCGACGTCACTGTCCTCATCGGACTTCGGCAGCACGACCTCGTCGCCCAGGGTGACACCGATGCGCTGGCCGTCCGAGCCGTCCCAGGTGAAGCAGGACATCTCCGACTCGCTGAACGAGACCGGCGTCGGCAGCTGCTCGGGAAGGTCCGCGACGTCGATCGGGTTCTCGGACTCCTCCATCTGAGTGAGCTGATCGGACTGGATGCCCGGCGTCGCGACGGTGAGGTCCTGATCGGCCCGGATCAGGTCCGCGACACCCTCGGGGATCCGCTGGTAGCCGTCCGCCAACAGGACGTAGTAGCCCCGCGCGCCCGCAGCGGTCTCGGAGAACGCCACCGTCCCGACCTGAGCGTCCGACTGGTCGCTGAGCTGGACCGGGTTCGGCAGCGGGCTGCCCGCGCCCGGGATCTGCGGGGCGCGGAAGGCGCCTACCTCGGGGATCGCGTTCAGCAGACCGAGGCTGACGGCGCGCGGCGTCGGGTTGGAGTTCAGCACCGCCGCGGCCGCGACCGGGTCGTTCTCCACGTCGATGGGTGCCCGGACCACGCCCCGGGAGCCGCCGTCGTCGCCGGACGGACGATAGACCAGGTAGTGCCGGTCGTTCTCCGCCGAGTGGACCAGCAGCGCCTGCTCGTCCGTCATCGGCGTGCCGGGCATGTCCTCGACGCCCGCCAGGACCGTGGTCTCCGGCCTGGCCACCGCCTCCGCGTCCGGGTGGCTGGCGTCCAACTCGGCGACGTCGCACAGTCCCCAACTCGGCACGATGCGCCGGTCCGAGCCCGGCATGTAGTCCGGGGCCCCGATCAGTCCGGTGAGCTGCCCGCGCGGAATGTCGGCGAGGACGTCGTCGCCGATGACCTCCATCTCACTCTTGGAGTCGGCACCGAGCTGCATCTGCAGCAGCCGGGCAGAGGCCATGTTCGTCATCGGGATGAGCTGCATCCCGTCGTTGTCCACCGCGACGTAGACCCCGCCGGACGGTTCGGACACGACCACCGCGCCCGCGGCAGGCGGCTGCGCGCGCGGGGAGATGATCCCGAAGATGAGGAATCCGAGCAGGCCGACCACGGCCAGCGCGACCCCGGCTCCGACCGAACGCATGTGCGTGCGCATCGGATCGTGCAACATCACCGCGTCCTTGCGCACCAGCGCCGACTGCATTCGTCGCAAAACGAAGCGATAAGCCTGGACCTGGGACTTGGTGGTAGGTGTTGACGGCATTTCGAACCTACAGCTCTCTAGTCCACGGTACGGTTCGGAAGAATAGCGGGCGCGGGCGCGGCCTGAGCCTGGATTGCGCAGAAGCCGTGCCCGGAGCCGCTGTCACACTGTGAGCCCGTCATGCTTCACCGCTGTCGGGCGATCACGCTCGCACCGCCCCACACCACCCACGCCGTCACGCGTCAGCGAGGGGAAGACCGAACACATGTCCGTGACCACACCACCGCATCCGGCAGCAGCGCGTCCTGCTCCGCCAGGACCAGGACAAGGGCCCGCGCCCGGGAACGCGGCCCGGCCGATCGGCAAGGCTCGCAAACGGACCGTGGGCGCCAGCCTCGGCGCGCTGCCGGTGGCCAACCTGGTGGTGCTCGAAGTCGGCCTCGCCGTGGGTCTGCTCGTGATGGCGATCAACATCGACCTCTGGCCGGTCTCGGCCGGGGTGCTGGTGCTGGCGCTGGCGATCGCGTTCACCCGGTGGCGTGGCCGATGGGTGGTGCAGTGGAGTGGACTGACGCTGCGTTATCTCGCTCGTCCGCACTCCCGGGTCGTGACGCCGCCCGCACCGACCGACGGCGAGGTGCCCGCGCCGGAGGAGAAGACCGTCACGGGCCCGGAGGACGCCAGGGTCGCGCTGCTGCGGCTGGTGATCCCCGATCTGGTCGTGGCGCACGCCAAGGATCACGAACGCAGGCCGCTCGGCCTCGCCTGGCATGACGGCGCCTGGACCGCGGTGCTGATGGTCGAGCCCGCCCCGGCACTGGTGACGCACGTCGGCGCGGCGCCGAACCTGCCGTTCGGCGCGCTGGCGCCGTGCCTGGAGGACCGGGGTGTGATCCTCGACTCGATCCAGGTGATCTGGCACTGCTACCCCGGCAGCGCGTCGCTGCCCGCCACCTCCCCTGCGCTGAACTCCTACCTGGAGGTACTCGGACCGCTGCCCGCGGCCGCCCGTCGCAGCACGCTCGTCGCGGTGCGGCTGGACCCCCGGCGGTGCCAGAGCGCGGTGTCCGAGCGCGGCGGCGGCGTGGTCGGTGCGCATCGGGCACTCATCGGCGCCTTGTCTCGAGTGCGCAATGCGATGGAGGGCCAGGGGGTGCCCACTCGTCCGTTAGACGTCGACGAACTTCTTCGTGCAGGCATCTCCACCGCCAATCTTCAGTCGGTGGCGGGGGCCCAGGTCAAGGTCGGCCTTCGGGAGCGGTGGGCGGGTGTCACCGCAGGCGGCGTGGGCCACGCAAGCTACGCCGTGACGTCGTGGCCGAGCCGAGCGGCACACAGCCTCAACGCACTGACCGGGGTCCGGGCGCTGTCCTCGACCGTCACGATGTCCATCTCGCCGACGGAGGACGAGGGCCAGGTCAGCCTGCGCGGGCTGGTGCGGGTCAGCGCCCGCACGCCGAGCGAGCTGGCTGCGGCGCACACCAGGCTGAATCAGCTCAGCGGGAAGCTGGGCGTGACGCTGACGCCGCTGCGGGGCCTCCAGGTCCCCGGCTTCGCCGCCACGCTGCCGTTGGGAGGCACGGTATGAGCAGCAGTCGCATCGCCTACAGCCAGCGCGGTGACGCGGGTGTCGCACCGGAGTTCCTGGTGTCCCCCGCGATGTTGGACTCGGTCAGCCCCTCCGGCGACCGGGGCGGGATGGTGCTGGGCTCCGGCATGAAGGGCGAGCCGCTGACCATCTCGGTGCTGCGCTCGGCACCGACCAGGGTCGTCATGGTGGGCGGTCTGTATCTCGCCCGCCAGGTCGCCCTGCGGGCGATGGCCACCGGTGCCTCCGTGGTGATCGCCACGGGCAGACCCGCCGCCTGGCAGATGCTGGTGCGGGCGGCCGGGCAGCTTCCCGACGGTCGCCCGGTGCCGCTGGTGCAGATCCGCAGGCTCAGCCCCGTCGAACTGCCTCGGCCGACCGAGGACTCCCCGCTGCTCGTGGTGCACGACGAGGGACACCTGCCGCACGACCTCTTCCCGCCTCGGTCTCCCTGGCAGACGACCCTGTACGTGCTGCCCTATCTGCACCCCAACGCGACCGCCACCGCCAACGCCGCCGATCTGGTGCTGCTGCAGCGGATGCCGGTCGGTCAGGCGCAGCTCGCGGCTCGGGTGTGGCGGCTCCCGCCGCCGATGATGCAGCAGCTCACGACGTTGAAGGACGACGGCGTCGTGGCGCTGGGCCACAATCTCTGGCGTCCGCTGCGCCTGATCACGACGAAGAAGGAACAGGAGATCCTCGGCCCGGTACGGCGCGGGGACTAGTCAGGCCGCGTGCGCGCCCTCGGGTGCCGATCGGGCATTCGGGCCCGCGCGGGCGGCTTCGCGCTCCGGGCGTGAGGCGGGCGGCGCCACGCGAACCGGGCAGCCCCGTTTCCTCGTCTGACGCTCGGCGGGAACTCCTCCTGCCCGGCGCGGGCTCGGGACGGTGCCCGATTCCGACTGCGGCCGATTCCGACTGCGGCCGATTCGACCAGAGCCGGTCCCGCCTACGGCGAACCTCAGTCGGACCTCGCCCGCGCACTCGGCCGGGCGTGCATCCTTGGTCCGGGGCGGTTCAGGCAGGTTTCCGGATTGCGGCACCCCTCGACGGCGGCACGGCCGTGACCGGACATCAGCATGTATCCGGTCCCGGCAGGCGTGGCGCAGCCGCGCACGGCAGGTGCAGGCGGGCTCAGTGTGCCGACCAGCCGGACCAGTGATCGACGTCGATCCTGATCACCGGCCCCGCAGGCGGGTCCGTCCGATACTGCGGATACTTCGCCGCCAGCGCGCGCAGCGGCGTCGCCATCACGGCGGGCTCGGCCTCGATCCGCGCCGTCCCGTCGACGCGGACCCACCACAGCTGAGACCAGTCCGGCTCATAGTGGTCGACGAGAAGCGACACCGCCGGATGTCTGCGGATGTTGCGGAGCCTGGCGAGCTGCCTCGTGGACTTCGGCTTCTGGTCGACCGCCAGATAGACCGACTCCCCCATCATCGTGAAGGTCACCGGCACGAGTTGGGGACGACCGACCGCGTCGATGGTGCCCAGCCTCGCGATCAGACAGCTCTCGAATCGCCTGCGGCATCGCGCGAGATCAAGGCGCATCGTCGGTCACCACCGGGGTGTCGGACGACAGGACGCGGCAGTGCGTGGCGGCGGGCGACGAGCACGACGCCGCCGGTCGCCGCCGGAGCGGACGAGCGGTGTCGACGTCGCACGCGAAGATCACGAACACAGAGTGGCACAGGTCATCCGACGAGAGAGGACCGTCGGACCACCTGTGCCACGAGCTGATGAATCAGCGGCCTGCGGTGCGCAGCGCCATCGGCAGCCGAAGCGGCATCCCGATCCGACGACGGTAGACGAAGAACCCGAAGGGGATACCGAGGGCAGCGCAGGCGATCAGGGGCAGAATCGGCACGACGAACCCGAACGAGAACGCGATGACCGCACAGGCCATGATCGTCGTTCGCGGTCCCATCGAGCTGAGTACAACGCCCACAATTCCGCTGAAAATCAGAATAAGTGCGATGATGAACAAAAAGGGGACAAGCTGGGTCGAGATGAAGCTCCCCACCGAAACAACTCCCTGAAACGTCAGAACTCCCCGGGGACTCGATCACTTTAGCCGCCAGACGGCGATGAAGCCAACCACCGAATTCGACCTACCGACCTGCGACACAGGGCCAAGCGGCCGACAGAACGCCTGGTCAGTGCCATCGGCCACCAAGGTTGCCTTTCTGTGACTCGCATCACGTTCCGGCTTCGGCCCCGTCGAACAGGTGCCCACGGCCTGCTGACGCCCGCCGTTACCGGTCGGTATTCAAGGTTCGATCGGCGATTTGCGGACCGCCCGACCACACCCGGCACGGAGGTCGCGCGCCTGCAGGCGCGCATTGCCGTTAGGCCGACTCGGCTACGCCGCCGACTCCGAAGGACGATTATCGTCGACTATTCATCCTATTCTCCATTCGGCGTTCATCTCTTCTTCGTCGACGACGGCCGCACCCCGAGACATCGGCGGTCACTCGGCACGGGCACCCGCCGATCGAGGACGACAGGAGCCCCCGCGTGCCGTGTGCGGCGGGGCCGTTCAGAACAAGAATCGCTCGATCGTGGGAGACGACACGAAGGAGATGTCGGCGCGGCAGGCCTGCTGACCCGCATCGCACGCCGTCGAGAACGCCGCGCGATGCATCAAGGGGAACCGGGCCGTCGCCGCGTGGATCACCGACGGTGGCCGGTCCGGCGACCGGCTCGGCGGCAGGGCATGGTCGGACAACGATCCAGCGGGCGGATGGTGACACACCGTGACATCAACCACGCGGTTCACGAACGTCGATGGTCGAGGCGGGACTAGGATCGCGGGCGTGGCTCACCAGCTCGCGGACGAGAGCGCGGCAGGCGCGCTCGATTCGACCGCACCAGAAGACCACCCCGACGACTCGGCCGCCCAGGCCGATCGGCCGGTCGGCCAGGCCGCCTCACGTGGGCTGGCGCTGCTGCTCACCATCGGCGGGGTCATCGGGTTCGCCGCCGCCTTCGTCCTGCTCATCGAGCGGATCCAGCTGCTGATCGACCCGCTCTACATTCCCTCGTGCAGTCTCAATGACGTCCTGAGCTGCGGATCGGTGATGACCACTCCGCAGGCCGCCGCCTTCGGCTTCCCCAACCCGATCATCGGGGTGGCGGCGTTCCCCGTGGTGGCGACGATCGGCGCAGCAGCGCTCGCGGGCGCCCGATTCCGCCGCTGGTTCTGGTTGGGCCTCCAGGCGGGCACCGTGTTCGGCGTGGTGTTCGTGCACTGGCTGATGTTCGCGAGCCTCTTCGAGATCAGGGCACTGTGCCCGTACTGCATGGTCGTGTGGGCGGTCATGCTGCCGATCTTCTGGTATACGACGGTGGCCAACATCCGCGCGGGCAGGCTGCCGCTCGGCGCGGTCGGGCGCGCGCTGGTCGACTATCGCCATGTCGTGATGCTGACCTGGTCGCTGGTGATCGTCGCCCTGGTGATTCAGTCGTTCTGGAGCTACTGGGTCAGCCTGTTCTGAACCGGGCCCGACTCGTGCCCGGCGCGGTCCGCCGGACCCGGCCCGCGATCCCGGTCGGCGGCATCACGACCGGCCGGGGCGGCAGGGTAGGCCTGCTCGACAGGCCGGTAGGCACCCGCCGCGAGCCGCGAGCTGGCTCGTCGTCGACGCGGGTCCGTCAGTCGTCGTACGGGTCGTAGATGGCCGCCGTCTCATGGCCCGTCGCCTCACCGGGATCGATCAGCCCGAAACGGGCGCCGGTGACGTCGCGGAGCACCGCGATCCGCCCGTACGCGGAATCGAAGGGGTCGACCCTGAGTTCGGCGCCGAGCGACCTGGCCTGTGCGACCGTCTGATCCACCCCGACGGCCGGATCGACCCCGAAGTACACGAGCCAATGCGGCTCCGTCTGCGGACCGGTGTCCTTGACCATCCGCACGCGAGCCAGCACGGAGTCGCCGCCGACGTACCAGACGACGAAGTCGGAGCGCCTGCTGTCGCCGAACTCCCTGGTCTCGTACTCGAAGAGCGTCTCGTAGAAGTGATCGGCGAATCGAACCCGGTTGGTGATCAGCTCGGCCCAGATCAACGATCCCGGCCTGCCCACCTCGAACTGCCAGCCGTTGCCCGCCTGTAACAGCGCGATCTCGGCGAGGCTCGAGTCACGCAGTACGACACGGCGACCCAGTGCGCCGAGCTCCTCTTCCTTCCGCAGGACCT
Source organism: Actinoalloteichus fjordicus (assembly GCF_001941625.1). Lineage (NCBI taxonomy): Bacteria > Bacillati > Actinomycetota > Actinomycetes > Pseudonocardiales > Pseudonocardiaceae > Actinoalloteichus > Actinoalloteichus fjordicus. The sequence goes on from NZ_CP016076.1 coordinate 6,625,485, forward strand.
GCGCCCCGAGTCGCTGCGCGGTCGAGGAGGCCTCGGTGAGCCGCTGGGTGGCGAGGTGGAGCACCCAGCTCGACGCGGCCTCGCGGCGGGCGGAGATGCCACCGACCGGGATGCCGTCCCGCGTCGCCACGAAGTAGTCGTCGCCCGCGCCGCCCTGCTCGGCCGACTGCGTCTGATACTCCCAGTCGAACAGCGTCGCGTAGAAGTCCAACGCGGCCGACGGCTCAGTGGAGCAGAGGTCGACCCAGCACGGCAGTCCTCTCGGCAGGCTCGCGTACAGCATTGTTCCGCCGGACCTGGACATCGGCATGTGACCACCCCCGAAGTTGATCTGAGGCGCACATTATGTCGCGGGTTCACCAGCCGTGGGGCGGTTGTGGTCAAGGTCTGCCGGAACGTGCCCGCCCGCCACCAGCGACGTCCCCGAAAGCCTCGCCGGACCGTCGCTCGGCCGTCACGGGCCGCCTGGCAGCCTCGTCCAAGGCAACGGTCATGCATCCATGCCACACCGAGCGGTGTGAGCCCCTTGCCCAGGCCTCGAGGAACCGACACGATACGGACTCATCGCGTTCACGTGATGAGAACCGGCATCGGGTAGTCGGGAGGCAGGATGTCTCCTGAAGCGACCAGACAGGACCTCATCCGTCATCTAAGGAGCCGTCGTGACCGAGTTCAGTGTCCCTCCCTTGGTAACGACGCAGCCGGGAGGCGGACTGGCCGACATGGTCTACGTCAACGCCGCCGAGGCTCCGACACAGGTGGTGTTCGGGCGTAAGCAGAGCGACGGCACCTGGGCAGACGTCACCACCAGCCAGTTCCGCGACGAGGTCACCGCGACGGCCAAGGGCCTGATCGCCTCGGGCATCAAGTCAGGCGACCGCGTCGCGCTGCTGGCCAGGACCCGCTACGAGTGGACGCTGCTCGACTACGCGATCTGGGCGGCGGGGGCGATCACCGTGCCCGTGTACGCGACGTCCGCGCGCGATCAGATCGCCTGGATTCTGGCCGACTCCGGCGCGGTCGCCGCCGTGGTGGAGAACCAGGCGAACGCCGACGACGTCGAGGCCGCTCGGGCAGACGCCACCGCGTTGAAGACGGTGTGGCAGATCGAGTCAGGCGCGGTGGAGGCGATCGTCGAGGCGGGCCGCGAGATCGCCGACGACGAGGTGGAACAGCGCCGGTCGGCCGCCAAGGCGGACGACCCGGCCACGATCATCTACACCTCCGGGACGACCGGACGGCCGAAGGGCTGTGTCCTGACCCACGCGAACTTCTACGCGGAGGTCGACAACGCGATCGCCCGCCTGCCGCAGCTCTTCGTGAACCAGTCCCCGGAAGGACCGGTGCCCTCCACCCTGCTGTTCCTGCCCGTCGCACACGTGTTCGGCCGCATGGTGCAGGTCGCCGTCGTGCGGGCACGGGTGCACACCGCGCACGCCCCCGACATCACCGAGCTGACCTCGGATTTGCAGACCTTCAGACCCTCCTTCATCCTCTCGGTTCCTCACGTCTTCGAGCGCGTGTTCAACCGCGCAAGCCAGAAGGCACGGTCCGAGGGCAAGGGCCGGATCTTCGACCTGGCCGCGAAGACCGCCATCGCCTACAGCAAGGCGTTGGACGCGGGCAGGCCGAACCTCCTGCTCAAGGCCAGGCACCTGCTGTTCGACAAGCTCGTGTTCAGCAAGCTGCGGGCGGTGCTCGGCGGCCGGGTGCGTTACGCCATCTCCGGCGGAGCCCCGCTCGGCGAACGCCTCAGCCATTTCTACCGTGGGATCGGCCTGCTCGTCTTCGAGGGCTACGGCCTCACCGAGACGACGGCGGCCGCCGCGGTGAACTCGCCGGAGAAGATCAAGCTCGGCACGGTCGGCCAGCCGCTGCCCGGCAACGCGATCCGCATCGCGGAGGACGGCGAGATCCTGATCAAGGGCGGAGTCGTCTTCCCGCAGTACTGGAACAACCCGACGGCCTCCGCCGAGGCGTTCAGCGACGGCTGGTTCGCCACCGGCGACCTCGGCGAGCTGGACTCCGAGGGCTACCTGCGCATCACCGGCCGGAAGAAGGAGATCCTGGTGACCGCGGGCGGCAAGAACGTCGCCCCGGCAGGCATCGAGGACGTCATCCGGGCACACCCGCTGGTCAGCCAGGCTCTGGTCGTCGGGGACGGCAAGCCGTTCATCGCCGCGCTGATCACCGTCGACGCGGAGTCACTTCCGCAGTGGAAGTCGGAGAACGACAAGCCCGCCGATGCCACGGTCGCCGACCTGGCGGACGACGTCGATCTGATCGCCGCCGTGCAAGAGGCCGTCGACGCGGGCAACGAGCGGGTCTCCCGGGCCGAGTCGGTACGCAAGTTCCGCATCCTGCACACGGACTTCACCATTGCCGACGGACACATCACCCCCTCGCTCAAGCTGCGGCGGGCCGCGATCGCGAAGGACTACGCGGCCGAGATCGCCGATCTGTACCGAAAGTGATGGGGACCACAGGGCGCTGAGCGTCGTCGAGTGGAGGCTCGGTAATCTTCCACTCGACGACGGCACGGCACGAGGTGGTTCATGACCCGGCAGACGAGAACTCCGTTTCCGGTGACGCTGGAGATGCCCAACGCCGCCCGGGTGTATGACTTCTACCTGGGCGGCAGCCGAAACTTCGCCGCCGACCGGGAGTTCGCTCGCCATGCGATCCGGGTGATGCCCGAGATTCGAGATCTGTGCATCTACAACCGTCTGCTCGGCCGCAGTCTCGTGCATCACTTCATCGCAGGCGGAATCCGACAGTTCCTCGACATCGGCTCCGGTATTCCGACCGTCGGCAACACCCACGAGGTGGCCCAGCGGCTCGTCGACGACAGTCGAGTCGTCTACGTCGACAATGAGCCGCTCACCGTCGGGCAGAGCAGGCTTCTGCTGGCGGGCAACGACCGCACGATGATCGTCGAAGCGGACGTCCGCGATCCGGAGCTCATCCTCGACGCGGCCGCCGCGAGCGGTTTACTGGACCTGAGTCGCCCGGTGGCGCTGCTGATGACGGCCCTGTTGCACTTCATCCCCGCCGCCGACCGCCCGACCGGTTTCCTGTCCCGGTATCACGACGCGCTGGCTCCCGGCAGCGTCTTCGCGTACACCCATCTCACCGCCGACCATCGGCCGGACGAGATGGGTCGATTCGCGAAGCTCTATCACGACACGCCGACTCCGGTGGTGATCAGAACGCGGGCGGAGATCGAGGCGCTGTTGAGCGGATTCACTCCCGTGGGCGGTGCGAGCGACGGCATGTCCTGGGTACACGACCAGGACGAGATCACCGGTCTGGAGCATGTCGCGGCGTTGGGTTATCTGGTAGTCGGCATCAAGGGCTGAACCCGGGCCCGAAAAATCGGTACAGTTTCCATGAAGCGCACTGACTGTAACGCCCCGGTCGCACAACCCGGTCTTATTGCTGTAAGAATCAACTGGCAGACCGAGGAAGCGCACTGCGAGGCTTACCGTGACCCAGCAGCTGAATTGGTTACCTCATGGACTCAGGCGAGCACCCGGTGCCGACGGGGGCAGCGATGTCATCGGCGGCGAGGGCGAGGGCGCACCGAGGGCAGGAGGTCCACCCCCAGCCGACGGCGGCGCCGCGAACGGAGCCGTCCGGGTGACCGACGAGCTGAGCACCTCCCTCGTTCACGAGACCAGGTCGGTCGATCGGCGGAGCCCGGCGCTGGCGGAGTTCGCCCACGACTGGGCGGCCTCGGTATTCCGGACCAGCTACGTCGCGATGACCCGTCAGGACACCGAGGACCTGCTGTCGCGCTTCGCCCACCGACTGCAGGCCGCCCTGCGGCGGGAGCCCTTCACCCCGGAGGAGGGCAGGCGGATCGGCACCGCGCTGATCGACGCCCACTTCACCGACTCGACGACCCTGGAGAACACGCTCCGCGTATTGGGCACCCGGCTGCGGCCCTGCCTGAGCCCGCCCCCGCACCTCGGCGAGCGCGAGGTGGGGGCGCGGCTGACCGCGCTGATCAGCGCTCTGGCCGCCGGGTATGCCGCCGCCCTCCAGGATCACGTCCTGCGGCAGCAGGAGGACCTCAAGGTCTCGATGATGCTGGAACGCCAGCGGAGCGACGCCATGCTTCAGGAGAGCGACGCACGCTTCCGGACCGCCGTCGAAGGGTGCGCGACCGGGGTGGCGACGCTCGACATCACGGGGCGGGTCCAGACGGCCAACTCCGCGTTGGAGGAGTTGTTCGGCACCCGCGCGTCGGAGCTGATCGGACACGACATCCACGCCCTGATCCACCCGGAGGATCTGCCCGGTGCAGGCGAGCACCTGGCCGCGCTGAGCACCGGACTGTGCGACAAGTTCCGCTCGGCACTGCGGTTCCTGATCGACGGCGAACAGCCGGTGTGGACTCGGGTCACCGGCTCGTTGATCAGGGACAAGCAAGGGCGGCCAGACCAGCTCGTGCTGTTCATCGAGGACTGCACCCAGTCGTTTCTCAATCAGGAGATGATCCGCAGGCAGCTCATGGTGGACCCGTTGACCGGACTGGCCAACCGATCGGTCCTGGTCTCGCAGATGGAGACCATCCTGGGATCACTGCTGCCCGACGGACGACTGGCACTGTGCTACTTCGGGCTCGACGGCTTCCGGCTGATCAACGACGGACTCGGTTACGACGTCGGCGACGAGGTGCTCCGCAAGGTGGCGGGTCGGCTTGCCGCCGGGGTGGGAACGACCGACGAGCTGGTGGCCAGGATCAGCGCCGACGAATTCGTGGTGCTGATCCCGAACACTCGCGGAACGGCCCCGGTCATCGAACGCGTCGAGCACCTGCTCCGCAGTCTCACCGAGCCGATGCAGGTGTGCTCGCAGGACGTGTCGGTGTCGGTGAGCGTCGGCGTGGTGGAGCGCCCCGCCGCCGAGGTGAGTCCCCTGGAGCTGATCCGGGCGGGCGATCTGACGTTGCGGACAGCCAAAGAGGAGGGCCGTGCGCAGTGGGCGCTCTATGACCCGGAGCGTGACCAGGCCGGACACCGCCGTTCCCGGCTCGCGGCCACGATGCCCGCCGCCCTGCGCGACAACGAGTTCTATCTCGACTATCAGCCGGTGGTGCGGCTGTGCGACGGGCGGCTGACGAGTGTGCGGGCCGTCGCCCGCTGGGATCACGTGGAGTTCGGCCTGTTGTCGCAGGAGGATTTCGTCGGGCTGGCATCCGACGCCGGGCAGGTGGTGGCCTACGGTCGCTGGCTCCTGCGGCAGGCCTGCGAGCAGGCGCAGCGCTGGCGCGAGAGCCTCGGCACCACGCCGACGGTGAGCATCACCCTGGTGGACCGGCAGGTTCGGGATCAGGACCTGGTGCGCGACGTGCGAACCATCCTGGCGGAAACCGGACTGCCTGCGGCGAGTCTCCGGCTGGAGGTGCCCGCCGGAGCCGCCTTCGCGGACACCGGAGAGCCGCTGGACACCTGGTCGATCCTGGCGGAGCTGGGCGTCCGCCTCACCGTCGGCGGGCTCGGCACAATGGGACGGATGCTCTCCCGGCTGCGGCTGCTGCCCGTCGAGGCGGTCCTGGTGTCCGGCGGGCCCGCGCGCGATCCCCATGCGGGGTCCGACGCGGTAGACCAGTTCGCCCTCCGCAGCATGGTCGCGATGTTCCGCAGGCTGGGTCCGGCCGTCATCGCCAGCGACGTCGACGACGCTGCGCAGGCACGCAGGTTGCGGACGATGGGCTGCGAGCTGGGTTACGGGGAGCTCTTCGGTCCGCCGTCAGACCCGGTGGACATCGAGGAGTTGGTCGTCTCGGGTTCGCTGGTGGCAGGCACGTGGCCGTAAGCGCGGGTCGGCGGCTCCGGGTCGTCCACGACGTGGGGAACCGGCCGGTGCACGCGATGATCGACGCCCTCAGCTCGGCAGCCCGCGCCGATCAGCACCCGTCATGAGACCTGATCGCGAGTTCGACGGCGCCGTGACCTGTTGCGTCGAGCCGGGTCGCCCCGAGCCCGCGCCGCTGCGGTCCCGTCCGCCCGTGCCCAGCCGCCTCGCCGCGCCACCTGCCGCCGGCACGCCTGCCTGCCGCCGAGCCGGATCCGAGGCCGCGACGACCCGGTGACAGCTCTGCGCCGTGGCCTGCCGCCCGGTCTTCTCCCTCGCTCGCCATCGCGTCCCGCCGGCTAGACTCGCCCCATGCCTCGTCAGATCGCCACCACGGACATCGTCGAACTGCCGCAGCTGCTGGAATTCCTCCGCGCCCGCCATCAGGGCCTGCTCATCACCAGCCGTTCGGACGGTCGTCCCCAGGCGTCGCCGGTGACCTACGGCGTCGACGAGGCGGGGCGGATCGTCGTCTCCACCTACCCGCAGCGAGCCAAATCCCGCAATCTGCGGCGATCGGCCGCCGCGAGCCTGGTGGCGCTGTCGCAGGACTTCAACGGGCCGTGGGTTCAGGTGGACGGCACCGCAGAGGTCCTCGACATCCCGGAGTCGGTGGAGCCGCTCGTCGAGTACTTCCGATCCGTCGCGGGCGAGCATCCGGACTGGGCGGAATACCGACAGGCCATGGTCGATCAGGGCAAGTCGCTGGTCCGCATCACGCCGCAGCGCTGGGGGCCGGTCGCCACCGGCGGGTTCCCGCCGGAGCTGGCGGACTGACCGAACCGACGGACGGGCGGCGAGGACGGGCGGACGCCGCGTCCGCCGCCTGGGCGCCTTCGCTGCCGGGCTGCGGCTCGATCGGTTGCTGCGCGCTGCTTTCCCCCCGCCCGGCCGGTCGCCGTCGGACGCCGCACCGCCGCCGAGAACAGCGACGATCGACTCGTTCCGCCGCGCGCAAGCCGGCCGTCCGTCACCGCTCGCGCTGCGCGATCCCTACTCGTTCCGGATGATCGGTCGGTGGCCGAGACAACCTCGGCCGGGTCTGTCCCGTCTTCTGGGCAGGCGCCGATCAATGCACTCCGACGAATCGCCGCCGCAGCGACGCGGTGGCCAGGAGGTGATCCCGTTGGCTTTCACGAGCAGGACGCTGTGGCTGTCCGCGCTGACCTGTGCCGCACTGTTCGGCGTCGCAGGATGCGGCCAGGAGTCGACCCAGAATCAGGGCGAGGACGACTCGATGGCTGCGACGGAGACGACAGACGCCGCGCCGACCACCGAGCCGTCCGAGACGAGCCAGGCCGAGACGAGTCCCCCGTCCGAGTCCGCCCCGGCGACCGGTGGGGATGTCGAGAGGCCGGAGTCCTCACGGGCGGCCGACGAGCCGGATCGTTGTCACGCAGGCGGTCTCAGCGGCTCCTTGGAGTCCTTGGACTCGGCGGCGGGCAACCGCTACGCGAACCTGATCCTGACCAATGACGGCGATGAACCATGCGCGATCTACGGATACGGCGGTCTCGAACTCGTCGACACGGACGGGACTGCGCTGCCGACGCAGCTCGAACGGGTCGCCGACCCTGCCCCGACGCTCGTCGAGCTGGCGCCGGGGGAACACGCGACCAAGCTGCTGCACTGGGGCGTGGTTCCCGGCGAGGAGGAGGAGCCCGAGGGTGACTGCGGGACGGAGCCGACCAGCATCCGGGTGATCCCGCCCGATGAGACCGACTCGCTGAACGTGGACTGGGAGCTCGGTCCGGTGTGTCAGGACGGCCGGATCGACGGCAGCGTCTACGTGTCGAGCTGAGCGCACGCCGTGCGGGTCGGCTACCGGCCCGCACGGCGACCGCCGGTCACCGGTCTCGGCGAAGGCCGCGATTGCCGAGACCAGGCGCGGCGTCCGATCGCCAGGCGTCCGATCAAGCAGGCGCCCCGCTACGTCCCGGCGCCCGCCGCCGGTCGACGGCAGCGGGCGTGCGCGGGCCGAACGCGCTCCGCAGCAGGCAATCGAGGCGCGCCGGGAGCCGCCCCTGCCGGAACCCCCGCAGCGCGGCGTCTGCCTCGCTGCCCGAGCCGTCGCACGCCCGCCGAATCGAGCACGACGCCTGCGTCCCGACGTATCGTCGACGGCGCGATCCGACCGCCGAGGGCAGGGGGGCGGGCGCGACGGCGGGAACGAGGATGTGCTGATGACGGAGCCGAACGGCGACACCGATTTCTGGGCGGACCGATTCTGGGCCGAGGACGAACTGCTGACCGCGCTGCGAGCCGACATCGCGGCCCGCGCGCCGAAGATCCAGATCCAGGCCGAGGCGGGCGCGGCGCTGACCACTCTGCTGATGGCCGCAGGCGCCCGGCGAGTGCTGGAGATCGGCACGCTGTTCGGCTACAGCGGCGTGTGGATCGGCCGGGCGCTGCCTGCGGACGGCACGCTGGACACCCTGGAGCTCTCCCCCGCGCATGCCGAAGCCGCCCGAGAGTGGTTCGAACGGGCCGGGCTCGGCTCGAAGGTCACCGTGCACGTCGGCGCGGCCCTCGACACGCTGGGCACGCTCACCGGCCCGTACGACGCCGTGTTCATCGACGCGGACAAGACCGAGTACCCGGACTACCTCGATCGGTGCCTGCCGCTGCTGCGCCCCGGCGGCCTGCTGATCGCCGACAACCTGTTCCGTCGAGGGGCCGTGGCCGCCTCGACCGGCGAAGGGGTCGACGAGCGGGCGGCCGCCGTACGGGTCTTCGCGGAGCGGATCGCGGGCGACCCCCGGCTCCAGTCCACAGTGCTGCCGCTGGGCGACGGACTCTCGGTGAGCGTCCTCCGGGGATGACGCCTGGTCGAATGATCGGTCGCCGTCACCCACGCAGCCGTCCGGTCGCCCCACGATTCTCTTGAGAACGGTTCTTCGATCCCTGGCTTTCGGAGTTGCGCGGGGCCGACGCGGCGATCTGCGGCGTTGTCGTCGGTCACCATGGCTCCGCCATGGCTCTCTCCTCCGCCTGGCAGCTCATTCACGCCGATCCCCGCTCACGACTCCAGAGGGACCGAAGACAGGCTCTAACAGCCCAGCTCGACGCACGATGCCACGTCGAATGATTACCGTCCATGATCGAAGTTCACCCGAAAGAGTGGGATCACACTGCGATTACCCCTTGGCCGGTGCGGTTCCGGTGGCCGGTAGTGGTGGGGGAGAATCCTGGTCCAATGGGCGAGGACCGATTCGAACTGCTCATCACCGTGGTGGTCGGCGTCGAGGACGACCGGCGGGCTCGTGCGGCCTGCCAGGGCCTGCTGTCCCTGGTCGGCGGCCGGATCGTCGAGTCAGGAGACTGCTCGGCCGAGGAGCCGGGCTGCTGGTCGGTCACGATCCGCAGACCGGCGGACGTGACGGCGGGCGACGACGAGAGCGTCACCCTGAGCCGGGCGATCCGCCGGTTCCTGCGCCGACTCGGTCCCGAGTACGGCACCAGTCGGGTCTCCTGCGAGCCGCCGACGGCCTGGACCGTCCTGGACGATCCCGAACTGCTCGGCGCCATCGTGCCCTCGGGCGAACGGCTGCTGGTGGAGGCGTGGTCCGATGACAGCGCGCTGCCCGACGTCGAGCCGGACCGTCCTGCGGACTCCGAGGCCGGGTTCGGCTTCCCCAGCGTCGACCAGGACGAGACGCCTGCGGTCGCATCGACGGTGCGGCTGCGCGTGGAGGTCCAGGCCGAGCGGCAGGCGGGCGCCCATTGGCAGGCCCGCGCCGTGGCGAGCAGGCTGGCGAGCAGGGCGACGATCCTGCGCACCGAGTCGGCCGACGGGCGGACTTTCGCGGTGACCATGGACCTCGGCAGCAGGCCGGGTCCGCCGGACGAGGTCGCCCGCGAGGCCGCGGCGACCCTGGGCAAGTCGGGCTGGTCCCGACTCCGCGTGGCCGGCGAGTCGACGATCACGGAGTGGGCGGCGGCCTCTCCCGGTCGCAACGGACTCCTCGGTCTGCGGCTCGCGGCACGACAGCTCACCGAGTCGGATGCCGACGACCTGGCGGACGCCGACGGCGTCGACGAACAGTCCGACGACTTCTCGACGGCAGAGGGTGGTCGACGTCCGGCGGCGGAGTCGGCGGAGGCGACGCGGGGAGGCCGGGCGGGCTCGTCGACGCCGTCGAAGGCAGAGCTGCTGTCGGTCGAGCATCGACGGTCGCTGCCACGAGACGAACAGCGCTGGTCGTGGTGGTCGCAGTGAGCAGCGGCGGTCCGCGTCCGCCTGCGTGGGCGGTGTCCGCGCCCGCTTATTGATCATGGTCGTCTGGCGTGATCGACAGCGGACTATCGTGCGCGCCATGAAAGGGCGACCGACGATCCGACACCGGAGACTGTGTGCACGGCTTCACCGGATGCGGAATGACACCGGCATCGAGATCGAGCAGGTCATGGCGGAGATGGGCTGGTCACGCAGCACGGCGCGGCGGAAGGAGAACGGGACGACGTCGTTGAGCGTCACCGAGGTCCGTGCGCTCTGCGCTCTCTACCGGGCCACTGCGGAGCAGGAGGCCGTCCTGGTGGGGATCGCCGCGAGACTCGGCGAGCCCGACTGGTGGCAGCCCTATGCGGCAGGCGCCACGGGCGCCTTCCGGGACTTCCTCGAACTGGAATCGGACGCCAGCGAAGTCCGGAATTTCGAGATCGACGTCGTTCCCGGCCTGTTGCAGACCGAGGGCTACGTCCGGGCGCTGGTGGAGTCGTGGATTCCGCGGGTCCCCGAGGCGACGGCACACGCGAGGATCTCCCTGCGCCTGGCGCGCAGACAGCGCCTCCTGACCGGACCGTCGACCCTCTGGGCAATCATGGACGAGGCGGCGCTGCGCCCGCGCATCGTGACGGGCCGAGCCTGGCAAGAGCAGACGGCGGCCCTGCTGGAGTTCGCCGATCATCCGAACATCACCCTTCAGGTGCTGCCGTTCTCGGCGGGACCGCATCCCGCGATCGGGAGCCCCTTCGCGTGGTTGGGTCTGCCTGCGCCCGACCCCGGCGTGGTCCTGCTGGACAACGTCGCAGGCAGTGTCGCCGTCGAGGACGCCGCGGAGGTGCAACGGTTCCGCAACGCCTTCGACCACCTGCGGGCGATGGCGCTGGCTCCGTCCGACACTCGGTCCTTCCTCGCGACCGCCCTGAGAGCCTGTCCTTGATCCCCCTGGAGTCGTGAGCGGGGATCAGCGTGGATGAGCTGAGGCGGAGGAAAGAAACATGACGGAGTTATGTTGACTGACGACAACGCCGCAGATCGCCGCGCCTGCCCCGCGCAACAGGAAAGTGGGGATTAAAGACACGCTCTCAGGAGCCCGCCAGCCACGCCGAGGTGACCGGGCCCCAGTTCCCGTCGGCGTCCTGGGCTCGGACGTGGATCGGATGCCTCCCGGCGGGCAGCCCGGCGATGCTGATGACACCGCCCAGCTCCACCTCGGCGCCGGAGCCCTGCACCCCGATGGGCTGCGGAGTGCCGCCCGCCCACGGCGGCGCGTCCAGGTAGACCTCGGCGGCCACCACGTCCTGCGCGGCCGGTCGGTCGACGCCGACCTCCCCGTAGGCGTCGTCGTCGGCCGTGGCGTGGACCGAGGCCCACCGGCCCAGCGCCCTCGTGCTCGTCACCTCCGACACCGTCGGCCCCAGCGAGAGCGCGTAGGGCTGCCGCGCCGTCTTCGCCGCGTACAGCAGCGCGTCCCGATTGAGATCCCAGAACATGTCCTGGCACGAGTAGGCCGCGTGGAATCCGGGACATCCCGAGGCCGAGGAGCCGATCTCGAAGGTGTAGGAGGCGATGCCCAGGGTGTCGTAGGTCCAGTCGTCGGTGGCCCCGGTGACCGCGTAGAGCACCTCGGGCGGCTGGCCGGTGGTGTAGCCGTTGAAGTGGCTGAGCCGGAAGCCCAGCGACCGCAGTCCCGCGTCGTTGGGCGCCTGCTGTGCCGCGTCGTGCCCCCAGGGGAAGAGCACCAGATCGCCGGTGGAGTGCAGGGTGATCATGGTGCCGGTGGTGGTCTGCGGCGCGGCGTCGTCCTCGCCGGGACCACGCTGGTCGGGAAAGAGGCTCTCGATCAGCGTGGCGAGCTGGTCGGTCTCCGGTTCGGAGTTGCCCGCCGGGCCGGGATAGGTCTGTCCACAGGGGTTCGGGCTGGTGCCGACGCCGCCCCAGCGGGTGTCCCAGTTGCGATTCAGGTCGATGCCGTCGTGATTGGACGACCAGGAGCTGCCCGTCCCGCACTCCGCGACGTTGTTGGCGTGGTCGACGTTCTTGCGCTGCCAGGCCGGGCTGCTCGACCCGAGGCCGACCTCCTCGATGCCGTCCTCGACGACGGTGACGCCGTCGGGATTGATCTGCGGGACCACCCAGATCTCGGTGCCTGCGAGCAGCGTGGTGATCTCGGCGTCCCGTCGATGACCGTCGAGGAGCTCGGTGATGAACCGCCAGGTGAGCTCGCTGGTCGTGAGTTCTCGCGCGTGGATCTGACCCAGCAGCAGGAACCTCGGCCTCGGCGAGTCCGGGTCCAGGGCACAGTGATCGGCCGCGTCGGCGGTGATGCACAGCGCGGTGAGTTCGTGGCCCGTCGACCAGTCCTGCTGTCGCCGCCACGAGTCGCCGTACTCGACCTTGCGGACCAGGTCCGGATAGGCGGCGGCGACATCGTCGGCGAACCGCTGATGACCGGCGACGGTCCGGTAGCCGCCGTAGAACGTCGGATACTCCCGGCCGCCAAGTCGGTCGGGCAGCGGATGCTCGCCCTCCGAAAGCGGCAGTGCGGCAGGCGCGGCAGGATCGGTCCGAATCGGCTCGAGGCCCGTCGCCGCCAGCTCGTCGGCGTCCTCGGCGACGCCGAGGACGACCAGGTGATCGCCCTCGCGCCCGACCACCTCGAAGCCCTCGTGAGCGAGCCGCTCGGCGAGGGCGGTGTGCGACTGGTCGCCGACCGGCACCTGAAGGAGCAGCATCTGATCCCCGACCCCCGGCTGGTCGACGGCGGAGTCCGCCACGGCGACGGCGGCAGGGGTGGTGGCGAGAGAGACGGCCGCCGCGAGGAGCAGCAGCCCGATCCGTTGTCGGTGAACACGTCTGGCCATGGGCATCTGCACCGCCTGAGACGAGTACGAAGAAGACGGACACTGAATTCTCTGCACGGGTCGCGCACACCGGCAAGACGCCATTCCGCTGCACCTGACTAGGGATCTCTCGGCCAGGCGTGGAAAGCACGGGCGGCAGGCGTGCCGAACGACGGTGATGTTCCTTGCATGGCCGAGGTGATCACCCACTAACCTCGAACACACACGCGTGGCGACGATCGTCGGACGCGACTTCGGCAGTGATGTGGAGGCAGGGGGCATGGCAGGCATCGAAGAGGTTCGGGCGAGCGTGGCACTGGCCAACGAGAGGGTCAATCAGGCACTCGCCGCAGTGGCGTCAGCCGTCGAGGCGACGCAGGACGCACATTCCATCTTCTCCTCGGCGACGCAGGGCAGTGCCCAGGTCGCGGTGCCACAGGGCCTCGGGATGTTGACGCAGGCAGGCGAGAACCTCACCGCCGCCAACGGGAATCTCAACGGCTGGGTGGGGTTCGCCGACGAGTACGTCTCACGGCTCTAAGAGCCTGTCTTTGACCCTGCTTTCGGAGTTGCGCGAGGCAGGCGCGGCGATCTGCGGCGTTGTCGTCGGTCACCATGGCTCCCTCCTGTCGCCTGGCAGCTCAGCCACGCTGAGCCCTCGCTCACGGCTCGAGAGGGATCAGAGACAGACTCTCGAAGACTCGTTCGGAGTCGTCAGGGCATCGAGCAGCTGCGGCATGGCGGCGCGGTACGAATCTGACCCGCAGGGCGTCGATGCCCCGGGACAGGCACGGCGGACACGGCAGTGATCGAGTAGTGGTCGGAAGGTGACGCGGAGATGTCGAGTGTCGAGGACGTGCGTGCCGCGCTGGAGCAGGTCAAGGACGAGATCAACCGGGCACGGCTGAGCACGGCCACGGCCCTGCGTCTGGTCGAGGAGGCCCTGGCCATCGTGGCCGAGGTCGAGTCGGATCACCACGAGACGATCACCCCGCCGGAGGCGAGCCGCGCCAGAGGAGACCTCGATCGGACCCTCGAGTCGCTGACGGGTTCGGAACAGGCGGTGGATGCGGTGCTCAGCCGGCTGTGATGATCGCAAGTAACGTTGATCTCGACAGGCCGGTGGTCACCGAGCCGACCAGGGAGAGGCGTCACGAGGTGTGCTGGTGAACAGGCGAGACGAGCGACGACGTCGCATCACGGAGTCCTTCGAGGAGTTTCGGCTGGCCGTGGCTCGCGCCCTCGGAGTCGCGGTCCGGCAGCACACCGCCGCTCAGCAGATTCACGCCGAACGCATCTTCGAGCTGTGGCTGCGGGACGCGGGTATCGATCGTGCGCTGGTGGACCCGGAGCTGGCCGTCGGGCTGCGCAATCCGGCGCTGGAGACCGTGGTGCAACGAGCCACGAACGATCGAGACGCGCACTTCGCCGACTGGACGGGCACCGTGCCAGGGGAGCTGGCGAGCCTGGTGGCCCGGTCGGCCCCGGGCTCGGCCTCCGAGCCGTATCCGGAGTGGCTCGGTTCGCCGGGCAGACGCGACGGCAGTGTCGGCGACGGCGGTGTTCCCGAGCTCTGGCGCATCGGCACGGCCGTGATGGACAGCGCCCCGGTCCCGGAGCCGTTCCCGGTCGCAGTGCCGCTCCTGGACGGCGCGCATCTGCACATCACGTCGTCACCGGAGTCCAGAGTCGACGCCGAGAACCTGGTGGAGACGCTGCTGCTGCGCGTGCTCAGCCACTTCCAGCCCGGTCTGGTGCAGGTGCACGTCTGGGACGTCGGCGCGCTCACCGGATCGCTGCCGGGCCTGTACCCGCTGACCAGGGCGGGCCTGCTGACCGTGCACGACCCGGCCCGGCTGCATGACCTGCTCGACGAGTTCGCCGAGCACATCCGGCGCATTCACACCAGCGTGCTCGTCGACGGCAGACGCTCGATCGGGGCGCTGCACTCGGAGACCGGCAGACGCCCGGAGCCGTGGCGGGTCGCGGTGCTCTTCGGCAATCGCACGGCACTGCGCGAGGAGCATCAGCAGAAGCTCCAGCGCATCGCGCGCAACGGGCTCTCCTGCGGTGTGCAGCTCATCATCGTCGACCTGCCGATCACCGTGAACAGCGCCGTGGAGACGCTCCGGCTCCACGACGATCAGACGGCCCGATGCAGCATGACCGGGCCGCATGCCACGGTCTACCTCGATCCGGCGCTGCCGAGGGAACTCGTGCCTCGGGCCTGCAATGCGATCGCCGACGAGCTGCTCACCCGACGCAGCCGGGTCTCCAGCTTCGACGACCTGCTGCCCAACGAGCCGTGGACCTACCACTCCGCCACCGGGCTCCAGACGCCGATCGGCTACGCCGACGGCGACCCGGTGTACGTGTCACTGGGCGACGCCTCGCCGCACGCCCTCATCGGCGGGCCGAGCGGCTCCGGCAAGACGAACTTCCTCTATGCGATGCTCGGCGGGCTCGCCGCGCGGTACTCGCCCCACGAGCTGGAGTTCTACGTCCTGGACTTCAAGGAGGGCGTGTCGTTCGCGCAGTTCGCCCCCGGCCGTCGCGACCCGAGCTGGCTGCCGCACGCGCGGCTGGTGGGGGTGAACGTCAACGAGGATCGCGAGTTCGGCGTGGCCCTGCTGCGCTACCTCTCCGACGAGATGCGACGCAGGGCCGAGCGCGCCAAGCAGCACGAGGTGACCAAGCTGGAGGAGCTGCGCGCCGAGGACCCGACGGGCCGGTGGCCTCGGATCGTCGCGGTGATCGACGAGTTCCAGTATCTGTTCGCCGCCAGAGACGAGGTGACCAGCATGGCCGCCGCCCTGTTGGAGGACGTCGCACGGCGGGGCCGGTCGCAGGGCATCCACCTGGTGCTGTCCAGCCAGGACGTCTCCGGCATCGAGGTGTTCTGGGGCAAGCCCGCGATCTTCGAGCAGTTCACCGTGCGCATCGCGCTCCCGAAGGCGCGCCGGGTGCTCACGGAGGTCAATCAGGCCGCGATGGAGATCCCGCGCAGGCACGCGGTGATCAACCACGACTCCGGCGTCCCGCACGGCAACGAGGTGGCCCGCATCCCGGACTCCACGGCGCGCGGCACCGCCGATCGGCTACAGGCCGATCTGTGGCAGCGCAGGCCCCCGGAGCTGACCGAGCCTCGGCTCTTCGACGGCAGCAACACCCCGAAGCTGCGCACGCTGCCGGACTTCACCCGGTTGGCCGCGCCCGCGACCGGGTCCCGACACGTCCCGGTCGCCCTGCTGGGCCAGGTCATCGACATGGCGGGCAGCGGCGCGGTCGTACCGTTGGCGGCCAGTCCCGGCCGCAACATCGCGGTGCTGGGCTCGGTGCAGCGCGATGCGAGCGCGGTGCTCACCGCGGCGGCGCTGTCCCTGGCCAGGCAGCACAAGGCGGGGACGGTGCGCTTCACGGTGGCGTCGCTGGTGGAGGGCTCGGAGCAGGCGGCGGAGAGCCTGCACGGCGAGCTGAAGGATCTCGAACACCGTGCCGAGATCAAGTATCTCGTGGATGCCAGGGACCTGATCGACGCCACGGCCGACGAGTTGAAGGCCAGACTCTCCGATGAACCGCCCGCCGAAGACGAGAAGAAGCTTCCGCACTACCTGCTGCTGTTCGGCGTCGACTCGGCGCACCCTCGGCTGGAGGATCGCGACACAAAGAAGGCCCGCACCGGTCTGGACAGCCTCCGGCTGGTGCTCAAGCACGGACCGGAACTCCAGACCCATGTGATCGGCTGGTGGCGCAGTACCGGCAGACTCAAGAGCGCACTGGCGATGGGCGGGTTGGAGGACATCGGGGCGTGGGTGGCGTTCGACGTGCACGGGCAGGAGCTCGGCAGCCTGGCCGCGAACCAGGTGATCACCTGGTCGCCTCGGCCTCGACGCGGCCTGTTCTTCGACCGCTTCCATCATTCCCGGCCGCAGGTCGTCATTCCCTGCGACGCGGGCGAACGAGAGACCCCCGGCCCGATCCCCTCGCCCGACCCACGGAGTGACGATGACTGAGTTCGGCTCGGCAGGCGAGCGGTACAAGGAGCTCTGCGGGACGGCCACCGGAGCACTGGCCGCGATGCGCGCACAGGATCAACGACTCGCGGCAGAGCTGCGCGAGTCCGTGGCCGAGGCGCGCGACGACGTGCTGCGCGCCGCCGACCGGGAGCGGGTCACCCGGCTCATCGTGCGACTGCGGTGGGAGGCTGCGGTGGAGGCCCTGTGGGATCAGCGCTGGCTGACCATGACGCCGCTGCCCAGACCGGCGGCGGTGGCACTCGCCTACGACCTCGACGACTGCGAACGGGACATCGACCGGGCCTTCGATCGGCTGGACGAGGCTCTGCGCCGCCGAGGCCTGCTCGACCTGCCGATGCTGACCCGTCGTCGGTCCTGACCGGAGGGCGTGTGGCCTTGCACCCAACTTCTAGAGCTGAAAGCCCCCACAGCGGATGATCCGGCGCGTGCACGAATTGTTCGGCCCCGACGAGGTGGCCGCCTCGACAGACAGCCTGCTGGTCCAGTGGGCCTCGCAGGTGCTGCTGCCGACCCATCCCCACGGCAGAGGCCGGGCCTACCGACTCGGCGACGCGGTGGCCGTCGTGGCACCTCGGCTGAACCGGGACGATCGGATCGTGGTGGACGGGCCGGAACGCGACGTCGCGGAGCTGCTCATCTCCGCCTGGGAACGGCACGGCCCCGACTATCGGCCCCTGCTGTGGACCGACCTGGCCGACGCACCGCTGCTCGCCGGGTTCAGCGAGGCGGGCCGAGCCGACTTCGGCTGGATGGAGCTCAGCAGGCGGGGAACACCGGTGGAGACGCATCGGGCGCGCTGGCTGCGGGACGACGAGATCGACGAGGCCGACGAGCTGGTCCGGCGGAGCAATCCGGACGCCTTCGTACTGCCCTCCGGTCCGGAGCGAAGCCGATGGGCGGGCTGGCACAACACGAAGGGCCGGTTGGTGTCGGTCGGCGGCAACGCGTGGAGCGGGCCGACGGTCGGCTTCCTCGGCGGCGTCGCGACCGAGCCGCACTATCGGGGCCGAGGCGCGTCGACGGCGGTGTGCGGCTTCATCCGCGACTCGCTGATCGCCGAGTACGGCCGAGCGACTCTGATGGTCGATCAACAGAATATGGCGGCGATTCGCGTCTATCGACGGCTCGGCTTCGACTATCGCCGGGTGACCGCGTTATGGGCGGTCGCCAGTCGGGCACGGAGGTCACCGGAGAAGACCGCCGATCCAGCCCGACAGCGGTGAGCCCGCGGACCCGCTCGCTCACCCCGCCGCCCTCCCGTCACCGTCACAGCCGCCAAGCGTGAGGAGCTGGTCGTCATGACCGCGTCGAACTCCAGGGAGATCCGACTCGCCGCCCGTCCGGTCGGCTGGCCGGTCGCGGAGGACTTCGACCTCGTCGAGGTGCCGATCCCGGCCCCCGGACCGGGCCAGGTGTTGATCCGCAACCTGGCGATGAGCGTCGACCCGGCCATGCGCGGTCGGATGAACGACGTCGAGTCCTATGCGCCGCCCTTCGAGATCGGGGCGCCGATGCAAGGCCTGGCCGTCGGCGAGGTGGTGATGTCGGACACCGAGTCGGTGCGCACCGGTGACCTCGTCCTGCACAACCTCGGCTGGCGGGAGCACGCGGTCGTCGACGCCCGGCACACCACCCGGGTAGACCCCGATCTCGCGCCGCCGAGCGCATACCTCGGCGTGCTGGGCATGCCCGGCCTGACGGCGTATGCCGGGATGTTGGAGGTGGCGGCGTTGGCGGTGGGCGACGTCGTCTTCGTGTCCGGCGCGGCGGGCGCCGTCGGCTCCGTGGCAGGCCAGGTGGCCAGGCTCAAGGGCGCGGCCAGGGTCATCGGCAGCGCGGGCTCTCCCGAGAAGGTGCGGTACCTGACCGGGGAGCTCGGCTTCGACGCCGCCTTCGACTACAAGGACGGGCCGGTGGCCGACCAGCTCCGCGCCGCCGCGCCCGAGGGCATCGATGTGTACTTCGACAACGTCGGCGGCGAGCACCTGGAGGCCGCCATCGGCGCGATGCGGCGCAACGGCCGCATCGCGATGTGCGGCGGGATCTCCGGATACAACGCGACCGAGCCGCCGCCCGGCCCCCGCAACCTGCTGCGCTTCGTCGCCCGTCGGCTGACCATGCGCGGCTTCCTGGTCATCGATCACGCCGACCTTCGTCCCGAGTTCCTGCGCGAGGTCGGCGGCTGGGTGCGCGACGGCAGCCTCCGGTACCGGGAGACCGTCGTCGAGGGGCTGGAGAACGCCCCTGCCGCGCTCATCGGGATGATGCGAGGGGAGAACATGGGCAAGATGGTCGTCACCCTCTGACGGGGTCTCGGCAGGAGCGTGCGCGGCCTCCCGGCGGCTTCGACTCGGCAGGCGGGCAGAGTCAGCCGGGGGGTGGCGCCAGCCGGGGCAGAGCAGCCTGGCTCGGCAGCGATCTCGCACGGCCGCCGCCAGCCTGCGCGGTCGGCAAGGCATCGGGGCAGGCCAGCCGGACTGAGGGCCTGCGCCGTCGCAGCCGCCGGGCCGACGGCGCGGGGCTGCACAGGGAGTCGCCCCGCCGAACCGGGCCGATCGGCTCGACGCCTCGCATTCGGTCACTCCCCGGAGGACGGAACGCTGCCTCCGGTCGCGGGCCCGGCCGTCTCCGTCTCGGGCGCCCAGACGTGCCATCCGTCGTCGTAGTGCGGGCATCGGCGGGCTACCAGGCAGCCGTCGGCGACCCGGACCAGCGCATTGGCGGTGCCCTCGTCGAGCAGGGCCCGGTGCGAGCACGGTTCGCATCGGTCCGCCTCGCTGTACATCGTCATCCCGCTCTCCTCCCAGTGGCGAGTAGGCATCTCGGTGTCGCCGCACGCCTGCGGCGGCCGGGCCCGACGGGCAGGTCCGGATACACGCCCCAGGGTGCGGCGTCCCAGCTCGTCCGGCAATGCCCTCCGACGAGCCTCGACGGGCACCGATCGTAGCCACCCGATCACCTCGCGAGACCGGATCTCGGCCTGGGCGGGTCCACGACCACCGAACATGAGTTCGTTTTGACTTCCTGTTGTGTTTTTGCAACATTGTGTTGCGTGAGCCCAGTCCGTAGGGGGAAAGACCTGCCGATCTTCAATCGGATTCAGGTGCTTCGGACCGAACGGGGGTTGTCGAGAGTGACGTTGGCGAAGGCGGTCGAGGTGAATCCACAGACGATCGGGGCGTTAGAACGCGGGGATCACTACCCGAGCCTCGACCTCGCCCTGCGAATCTGCGAGGTCTTCGGGCTGCCCGTCGAGGCGGTGTTCAGTCGAACCCCGTTCGCCCCCTTGTCCGAGGAGCTCTACGGCAGGCGGGGCGAGACGTGAACCGGCAGGAGACGCTCCGGCAGCGCTATCGCGAGATCCGCGTCGGCGCGCATCAACGCCGCCTGGAGCGGCTGGACCGCACGCTGCCCGCCTGGCGCGATCGAGCCCACCGCAGGCCGCTGGTGGTGACCTGCGGAGCCACCGCCGTCGCAGGCGTGCTGGTCACCGTGACCTCAGGCGGCGAACCGAGCTGGCGTCAGCTGCTCTGGCTCGGGTTGGTGGTCCTCTGGATCGCGCAGTGGATCCTGTTGCGTGTCGTCACCAGAGGCATCTCCGAATCCAGCACGCTGGTGCTCGACGAACGAGAGAGCGCCCTGCGGGACAGAGCGACCCGGTACGGCTTCATCACCGCGATGACTCTCAACGGGGCGGTCTGTGGAGCACTGGGTTCGCTGGGCGCCCAGCAGGTCACTGCGGCACACCTGGCCGTGGTGATCGCCTCGGTCACCCTGTTCTGCGGCACGGTCCCCGTCGGCGTGCTGGCCTGGACCCTGCCCGACGACGACCCGGCGGACCTGCTCGACGAGGTCGAGGAGGCGGGCGGCGCCGCGGCCACGCCTCGGCAGGCAGGCTCGACCACCGCAGTCACCGCAGAGAGCGCGGAGAACGCGCCCACCGCCCAGACTGTCCCCACCGCAGAGGCCCCACCACAGACACCGGAGTCGACCCGAGACCAGAACTTCCACCGCGAGGCTTCCACCGACGAGGCCGCCCACGGTGTGGAGCCCCGCGTCGCCCGCTTCGGCGACGCAGAACAGAGAACACCGCACGACAGAAATGGGGGAGGACGACAGTGAACGAGTCCACCTTAGAGATCGACCGGCTGAGCAAACGCTACGGCGAACTGGTCGCGCTGAACGAGATGACCTTCGAGGTCCGGTCCGGAGAGCTCTTCGGGTTCGTCGGCAGCAACGGTGCGGGCAAGACGACCACGATGCGCATCGCCATGGGGGTGCTCGCCACCGACTCCGGCGAGGTCCGCTGGCAGGGCCACGCCGTCGACTTCGACACCCGCCGCAAGATCGGCTACATGCCCTCCGAACGTGGGCTCTACCCGAAGATGAAGGTGCACGACCAGCTCGTGTACCTGGGTGAGCTGCACGGGATGGCCACGGCCGACGCACGTCGGGCCGCCGACGAGTGGACGGAGCGGCTCGGCCTCGCCGAACGCCGCAAGGACGAGGTGCAGAAGCTCAGCCTGGGCAATCAGCAGCGCGTGCAGCTCGCCGCCGCACTCGTCCACGACCCCGAGGTGCTCATCCTGGACGAGCCGTTCTCCGGGCTGGACCCGATGGCCGTCGACGTGATGAGCAGCGTGCTGCGCGAGAAGGCATCGGCAGGAGCGCCGGTGATCTTCTCCAGCCACCAGCTCGAACTCGTCGAGCGGTTCTGCGACCGCGTCGGCATCATCCGGTCGGGCGAGATGGTGGCCTGCGGCACCGTCGACGAGCTGCGCGGTGACGCGGCGCTGCGCATCCGGATCGACGTCCCCTCGGCGCAGCCGGGGTGGACCGACGCGATCTCGGGCGTGCGAGTCGTCGAGCAGACCGGCTCCGCCTACCTGGTCGAGCTGTCCCACGGCGTCGACGACCAGCAGCTGCTCGCCGCGGCGTTGGCGACCGGGCCGGTCCGCGAGTTCTCCCCCCACCGCCCCGCCCTCACCGAACTGTTCCGCAACGTCGTCAGTCAGGAGGTGGCGCAGTGAGCGCCCCGACTCCCTCCCGCAGCCGGGCGGTCAGCCCCACGAAGGCGATCATGCTGGTGGCCAAGCGGGAGATCGACACCCGACTGAAGTCGAAGAGCTTCGTGTTCGGCACGCTCGGCCTCGTCGCAGCCATCGCGCTCTACATCGCCATGATGACCTTCATCGGCGGCCGTGACAGCTCGACGTCCATCGGGCTCACCGGCGAGATGACCGCGATCTCGGCGGAGCTGTCCGCGTCGGGCGAGGCGCTCGGCGAGGACCTGGTCGTCACTGAGGTGCCCGACGCCGCCACCGGCGAGCAGCAGGTGCGCGACGAGGAGCTGGACGTCCTGGTCGGCGGCACTCCAGCCGAACCCCAGGTGACGGTGAAGACCGGCCTCCCCGACACCGTCGAGGTCCTGTTGTCCGGCATCGCCCAGCAGGCGGCGCTGAACGCCCAGCTGACCGCAGGCGGGCTCGATCCGGCGCAGGTCCAGCAGGAGGTCGCGGCGGCGGCGCAGGTCCAGATCACGCACCTCGACGAGGCCAACCCCCAGCAGGTCGAGCAGCTCTTCATCGGCATCGCGACCTGCTTCCTGCTCTACATGTCGATGATGATGTACGGCTCCTACGTGGCGCAGGGCGTCGTGGAGGAGAAGTCGAGCAGGGTCGTCGAGCTGCTGCTCGCCACCATCCGGCCCTACCAGCTGATGCTCGGCAAGGTCGTCGGCATCGGGGCGGTCGGGCTCGTACAGCTGCTGTCCATCGCGATCATCGGCGTCGGCGGCGCCGTGGCGGCGGGACTGCTGACGGTGCCGACGGCGGCGTTGAGCGCCGCGGTGTCCGGCCTGCTGTGGTACCTGCTCGGCTTCTTCCTGTTGGCCACCTTGGCGGCGGCCTCCGGGGCGCTGGTCTCCCGGCAGGAGGACGTGCAGTCGGTGATGATGCCGATGATGATGCTGGTCCTCATCCCGTTCATCCTGACCTTCACGCTGCTGGTCGGTGATCCGGAGAACGAGACGGGCGAATGGCTGTCGCTGCTGCCGTTCTTCTCGCCGTTCATGATGCCGGTCCGGATCGCGACCTCGGTGGTGCCGATCTGGCAGATCGGCGTGGCCGTCGTCCTCAGCCTCGTGGCGGCCGCGGTGCTGCTGGCGCTGGCGTCGCGGATCTACTCGAACGCCGTGCTGCGCACCGGCAGCCGGGTGAAGCTGAAGGACGCGCTGAGCAAGGCCTGATCCCACGCCGCAGACCGACTCGGCCCCGCTCTCGACTCGTGGAGCGGGGCCGAGTCCCGTCTCGGCAGCGGTCCGTCAGCGACCGCTGATCTCGCCGAAGCGGCGCAGCGCCTCCTGCCGTTCCTCGCCGTGATCGACCATCCGCTCCGGATAGTCGGCGGGCGCGTCCTCCCCTGCCTTCCACGGTTCGTGCACCGCCTTGCCTGCGATCCCCCGCAGTTCCGGGACGTGCCTGCGCACGTAGTCGCCGTCCGGGTCGAAGCGCCGCCCCTGTGTCACGGGGTTGAACACCCGGAAGTACGGCGCCGAGTCGGTGCCGCTGCCCGCGACCCACTGCCAGTTATGCTGATTCGACGCCAGGTCGCCGTCCACCAGCGCCGTCATGAAGTGCCGCGCACCCCACCACCAGGGCAGGTGCAGGTCCTTGACCAGGAAACTCGCCGCGACCATCCGCACCCGGTTGTGCATCCAGCCCTCGCGGGCCAGCTGTCGCATCCCGGCGTCGACGAAGGGGAAGCCGGTCCGTCCGGTTCGCCACCGTTCGAAGCGCTCGTCCGCGTCCGGACCCGTGTCGTAGGAGATCCGGTCGAAGCGCCGGTCGAGGTTCTGCCGCGCCGACTCCGGCTGATGCCACAGCACGTCGGCGAGGAAGTCCCGCCAAGCCAGTTCACGTCGGAAGGCCGTCGCGCCTTCTCCTCGATCGCCTGCCAGGTCGGCGAGCAGGGTGCGCGGGTGGACACAGCCCCAGTGCAGATAGGTCGAGAGCCTGCTGGTGCCGTCGGCCGAGGGCCGATCCCTGCCTTCCGCGTAGTCGGCGAGTCGCTCGTCGCGGAAGGACGCCCAGCGGTCCAGCCCGGCCCGCTCCCCCGCTGCGGGCAGTCGGACCTCGCCGAGGTCGTCGTCAGCGGGCACGGGCACCGCCGTCGGGCCGCCGCGAAGCGTGCCGGGGTCGATCCAGTCGATCGTCGAGGGATCACTCGCCGAGGGCTGCCGCCACCCGTGTTCACCCCAGGCCCGGCGGAACGGTGTGAAGACGCGATAGGGGGTGCCGTCCGGCTTGCGCACTCGGCCTGGCGAGACCGCGTAGGCGGTCCCGGTGCCGATCAGCTCCACGCCCTGTCCGGCAAGCCGTCGCTGCACCGCGTCGTCCCGACGTCGTCCGTACGGGCCGGTGTCGGTGGTGACGTGCACGGTGCGGGCGGACACCGCCTCGGCTGCGGCCGCGACCGCCTCGACCGGATCACCGTGCACGATGAGCAGTCGTCCGTCGAGCTGCTCGGCCAGCGCCCGCAGACAGCGGAAGAGGAAGGTGCGACGCGGGGCGCCCGCAGGCCCGAGCAGCCGATCATCGAGGACGAACAGGGCCAGCACCCGGCCTGCCCGTTCCCCGGCCGCCGCCATCGCAGGCTGATCCCCGCAGCGCAGGTCACGCCGAAACCACAGCACGCTCGTGTCGTCCCAAACCATGCTCGCGACGCTAGCCGCAGAGCATCGCCTGCGCAGCGGTGTCGTCGGCGGCGATCCGGCACCACCGGCACAGGAACCGGCCGACACACCACGAAGGGCACCCCTGCGGAGTGCCCTTCGTGACGGTGCCTGCGGTGCGGCGGATCAGCGCTCGGTGAGCGGGATGAAGTCCCGGTCGGTCGCGCCGGTGTACACCTGCCGAGGCCTGCCGATCTTGCGGGCCGGGTCCTCGATCATCTCCCGCCACTGTGCGATCCAGCCGGGCAGCCTGCCCAGCGCGAACAACACGGTGAACATCCTGGTCGGGAAGCCCATCGCCTTGTAGATCAGACCCGTGTAGAAGTCGACGTTCGGGTAGAGCCTGCGCTCCACGAAGTAGTCGTCGGACAGGGCCCGCTCTTCGAGCTTGAGCGCGATGTCGAGCAGCGGGTCGTCGACGCCAAGCCTGCCGAGCACCTCGTCGGCCGTCTTCTTGACGATGGCCGCGCGAGGGTCGTAGTTCTTGTAGACCCGGTGACCGAAGCCCATCAGCTTGACGCCGTCGGCCTTGTTCTTGACCTTGTCCACGAAGCTCTCGACGTTGCCGCCGTCGGCACGAATGCCGTCGAGCATCTCCAGGACGGCCTGGTTCGCCCCGCCGTGCAGCGGCCCGAACAGGGCGTTGATGCCCGCCGAGACGCTGGCGAACAGGTTCGCCTCCGACGAGCCCACCATCCGCACGGTCGCCGTCGAGCAGTTCTGCTCGTGGTCGGCGTGCAGGATGAACAGCAGGTCGAGGGCGCGGATGAGCGCCGGGTCGACCTCGTAGGGCTCTGCGGGCAGACCGAAGGTCATCCGCAGGAAGTTCTCCACCAGCCCGTGCGAGTTGTCCGGGTACAGGAACGGCTGTCCCACGGACTTCTTGTACGCGTAGGCCGCGATGGTGGGGAGCTTCGCCATCAGGCGAATCGTCGACATCTCGACCTGATGGGGATCGAGCGGGTTGAGGCTGTCCTGGTAGAACGTGGACAGCGCCGAGACCGCCGAGGAGAGCACCGGCATCGGGTGCGCATCGCGGGGGAACCCGTCGAAGAACCGTTTCAGGTCCTCGTGCAGCAGCGTGTGCCGCTGGATCTTGTCGGTGAAATCGTCGAGCTGGGCCTGGGTGGGCAGCTCACCGTAGATCAGCAGGTAGCTGACCTCGATGAAGTTCGACCGCTGCGCGAGCTGCTCGATCGGATATCCCCGGTAGCGGAGGATGCCTGCGTCACCATCGATGTAGGTGATGGTGGAGGAACAGGCCGCGGTGTTGACGAAGCCCGAGTCGAGCGTCACCAACCCCGTCTTCGCGAGCAACTTGCCGAGATCGATACCAGACGCCCCGTCGGTGGCGGGCACGACTGACATCTCATGGTCGCCGCCCTTGTGGCGCAGCGCGACGGAACGGTGAGCATTCGCGTCGTCGGGCATACTGGTCCCTCTCAACACTCGGACGAGACAACGCTCACCGTGCTAGTCGCACTACGCCACCGCAAGCCGAATCGGCTGCCCACAGCTGAAACGTCAGCACCGCCTCGTCGGGGTCCTGTCTCTCGCCACGCTAGTCCTCGGAATGGCCGCCGCCTACCCATCGCGTTAGCCGGCAGGCCCAGTTGGGATCACAATCACAGATTGGGGAGAGGCTCAGCTCACAATTGAGCCCGCTGAGGCCGCTCCGCCCGCCCGCGCGGTCTCCGGCGAGCGGACACCCCCGACCGACGGTTGCGCTACGGAGTCGGCGACTACTCCATCAGACGGATGCCTACGGCGGTCGAACGGCCGGACCCCGGCACCAGGACGGGGTGCAGCATCGGAGGCGTCCGCGAAGATCACCCGGAACGGAATGAGACGGACATCACACACAGTGATCGTTTCCGGCCGCTGGGCCGTCCGGGGTAGCACGACGGCGGAGACACCGAAGGCATAGATTCTTCACATTTCGACCCCGATCGGGCCGGATGAAGTGTCGATCCGTTCCCATTCTCGTGCCGGGACGATAAAGAAACCCGGATGCGGGCACTGATCGAGGACACGGAAAGTGACAATTTCCGGTGCCCTCGATCAGAAGATGTTCGGCCGCCCGCGAATAGTCGGCTCACCAGTCACCGAGGGCATCCGAAACCGAGGATGAGGTCATCGTCGGCGCCTGGACCGAATATCCGGGGACGACCAGGATCAATCGATTCGGCAGGCGCCATGCCGAACTCATCCCGTAGACCACCCCGCCAGTTCGGCGGCCCAGGGCGGTTCGGCGCCCTGCCGAGAACAGGTCAGGGCCGAGGCGGCCGCAGCGAACGACAGGCAGTCGGTCCAGCCGCCCTCGTCGAGGCCCGCGAGACCGGCCGGGGTCACGGCGCCGTGCCGATGCAGCCACGCCAGCACCGCGCCGGAGACGGTGTCGCCCGCGCCGATGGTGTCCACGACGGTGACCGGGACGCCCGGCACCTCGACGAGGCGGCCGCCGGAGAACAGGACCAGCAGGCCGTCGGCGCCTCTGGTCAGGATCACGGCGGCGGGCCCGGCCTCCTGCCATCGACGGGCCGCCGCCAGCACCCGAGGATCGACGCCGAGCGACTCCTGGGCACCGTCGACGCCGTGCGTCACCTCGGCAGGCTCGGACAGCGGGGCAGGCTCTCCTGGCTCGACGTCGGCCAGCCAGGCCGCGTCGTCGTCGGAGAGCTTGAGTACGCCGACGTCGGGCAGCCAGGACAGGAACCGGCTGCGATACGCCGCCGCGTCGGGGATGAGCGCGGCCCGGATGTTCGGGTCGAGCATCGTCAGCGTGCCGCGTCGCACCGCCCGCCGCAGCAGCGACTCGTACCGGCTCGCCCCCGGCTCCAGAACCATGCCCAGGGTCCCGAGGCACAGGGCGGTCACCTCGGCAGGCAGGGTGGCGGGCTCCTCGACCAGCCGATCGGCCGTCGCGGCGACATGGAAGGTGTACCGGGCCGAGCCGCCGCCGTCGAGGTCGACGACGGCGAGACTCGTCGGCTCCTGACCTCGCTGCACCAGTGTGACGTCCACCCCGGAGGCCGTGAGCCTGGCAAGCAGCGCCCGACCGAAGGAGTCGGTGGAGATCCGCGACAGGAAGCCCGTCGGCACACCGAGCCTGCCCGCCGCCATCGCCACGTTGAACGGGCCGCCCCCGAGCCGGGGCGACAGCGAAGCGAGATCGTCCTCGCAGGCTCGCCGATCCGCCGACTGCTCCGGAACGAGGTCGACCAGCGCTTCGCCGCCCACCAGGATCATCCGTACTCCTCATCGACAAGGTCACCGCCTCAGAGCCTGTCTTCAATCCCCACTGTCCTGTTGCGCGGGGCCAGCGCGGCGACGGAGGGGGATCAAAGACAGACTTTCAGACCGGCGTCGCCCTGACCTATCAGACCCGAGGCCGCGTGGGCAAGACGTCGATCGCCATCCTCGGCGGTCGACGGGAGCAGGTGCGAGGCCTCAGCCCTCGCGATAGAACGGATCGGCGATGGTCTGCTCGCGGGTGGCCTCGTCGTAGGTCAGGACCTCCCGGCCGTCGACGAACACCCGCAGCGCCCGACTCATCACGTCCAGCGGGTCACCGGACCACAGCACGACGTCGCCGTCCAGACCGGGTGTCAGCGAGCCGACCCGGTCGTCCAGGCCGAGGATGCGCGCCGGGTTGACCGTGAGCGAGCGCAGCGCTGCCGCCGGATCGAGCCCCTCCTTGACCGCCAACGTCGCCTGGTGCACGAGGAAGTTGATCGGGATGACGGGGTGATCGGTGGTGATCGCGATCTCCACGCCCGCCCGGTCCAGGATGCCGGGGTTGCGCAGGTGCCGCTGTCGCACCTCGACCTTGGACCGGGTGGTGAACAGCGGGCCGATGATGACCGGGATCTGCTTCTCGGCGAGCAGATCGGCCACCAGATGACCCTCGGTGCCGTGGTTGATCACCAGTCGGTAGCCGAACTCCTCGGACAGCCGGATCGCGGTGGCGATGTCGTCGGCCCGGTGCGTGTGCTGGCACCACGGCAGCTCCCGGTCCAGGACCTTGACCAGGACCTCCATCGTCGCGTCCCGTTCGAAGGGCTTGCCCTCCTGGCGGGTGTGCTCCCGCCGCTCCCGGTAGTCCTGGGCCTTCAGGAAGGCGTCCCGGATGATCGCGGCCACCCCGAGCCGAGTGGACGGCGTCTTCTTCTGCTCGCCGTAGACCCGCTTCGGGTTCTCGCCGAGCGCGCTCTTCACGCTGACCGGCTGCCGGACGAGCATCTCGTCGACGGTGCGACCCCAGTTCTTCACCGCGACGGTCTGGCCGCCGATCGGGTTGCCGGAGCCCGGCTTGATCACCGAGGACGTGACACCGCCCTCCAACGCGTCGTGGAAGCCGATGTCGGCTGCGTTGATCGCGTCCAGCGCGCGGAAGCGGGCGCCGTTGGGGTCGGTCATCTCATTGGTGTCCTGCCCCGCCCAGCCCTCACCCTCCTCGTGCACGCCGATGTGCCCGTGCGACTCGACGAAGCCTGGCAGCACCCATTGCCCGCTCGCGTCGATCGTGCGAATGCCGGTGGGCGCGGTGACCTCGGCGGCCGAGCCCACCGCGACGATCTTCCCGGCCTGGATCAACACCGAGCCGCCCGAGATCGGATCGCGGTCGACCGGGACCACGTATCCGCCTGTGATGAGGACATCTGTCATGGTTAGCAACGCTAATCTCTTCGGCCGATCAGAGCAACGCGGCATCGACGTCGGCGCAGGCGATCGGCGGACCTCCGGCACCGCACAAGACAGTCCGTCGAGACCGAGACGGGCGGGCAGAACACCCGCCCGTCGTCGAATCACGGTCGAATCACACCCGCATCACCGTCGTATCGGGCTCCGCGACACAGCCACCGGCGCCCGGCCGCAGCCCGTCGAGACCCGCCAAGCGAGGCCTGCGCCGTCGAGCCGCGCGCCGGGCGTCGGCGTGCGGGTGTGACGGCGACAGGCCGCCCCCGGCACCGCGATCACACCCGCCGGATGCCCCAGCTGCCCTGCCAGGTCTCGCCGGGCTCCAGCCAGATCAGATCGACGCCCGAGTTCAACGCGTCCGGCGGACAGGTCATCGCCTCGATCGCCACCGCAGGGCCGTTCCCGCCGAGGTCCTCCGGAGTGAAGACCTGCACCCAGCTGAACACCGGCTCGGCCCACACCTGCACTCCGGAGCCGTCCGGGCCGAGCAGGCTGTGCCGGACCAGACCCGTCTCATCCGGCCGACAGTCGCCGAAGGCGGTGTCCAGCGTGACCCCGCGCAGCGGTCGGCCCGCCCGGAAGTCGAAGTCCGTCCCGTCGACCGGCTCGGCGGGCCCGGTCGGCAGCAGCCGGTCGTCGACCGGGAGGACCGTGCCTGCGGGCAGCGTCAGCGTGCAGTCCAAGGTCGGCGTGTTCCCCGGCCTCGGGAACGGATGGGAGGCGACCCCGAACGGGCTGCGGCTCCGACCGATGTTGGTCGCGCGGTGGGTGATCGTGAGTCCGTCCGCGCCGACCTCGTAAACGACGGCCACCCGCAGCGGAACCGGCCAGCCCGCCTGCACGTTGACCGTCGCGGCGAGCTCGATCCGGGCCTCCCGCCGCTCGACGACCTCCCAGGAGGTCTGCCGGAGCAGTCCGTGGATCGCGTTGTGCCGGGCTGGCTCGGTCAGGGCGAGCTGCTGCGGCTCGCCGTCGAGGGTCCACCTGCCGTCCGCGACCCGGTTCGGCCACGGCGCCAGCAACGTGCCCGCGCCGAACGGCGGCAGCTGCTGTTCGGAGAAGGAGTGCAGGTAGGCGATCCCGTCGACCTCGAATTCGCGCAGGCCTGCGCCGACCTCGGTCGCGACCGCACGAACCTCGCCGTCTCGGATCTCGTACTGCTCGCCGGTAACGGGTCGGACGGCCTGGTCAGGGGACGACATCGTCGTGATCTCCTCAAGGGGAACTCTGGCCCGGCTGCGCCGGACGGGCTGTCGTGATCGAACTCTGTTGCCGATCGGCGGTCGTGCCGATCCGATGCCGCCGCACGGTGGCACGGCAGGATCGAGGGCACCGGGTTGATCCTCGGCGAGGTCGCTCCGGCCGGGGCGAACTGCGTTCGATCGGCGGAGGCAGGCGCGTCAGTCGGCTCGTCGCGAGCCCGCTGCCGGATCGACTGTCACCCTGCCCAGGATCATCCGGTTCACCGCCCAGAACACCAAGCCGATCACCAGCAGGATGCCTGCGATGCCGTACTCCTCCGCGGGCCTGCCGGTGAGCGGACTGGCCAGCAGGAAGCAGGTGATCGCGCCGAGCACCGGCACTGCCGTCGGGGCGCGGAAGTGTGCATGTGCCACCTCCTCGCGCCGCAGCACCAGCACCGCGATGTTCACCACGCCGAAGACCACCAGCAGCAGCAACGAGGTCGTGCCGCCCAGCAGGGCGATGTCCACCGTGCTGACGAGCACCACGGCCACCATGCTGGTGAACAGGATCGCCACCCACGGCGTACGGCGCACCGGGAGCACCCGCCCGAACTGCCGGGGAATGATCCTCTCCTTGGACATCCCGTACAGGAGCCTGCTGGCCATCATCATGTTCATCAGCGCCGAGTTGGTGACCGCGCAGATCGCGATGGCCGAGAAGAGGATCAGCGGGAAGCCGGGAGCGCCGATCCGCACGACCTCCAGCAGCGGCCCGTCGGAGGCGGCGAGCACGTCGGTCTCGACGAGCAGCGAGGACGTCAGCGCCACCAGCACGTAGATCAGTCCGGTGATGCTCAGCCCGAGTAACAGGCCGCGCGGGAAGATCTTCGCGGGCTCGTGGCACTCCTCGGCCATGTTCACCGAGTCCTCGAAGCCGACCAGTGCGAAGAACGCCAGCGCCGTCGCGGAGGTCACCGCCAGCAACGGCCCCATCTCGGCGTTGAACTCCAGCAGCCTGCCCGGATCGCCCGCCCCGTTGAGGACCGCGCCCACGCCGATGGCGATCACGATGAGCAGCCCGAGCAGTTCGATCACGGTGAGCACGACGTTGGCGATGAGGGACTCGGCGACACCGCGGAGATTCACCAGTGCCAGGAGAACGATGAACCCGATCGCGACCACCAGCGCGGGAACCGTCACGAACTCCTGGAGGTAGTCGCCGCTGACCGCGCGGGCCGCCGAGGAGGCCGAGGTGATGCCGGAGCACATCACGGCGAAGGCGATCATGAAGGTGAAGAAGGGACTGCGAAACGCTCGGTTCGTGTACAGCGCGGCGCCTGCGGCCCTCGGGTACTTGCCGACCAGCTCGACGTAGCTGAAGGCGGTGAGGAAAGCGATGCCGAACGCGATCAGGAACGGCACCCACAGCGCGCCGCCGACCACTCCCGCGACCCGGCCGCTGATGGCGTAGATGCCGGTGCCCAGCACGTTGCCGATCACGAACAACAGCAGCAGCCGAGGGCCCATCACGCGTTTCAGCGCGGGCTCCTCCGAGGCAGGCTGCACCGGTGATCCCCCACTGGTCCCGTTCACCATGACCATGGAGTGTGCCGCGCAGCCGACGATCCGGGTAGCGGCCGATGAGGATGGAACCCTTCTGTCGGAACGGACTGCGCCATCCAGGCCGGAACAGGTGAGCCGAACGGCCGACGAGCGGCGGACGCCGCCGCAGTCCTTCACTCGTTCAGCGCAGCGATCACCTGACGGTGGCGTCGCCGCCCCGCTGCCCGTTCCGTTCTGTTTCCGCAGGCACGTCCGATTCGTGGCCGGTTGTCCTGATCTCAGGGTCAACGGCGTCGACAGCGAGGACGGTGTCCAGGGCGCCGACGGGCGCGTCGGCGGTGTCTCCTGCGCCGACACCGGTGTCGGCGGTGTCCACTGCGCCGACATCCGTATCGGTGTCCACGGCGGCTGCGCCGCCGGGCACCAGACCGGTCGACTCCGGCTCCGGACCGGCGGGCTCCGCGCGGGCCGACTCCGATTCAGCCGCGCCCACTTGAGCCGCGCCCACTTGAGCCGCGTCCGATGGAGCCGCGTCCGATCCGGCGGCGCCCGCCCCCGCTGCGTCCTGGTCGTCGACGGGCGGCCGATATCGCCAGACCGCAGGCAGCAGCAGCGCGCCCACGATGGTCAGCACCACCACCAGCACCCCGCCGCCCGCCGTGGCGGCTGCGGTGCCCACCGACGCCCCCGCCGTGCCGTGCAGCACGTCGGCCAGGCGCGGCCCGCCCGCCACGACCACGAGGAACACGCCCTGGGTCCGCCCCCGCATGTCGTCGGTGGCGACCGTCTGCAACATCGCGCCCCGGTAGATCGTGCCCACCAGATCGGCCGCGCCGCCGAGCGCGAGGAACAGCACGGCGAGCCACAGCGAGTCAGCCAGCCCGAAGCCGATGACGGCCAGCCCCCAGCACAGCCCCGCGATCACCAGGCCCGCGCCCTGCCGTCGGATTCGCGTCACCCAGCCGGAGAAGAGACCGAACAGGAAGGCGCCGAGCGGCAGGGCGGCGTACAGCAGGCCCAATGCCGCGCCGCCGCCCGGCGGGTCGCCGAAGGTCCGCTCGGCCATCTCCGGGAACAACGCTCTGGGGAGCCCGAACACCATGGCGATCACGTCGAGGACCAGGACTGCGACCAGCACGGTGTGCACCCGCATGTAGCGCACGCCGTCGATGACCGACCGCAGTCCCGCCCGCCTCGGCGCGGACGCCGACGGCGGCATCGCAGGCAGTCGCCACACCGCCGCCAGCGCCACCAGCAGCGAGAGCGCATCGACCAGGTAGAGGGTGGAGAGCCCCACGAAGGGCAGCAGGATGCCCGCGAGAAGCGGGCCGACCACGGCTCCGAGCTGCGCGACGGTGGCCGTCAGCGCCTGCGCCGCCGGGAGCTGCGCGGTGGAGACCAGTCGCGCCACCGACGCCGTCCTGGCGGGCATGTTCACCGCGAAGAACGACTGCTGCAGGGCGTACAGCAGCAGGACGGTCCACACCGAGTCGGTGTTCACCGCCGCGGCGGCCCACAACAACAGCGCCGTGGTCGCGATGCCGAGGTTGGTGACGATCATCAGCTTGCGGCGGTCGACGCTGTCGGCGATCGCACCGCCCCATAAGCCGAAGACGAGCAGCGGGACGAGGCCGAACAGACCGGTCAGACCGACCCAGCCCGAGGAACCGGTGATGTCGAAGATCTGCTTGGGCACCGCCACGGCGGCGAACTGCGCGCCGACGGAGGTGACCACGGTCGACGTCCAGAGCCGCCGGAACGGGGCGACCCGCAACGGCTCGGTGTCCAGCATCAGCCTGCCGAGCCTGCCGAGCCTGCCGCGCGGCCGACGGGGCGGCGGGGAGGACGTCGATGACTCGTCGTTGTCGTCCAGCCCCGGCTCGCTCACCGCCGCAGCCTAATGCCCTTAGCGACGCGAACAACTGCCCTGCCGAGGATCTCAGTCGCAGGCAGGCGGCGCGGGCGCGCGGCGCACGCCACCGGAACCGCGCCGCGAGAAGGCCCTTCGGGTCCGTCCCCGGGCGGCCCTGCGAGCGCCGCCCTTCCCGCACCACGGCCGATGTCGACGTCACGTCCCGGTGGACGAACCTGCCGCATCGCCGGATCGACAGACCGACGCCCCCGCCGTCGGCATCGCGCCGGACCCGGCACGCCTGCCGTGCTGCGACTCGCCAGAGATCGACCGCCGCGAGGCAGCCCGACCGAGCGCGGACGGTGCCCGACGCGAGGGCCCGCAGCCGTGGTCAACAGGCTGCGGACCCGGTGGTCGTGGTGCCCGACAAGGAGCCCGGTTCAGGGAGCGATGCGCTCCACCCGCCAGCCGTCCCTGCCCTGGCGGTAGCGGAGCCGGTCGTGCAGGCGATCGGGCCTGCCCTGCCAGAACTCGACGGTCTCCGGTCGAATCCGCCACCCGCCCCAGTGCGGCGGGACCGGCACGTTCTCGACGTCGGCGAATCGCCGCTGCACGGCCGACAAGGCCGCATTCAGGCTGCTCCGACCGCTGACCACGGCCGACTGCGGCGAGGCCCAGGCGCCGAGCTGAGCGCCCCGTGGACGCTGCTCCCAGTACGCGGCCGTCTCCGCGCTGTCGATCTTCTCCACCTGCCCGCGCACCGTCGCCTGGCGCTGTAGAGCGATCCACGGGAAGGTCGCGGAGGCGTACCGGGTCGCGGCCAGTTCGTGGCTCTTGGCCGACGTGAAGTTGGTGAAGAACACGAGGCCCCGCTCGTCGAGCATCTTCGCGAGCACGGTCCGTGACGACGGCCTGCCCTGCGGGTCGGCGGTGGCCAGGACCATCGCGTTCGGCTCGGGAAGCCCGGCGGCCGCCGCCTCGTCCAGCCAGAGCTGCAGCTGCTCGGACCACGTCCCGGAGAGCTGCTCCTCGTTCAGCGCTCCCGCCTGGTACGCGACGCGCATGGAAGGCAGAACGACGTTCACCTCGGACATGGGTCTCACACTCCCCGCCTCGACCGCAATGGCACCCGTGACGAGGCACCGTACGTTCACCGAGCCGCCATCCGATAGCACCCAGAAGGTGAAGTCCTGCCAACCGTCGGGTGATCCTGGACACCAGAAAAGCGCAGATCAGCAGCGGGATCGATCCCGTGACCGATCCAGCGTCGAGTCGGGCTCCAGGGACGTCTCAGATCCTGTCTCTGATCCCTGCCTTCGGGCTTGCGCGGGGCAGGCGCGGCGATCTGCGGCGTCGGCGTCGGTCACCATGACACCGCCATGGCTCCCTCCTGTCGCCTGGCAGCTCATCCACGCCTAATCCCCGCTCACGACTCCAGCGGGACCGAAGACCGACTCTCAGATCATCCACGCCCTGCCCGTCGCGCAGCCCTCGGAGAGTCGCGATAGAGTTGATCATCACGCGACCCCCTGAAGTCATCTGTCCGTCATAGAGCTGCAACACTTGCTCATCCGGCAACGGCGCCGGAGGAGTACCTGTCCGCTGCTCCACACGGAGGCGCCGTCATGACCCAGACAGTCGACCCGACCACCTTGGTGCTCCCCGCCGAGCTGCTGCCGTCCGACGGCCGCTTCGGCTGCGGCCCCTCCAAGGTGCGGCCGGAACAGCTCGCCCGCCTCGCGGCCGAAGGCGCCGCCGTGCTCGGCACCTCGCACCGCCAGAAGCCGGTCAAGTCCCTCGTCGCGCGCGTGCGCGCGGGACTGCGCGAGCTGTTCGCCCTGCCCGACGGCTACGAGGTCATCCTCGGCAACGGCGGCACCACGGCCTTCTGGGACGCCGCGGCCTTCGGTCTGGTGCGGGAGCGCTCGCTCCACCTCACCTACGGCGAGTTCTCCTCGAAGTTCGCGAAGGTCACGCAGGGCGCCCCCTTCCTCGCCGACCCGGTGGTGATCAAGGCCGAGCCGGGCGACGCGCCCGCGCCGACGTCCCACGAGGGTGTCGACCTGATCGGCTGGGCACACAACGAGACCTCCACCGGCGTCGCCGTGCCGGTCAGCAGGCCTGCCGGTTCCGAGAACGCCCTGATCGCCATCGACGCCACCTCCGGCGCGGGCGGTCTGCCGGTCAAGGCCGAGGACTTCGACGTCTACTACTTCGCGCCGCAGAAGTCCTTCGCCTCCGACGGCGGACTGTGGATCGCACTGGCGAGCCCGGCCGCGGTGGCGCGCATCACCGAGATCGGCGAGTCCGACCGCTGGGTGCCCGAGTTCCTCTCGCTGCCCACCGCACTGGACAACTCCCGCAAGGACCAGACGTACAACACCCCGGCGGTCGCCACCCTGTTCCTGCTCGCGGACCAGATCGAGTGGCTGCTGGCAGGCGGCGGCCTCGACTGGGCCACCAGCCGCACCGCCGACTCGGCGAGCAGGCTCTACTCCTGGGCGGAGAAGTCGCCCTACGCGACCCCGTTCGTCGCCGACCCGGCCAACCGCTCCGCCGTCGTGGGCACCATCGACTTCGACGAGACCGTCGACGCCGCCGCGATCGCGAAGGCCCTGCGCGTCAACGGAATCCTCGACACCGAGCCGTATCGCAAGCTCGGACGCAACCAGCTGCGCGTCGCGATGTTCCCCGCGATCGAGCCGTCAGACGTCGAAATCCTGACCCGCGCCGTCGACTGGGTGGTTGAACGACTGGTCTGAACGGGCGGCTAATCGGCATTGAACTGGCGCGATGACTACAGAGAGGGCAAGATCGGAGGTGGAGACAAGCTGCCGTGTGGGTGAAATGGCGGCACTGTAGGTAGATGAGACGGACCTCCCGGACCGGGGCGGGGCCGTGCGGCCTCGAGAATTCGGGTGTCGCACCGAGCCACTCCTGTCGTCCGAGGAGGCCTGTGGTCATCGGGGGAGGTCGTGATGCGAGCGCTGCGAGTCGTCGGGCTCGACGACGACGGCAAGACCGTCATCTGCGAAGACCCGGCGCGCGGTGAGCGCTTCTCGATCCCGGTGGACGAGCGGCTGCGTGCTGCCGCCCGGGGCGATGCCACTCACCTCGGCCAGGTGCAGGTCGAGATGGAAAGCCAGATGCGTCCGAAGGAGATCCAGGCGCGAATCCGGGCGGGGGCCTCGGTGGAGCAGGTCTCCGAGGCAGCGGGAATTCCACCACACCGGGTGGAGCGCTTCGCGTACCCGGTGCTGTTGGAGCGCTCGCGGACGGCGGATCTGGCCCAGCGGGCACACCCGATGCGGGAGGACGGCCCGGACGTCCAGACCCTCGGCGAGGTCGTCTCGCACGCGTTCAGCCTGCGCGGGCAGGAGTACTCCGATTCGGAGTGGGACTCCTGGCGGGGCGAGGACGGCAAGTGGGTCATCTCGCTGCACTGGCACGCGGGCCGGTCCGACAACCGTGCGCACTGGGTCTTCCACCGGGGTGCACACGGTGGCACCGTGATCGCCCTGGACGAGCACGCCGCAGACCTCCTCGACCCGTCGCCGAGCAGACCGCTGCGCACGGTCCGACCGGTCACCCAGCTGGCCCGTCAGGCGTTGGACAACCCCTACGAGGACACCACGATCATCCCCGCCATCACCGACGAGGAACCCGCTGTCGAGGAGCACGTGGTGGCGGGCGATTCCGGCGGTGATCGCGAGCCGCTACGGCCGGGCGATGGCGCCGAGACGGCGATCGACGCGACCGCCAGAGAGACGATCGTGCCGCCGCCGCTGACGGCGGGTCCCCGCCCCGGTGATCGCCGGGCTGCGGCACGGGCAGGCGGGGCAGGCGATGGCTCGGACGGGGCCGCTGCCCAGGGCACGGCGGACGCCGATCACGTCGGCGACGCGGGCAAGGCCGGTGCTCGGCGGAAGAAGAACCATCCGATCGTGCCCTCGTGGGAAGACGTGCTCCTCGGCGTCCGCTCCCAACGAGGCTGAGGCCGGTCCGGCACTTCGACACCCGAACCGACGAGACGGAAGGGGCGGTCACCACTCGGTGACCGCCCCTTCCGTCGTCGCCTAGGCCTCGTCGGGGTCCGTCCTGGCCGGTGCGGCCGCTCGGATCAGGACGAGATCTGCCTCAGCGGACCGACGTCGATCGGCGTACGGCGCTGGACGTGAAACCCGCCTGCTCCGCGTCGGTCTCGGTCTGGAACCACACCGTCGCCTTGGTCCGGGTGAAATACGGCGAGTCGCTGGTGTGGTAGAGCTTCGACTTCTGGTTCCCCTTCACCCGGTAGTCGGGCGCGGGTGCCGTGCCGTCGGGCGACGGGCGAGCCGAGTTCCGGTACGGACCGGGCACGACCATGCGAGGGGATACCTGCTGCTCCTCCTCGGACGGCTCCGGACGGGCCGACCTCGCAGGCTCCGGTTCCTCGTCGACGGGGCCACGAGTCTGAGCAGGCACCTGAGCCGCAGCCAAGGGCTGCACGGCCTTGCTCTCCTGGGCCCCGTTGCCGTTGTGTCCTGCACCGTTCTGCCCGTCGCCCGCAGCGCCGTTCTTCTCCTGCCCGTTACTCCTCGGGTCGCCTGCGATCCCCGCCGTCTCGGGCTGCCTCCGCTCCTCGCCGGGCTCATGCCAGGCGGGCTCGCCGTCCGCCGCCGCATAGGTGAGCCGGACCGACAACGAATCCTCGAACTCGGCGTCTTCGAACTTCGTGTCCCCGAACTTCGTGTCCTTGACCTTCGGTGCTGCCGACCGAGCCTCCGTCGGCAGCACCGACCCCGGCAGGACCTCCGGGCCGGGACCGCCCGACGGTTCGACGAATCCCTTCACCGCCCCGCCTGCCTTCGCCGCGCCGTCGCCACGCTCCGGTTCGATCGCCTGCGGCCGTGCGGCCTCGGCGACCTCGCCCACCGGGACGGTCCGCACGGCCCGCCCGGTCTCGATCCGCCGTTGCCGCGTCACGAACAGCCAGGTCACCAACGACCCCAGCAGGAACGACAACGCGCACAACAGGAACACCTGCCCGAACAACCAGGCCACCGCTCTCTCCTAACCAATCTGCACGTCGACGACGTCGACGTCACTGTCATCGGCGGCATCCACCGAGCTGCGCATGGTGACCAGCGAACCGGACACACCTTGATCGAGCAGTTCGGCGCGGACCGCCTCCGCGCGGGCTCCGGCGAGATCGGCCTCGCCGTCTGCCGCGCGGCCGTGAAGGATCACCGGCATGCCGGGCGCCACCCGCAACAGCCCCACGAGCTGTCGAAGCACCTCGGTTCCGGACGTGGTCAACCGGGCCGAGCCCGCCGCGAAGCGGAGGCCGCCACCGTCGGCGAGCATCGTGCTGACGGTCTCCTGGAAGGCCTCCGCGCCGAAGGTGGCGGTCTCACCGAGCCGGGCCTGCCAGGTGCGGTCCTCCAGCCGGATCTCCGCAGGCAGCACCGCACGCACCGAGGTGCGGAGTTCGATCGCGGTCTGCTCGTCGATCACCGGACCGGTGAGCATCAAGGTGTCGGACCACCAGTACATGCTCACCGTCGCCGCGGTCCGTTCCGGCACCTCGGCCAGCACCTCGGCGATGAGAGCCGGGTCGGCGGGCAGCGCGGAGCCGTCGACGACCAGTACGGCGTCGACCACCTCTCGGCCGTCCCGCCGGTCGCGGATCTCGTCGAGAAGCCGCCGGGCGGCCTGCTCGTCGGGAGCGATGCCCGACACCGCGAGCTGCCTGCCTCGGGGGATCACCGACAGGCCGCCGCCCGCAGCGCCGTCGGCGACGGCGGACACGGCACGAACGCCTGCGACCTCTTCGATCTTCTCTCGTGCCTCGGCCCGCCTGCCCGATGGCACGCCGGACACCCGGACGTCCCGACCTCGGACCTCCAGGCCCGTCCAGGAGATCCGAGCCTCGGTCAAGGCCTCCTCGGATCGTCGGGTCAACGTCTCCTCGATCGCCGCACCCGGCCAGACCATCCCGGCCGTGGACAGCACGGCGGGCACGAGAACCAGCATCGCCAGCCAGCGCCAGTTCTGTGTCCGCCCCACCTTCGGCAGTTGCCTATGCACCATCGCACTCCGTCAGTCGGCCCGGCCCTTCCGGCAGACGCGGTCGTCGGCTGCGCAGCGCGCGGCGAGCGGACCGACGTCGACGTGATCGTTCACCGAAGACACCTACCAGTGTCGGATCGGTCACTGAGGGAAACGCGCCGCGCGCGAGACAGGCGTTCCGTGGAGTCCACTCGATCGAGCAGTTCACGTCATCCGAACGGGCGGATCGCTGGAATTCGGTCATCGGGCTGCCGCAGGGAAGAGATTCGACGTCCACGGACCGCCCCGCGCGCAAGGCGGACGGCAGGTCGATCCGGTCCGGCCAGGCGGTGGAACGACAGCGGCCGACCCGCGACGAGTCGGGCGGAGGCCTCGAGTGCGGAGGTCACGCGGCAGCCGCCCAGGGCAGGCCGATCAACCGGGGAACGCTCAGCGCCTGCTCTCGAACACGAGACCCGCCGACCGGCACGACGCCGTCGGACGCGGGTGTCGGGACCCGGACGTCTACAGGCGGTAGGCCTCGTCCAACAGGTTCAGATCCCAGCCCTCCTGCTCGCACCAGTCCTCGGCACCCGCTCTGGACAGCTCGGCCGTCACGGCGGGCAGGATCGCACCGAGCCGAATCCAGCCGTCCGCCGCGAGGACGTAGCCGACGCCGTCGACCGAGACCAGCAGTCGTCCCACCGGGAAGGCCATGCTGGACGGGGTACGGAGGAAGGTCACCGAACGTCGGTCGGTCATGGTCTCGGATCATGCCCGCAGGACGGGAGCGCGGCATCTCCTCACCTGCGAACCGATCGGCAGGCACGGGCCGTCGACCGCCCTCGTCCCTGCCGTCCGATCCACCGTGCCGGGTGAGAAATCAGGATGCTTCGGCGCGACCCTGTCCGTAACGTCAACTCGGCTATGGGTACCGACCTTCCCCACGTGGGTTCTCGTGTCAGTCCGGAAGCTCAGCCAGCTGAACCGAGCACCGACGCCGTCCGCACCGTGTTCCGTGCCGACGACGGTCCCGTCGACGCATCCGGTGACCAGAACGCAGGCAGCCTGCCGCGCGGACTCGACGCAACCGCAGCCGGGGACACGACGAGACGTCGATCCGCCGTCCGCAGTCTTCTTCGGCTGCTGCCGTACGTTCGGCCGGTTCGGCTCCCGCTGATCGCGGCGGGCATCAGTGCCCTGCTGGCCACGCTGGCCGGACTGGCGATACCCCTGGTCGTCCAACGGATCATTGACGGGCCGATCGCGGAGTCGGACCGGTCGGGGCTGCTGTGGATGGTGGGGCTGGTCGTGCTGCTCGGCTGCGCCGAGGCCGTCCTGATCTTCCTTCGTCGCAGGCTGATCTCGGGTCCGACGACCGGTATCGAGGCGACGATGCGGCATGACCTCTACCACCATCTCCAACGCCTGCCCGCGTCGTTCCATGATCAATGGTCCTCCGGCCAGCTCCTGTCCAGGGCCATCAACGACCTGGCGCAGGTGCGGCGGTTCCTCGCCTTCATCGCGATCTTCCTGGTGGTCAATACCATCACGATCATCGTGGGACTCGGCGTCCTGTTCTACCTGGCGCCCTTCTTCGGGATCGTCCTGCTGGTGGCGGGCATTCCGGTCGCCGTGCTGTGCGCCCGCTACGAGGCGCAGTACAGCGTCAGCTCACGACGCTCCCAGGATCAGACCGGCGACCTGGCCACCACCATCGAGGAGTCGGTGCTAGGCGTCCGGGTGCTCAAGGCGTTCGGCCGGGGCAGGCACCTCGGCAGGAAGTTCGCCGAACAGGCTCGGGCGCTGCGGACGACCGAGATGCGCAAGGTCGGCATCATGGGCAGGTTGTGGCTCGTGGTGATCGCGCTGCCCGAGACGGGAATCGCGGTCATGATCGCTCTCGGCGGTCTCGCCGTCGCGGACGGATCGCTGACGCTCGGGGCGCTGGTCGCGGGCATCACCACGGCCACCGTCCTGCGGTGGCCGATCGAGTCGATGGGCTGGCTGCTCACCGAGACGAGCCAGACCGCCACCGCCTCGGACCGCTACTGGGAGGTCCGGGACGCCGTCCGCACCGTCGACGAGCCCTCCCGTCCCGTCGCACTGCCCGCCGACGCACGTGGCGAGCTCCGCTTCGAGAACGTCAGTTTCGCCTACGCGGCCGAGGCCGCAGGGCCCGGCCGGTCCGCCCCGGACGGCCACGACGGCGCGGCGAGGACGAGGCAGACCGCCGCGCCGACGACCGTGCTGCGCGACGTCGACCTCGTGGTCCGTCCCGGCGAGACACTGGCGCTGGTCGGCACCACCGGCTCTGGCAAGACGACGCTGACCGCACTGCCCTCCCGGCTCTACGACGTGACCGGCGGCCGGGTCACGCTCGACGGCGTGGACGTGCGTGACCTGCCGTTGGAGCTGCTGCGCACCCGGGTGGCCACCGCCTTCGAGGACCCGGTGCTGTTCTCGATGAGTGTCCGGGAGAACGTCGCATTGGGTGCTCCGCAGGCGAGCGACGAGGACATCGTGGCGGCGCTGCGAGTGGCGCACGCACTCGAGTTCGTCGGGGCCCTGCCGTGGGGTCTGGACACCAGGATCGGCGAGGAGGGCCTGTCGCTCTCCGGCGGTCAGCGGCAACGACTGGCGCTGGCCCGTGCCGTGGTGGGCAGACCGTCGGTGCTGGTGATGGACGATCCGCTCTCCGCATTGGACGTGCACACCGAGGCAGAGGTCGAGGCCGCGCTCCGACAGGTGCTGCGAGACGTGACGGCGCTGGTCGTCGCGCACCGACCGAGCACGGTGGCCCTGGCCGACCGGGTGGCGCTGCTCGTCGACGGCCGGATCGGGGCGGTGGGCACTCATCAGGAGCTGCTCGCCACCAGTGCCGAGTACCGCAGGATGCTGTCCACGCTCGATGAGGAGGTCGTCGCGGCGACGGCCACCGATCCCGCGCCTGCTGCGGACGTCGACAGCCTGAACGCCGGTCGAGGTGCCTGCCCCGACGAGACGTCCCCGGCCGACGCCGTGGAGTCCGAGGCGGCAAGTCCGCAGGAGATCGTCCGCGCCGAGACGCACCGGCCGACCGATGGGCGCGATCGGGTACGCAGCGGGCAGGCCCCGACGAACGAGGAGATGCAGGCGCGATGACCGGCTCGACCGAACAGGGCCGTCCGGACGACCCGGCGGACGACCGGACGGACGCGGCATGGCGCGGCGTCGCAGCCGAGGACCAGGACGAGCTGAGCAGGAACACGAACCTGCTGCTGGCCGCCAGGTCTCGCAGGCTGCTCGGCT
Organism: Actinoalloteichus fjordicus; assembly: GCF_001941625.1. NCBI lineage: Bacteria > Bacillati > Actinomycetota > Actinomycetes > Pseudonocardiales > Pseudonocardiaceae > Actinoalloteichus > Actinoalloteichus fjordicus. The sequence goes on from NZ_CP016076.1 coordinate 6,668,802, forward strand.
CGCTGGTCCGCCCGGTCCGAGGCCGGGTGGTGGCCGCCCTGGTTCTGGTGACGCTCAGCAGCCTCAGCTACCTGGCGGGCCCGCTGTTGGTGGCGGGCGCCATCGACCGAGGCGTCCCGGCCGCACTGGACGGCGACCCCGTCCCGGTTCTGCTGTTCGCGGCGGGCTATGCGGTGACCAACCTGTTGACCGGCCTCTTCCAGCTCGGCTTCGCGCTGGTGTCCGGCCGGGCGAGCCAGGACCTGCTGCTCGACCTGCGGCAGCGGATCTTCCGGCACGGCCAGCTCCTGTCCGTCTCCTTCCACGAGAAGTACACCTCCGGTCGGCTGATCTCCCGGATGACCAGCGACCTCGACTCGATGAAGGAGCTGCTGGAGGAGGGCCTGGACAGCCTGTTCACCTCATTGCTGAGCATGGTGGGCATCGCGGTGCTGCTGATCTGGCTGGACGCGCCGCTCGCGCTGCTCACCCTGGCCGCGACGGTGCCGCTCGCCATCGTGGCTCGCTGGTTCCAGCGCCGGTCGCGCCGCTCGTACCGGCTGACCAGGTCCTCGGTGGCCAAGGTGATCGTGCAGTACGTCGAGACGATGAACGGCATCCGGGCCGTGCAGGCCTACCGTCGGGAACGTCGCAACGACGCGATCATCGACGAGTTCAACCAGGAGTTCCGCGACGCGAACCGACGCGCGCTCAACGTGCTCGCCGTCTTCACCGGACTCGTGAAGTGGATCGCGCACCTGAGCATCGCCTCGGTGCTCGTGGTCGGCGGCTGGGCGGTGGCGACCGGGAGTCTGGAACTGGGCATCCTGACGGCGTTCCTGCTCTACATGCGCCGGTACTACGACCCGATGGACCGGTTGGCGATGTTCCTCAACTCCTACATCTCCGCCACGGCGGCGCTGGAGAAGATCTCCGGAGTGCTGGAGGAGGCTCCCTCGGTCCCCGAGCCTGCCGAGCCGAAGAAGCTGCCCGAGTCGCGGGGGCGGCTGCGTTTCGACCAGGTGGAGTTCCGCTACAGCGCCGACCTGCCCACGGTGTTGCAGCCGCTCGACCTGGACGTCGCGGCGGGGCAGACCGTGGCGCTGGTCGGGACGACCGGGGCGGGCAAGTCCACGGTGGCCAAGCTCGTCGCCCGGTTCTACGACCCGAGCGCGGGCTCGGTGCGGCTGGACGGGGTGGATCTCCGGGAGCTGGCCGAGGCCGACCTCCGACGCTCGGTGGCGATGGTCACCCAGGAGTCCTTCCTGTTCTCGGGCTCGGTGGCCGAGAACATCGCGCTGGGCAGGCCCGGTGCCACCCGTGCCGAGATCGAGCACGCCGCCGCCACGGTGGGGGCGCACGAGTTCATCGCGGCCCTGCCCGACGGCTACGACACCGACGTTCGCAAGCGGGGCGGCAGGCTCTCGGCAGGCCAGCGCCAGCTGGTCTCCTTCGCTCGCGCCTTCCTCGCCGACCCCCGGGTCCTGGTGCTCGACGAGGCCACCTCCAGCCTCGACCTGCCCACCGAGCGCGCGGTGCAGCACGCGCTGGAGACGGTGCTCGCGGGCCGGACAGCGCTGATCATCGCCCACCGACTGTCGACGGTGCTGATCGCCGACCGGGTGCTGGTGGTGGACGCCGGCCGGGTCGTGGAGGACGGGGCGCCCGAGGAGCTCATCGCGGCCGGGGGTCGGTTCGCGGGTCTGCACCGTGCCTGGCAGGACTCGCTGGTCTGATCTCGATCAACCCGATCAGCCGACCGGTGCCTGCGACGGGGCGCGGACACCGGGTCGATTCGACAAGGCGGTTCAACACGGCGAGTCGACACGGCGGGCCTCGACGGCGATCGGCGGCCGCCGCGCGCCCCGCCCGGCGGTGCCAACCGCCGCGGCCGGCGTCGGGTGTCGAGCCGGACGACGACCCGACGGCCACGGGCGGACGCGCGGCGCAGCGGCAGTCGCCTGTCTGCTTCATGCCGGACCTGCCTGCCCGCCTGCCCGCCTGCCTGCCCGATGATCAGCGGTCCGGCGGGTCCGCCCCGTCCGTCGCTCCGCCCGTCCGCCCCGATCGCTCCGCACCGAGGCGGCGGTGCTCGACGTGGGCAGGCCTGCTGCCGTCGTCCACCGCAGGCGAGTGCCCCGGCCTGCGACGACGGCGGCCCGGCTCCACGGCCTGATCCGCCGTCGCCGCCATGTTCAGCCGAGGGCCGCAAGAGCGGCGATGAGCAGACCCGTCCAGGACAACAGCACACCGGCCGCCGCGCCGTAGACGATCCAGCGCCAGACCGGCGTCCGGCGCAGCAGCCACATCGCGGGCACCAGTCCGCCGACGACCACGAGGTTCACCCCGGCCGCGAACAACGCGGCGGTCTCCGCCCAGCCCACCGAGACGGTCGTCAGCGTGATGGTCACGATGATCGCGACGACTGCGCTCACCGTGAGCCCGGTGGCCCAGGGCGTCGACTCGCCGCAGGCAGACCGTCCTCTGGCCTGCCGGGCGAGGGAGTCGGCACGCTTGTCCGGGGGCCTGATCCGCACCTGAACCTCCCGGATCGGATCGAGATAGACGACATCGCTGTCCGTGACCGTGGCGAGCAGCCCGGCGAGACGTCTGCCGCGATCGGAGACCGCCGATCCGAGCGTGCCCTCCGCCGCCTCGGTGTCGGCGACGCTCTCGGCGACCGCAGCCCACTCGGTCAGCGCGGCACGCAGACCTGGGGGCAGTGCACTGAGATCGGGCGGGCAGCGCTCCTCCTCGCCTGCCGAGGCAGGCCTGCGGCTCAGTACCGGACGTCCGGTTCGAACCCGCAGCTCCACGACGACCGTCCCCTTCCTGGGCGGCGTTCCCTCTTGCTCTCACGGTGACAGCCCGGCGACGCCGGGACCACCCGGCGCGCTCCTCACGACCACGACGCGTGGTGCTGACGCGGCCGTCGTCTTCTCGACGATGACCGCGAGGTGCGCGCAGGCGGCGACGGCCGCGTCAGCGGCTGCGATACTCGGCAGGCTCGGGGAACACACCGAGATGGTGGAAGGCGATGGCCGCTGCCGTGGCCACGTTGAGCGAGTCGACGCCGACCGCCATCGGGATGCGCACCCGCAGGTCGGCCCAGTCCATCGCCTCGGCGGTGAGCCCCGGCCCCTCCGAGCCCAACAGCACCGCGCCCTGTCCGCTGGCCAGCTCGAAGTGGGAGAGCGGAAGGGCGGAGGCGTCCGGCGTCAGCGCCGCGACGCGGAAACCCGCCTCCCGCAGCGCACCGAGGCCGTCCGGCCAGGGACGCAGCTCGGCGAACGGCACTCGCAGGACATGGCCCATCGACACCCGGACGCTGCGGCGGTAAAGCGGATCGGCACAGCCGCCGCCGAGAAGCACGCCGTCGATCCCGAGGGCGGCGGCGTTGCGGAAGAGCGCGCCGAGGTTCTCGTGATCGCCGATCCCCTCCAGCACCGCGAGCGTTCTCGCCGTGCTCAGCAGTTCCTCCGCGCTGGGCCGCGGCGCCCGATCGGCCACCGCCAGCACTCCCCGGTTGAGATGGAAGCCCACGATGCTCGCCATGACCTCGGCCGAGGTCACGAAGGCGGGGATGTCGAGATCCGCCAGGATCCGGCATCAGATCGGCGACGCGACGTTCCACGCCCAGCAGCGCCCGTACCGGATATCCGGACTCCAGCAGTCTGCGGACGACCACGGTGCCCTCCGCGATCACCAGACCTCGGCCGCCGGGGCGGTCGGGTCGTCGATCAGCGGCGGAGAGATCGCGGAAGTCGTCCACCTCCGCGTCGTCGGGGTCTGAGATCAGGGTCCAGTGCGCCACACAGGCAGTCTCGCATCGACGGACGTCGGCGGTGGCGAAAGGCACTTTCCCGCGCAGATCCCATGACCTGCCTCGTGTACGCAGCGTTAAACACTTGTGACACCGGGCACCGTTTTGGCCGCTGCCCTGGTGGTTACTCCCTGTGTCACGGTGAGCATCCGCTACCGCGCCCAGCAGGGAGGCACCATGGGGAATGATCCGGCCGCCCGGTCGTTCAGTCCCGAAGACCGCCAACGATTCAGAGACAAGGTGCAGCGCTGTCTGGACGCGCTGGCGAGGATGCTCGCGGAGAGGAGCTTTTCGCCGGAGCGAGAGCACATCGGGCTGGAGATCGAGCTGAATCTGATCGATGGACAGGGCGTGCCCGCGATGGCCAACGCCGAGGTGCTGAATCAGATCGACGATCCCTCGTTTCAGACGGAGCTCGGCCAGCACAACATCGAGATCAACGTCCGACCGCACCCGCTGCGCGGCGACGAGGCGCTTCTCCTCGAGGACGAACTGCGCGCGTCACTGGACAGCGCGGAGGTTCGGGCGCGGACCGTCGGCACCGGCCTGGTGATGATCGGGATTCTGCCGACGTTACGCGGCGAGCACTTCGATCCGCACTGGCTGTCGGAGAACGATCGGTACGCGGTACTCAACCACGAGATCTTCTCCTCGCGCGGCGAGGAGATCATGCTGAACATCGAGGGGGTGTCGCTGTCGGGGCAGGAGCAGGAACGGCTCCACAGCTATGCCGACTCGATCCTCCCGGAGTCGGCGTGCACCTCCGTCCAGCTTCATCTCCAGGTCACTCCCGAGGACTTCGCCGATCACTGGAACGCAGCACAGTGCCTGGCAGGCGTCCAGGTCGCCACGGCGGCGAACTCGCCGTTCCTGCTCGATCGGGCGCTCTGGCATGAGACCCGCGTCCCGCTGTTCCAGCAGGCCACCGACACTCGCCCCCAGGAACTGAAGAATCAGGGCGTCCGGCCGAGGGTCTGGTTCGGCGAACGCTGGGTCACGTCGATCTTCGACCTGTTCGAGGAGAACGCCCGGTACTTCCCCGCGTTGATGCCCGAGACCGACGACGAAGACCCCCTGGCGGCCCTGCGGGCGGGGCGCGCTCCCCGGCTCTCGGAGCTGCGGCTGCACAACGGCACGGTGTGGCGCTGGAACCGGCCGGTATACGACGTCGTGGACGGGCAGCCGCACCTGCGGGTGGAGAACCGCGTGCTCCCCGCAGGCCCCACGGTGATCGACACCATGGCGAACGCGGCGTTCTTCTACGGCGCGCAACGTGCGCTGGCGGATCAGGAGCGTCCGCTGTGGAGTCAGATGTCCTTCCACGCAGCCGAGGAGAACCTGTACTCCGGGGCGCGACACGGGATGGACGCTCAGCTCTTCTGGCCTGGTCAGGGCTGGACGCCGCCGCACGAGCTCGTGCTGCGCACCCTGCTGCCCATGGCACACGACGGACTCGCCCGGTGCGGAGTGTCCGACGCGGCGCGCGAGCGCTACCTCGCCGTCATCGAGCAGCGCTGCCTCACCCGACAGACCGGGTCGAGCTGGCAGCGCAGCAGGGTCGCGACCTTCGAGGAGCGGGGTGCGAACCGGCGGGAGGCCCTGCTGGCCATGCTGCGGGAGTACGTCGAGCTGATGCACCACGGTGATCCGGTGCACACCTGGCCGACGGATTGAGCGCTTTCGTCGTCTCGACCGGATCGTCGAGGTGTTGGAGATGATTCGGCCCCGACACCGCCGAAGCGGTGCCGGGGCCGAATCGGTTCCCGAACTGACTGCCGCTCCCACCACGAAGCGAACTAGGATTAGGTTAGCCTAAGTTTCCTTCCCTGCAAAGGGGTCCCGCACGTTCCGTCGACGTTCGTCTTCGTCCCCGGTCTCCGAGCCCGCCGGACTCGCCAGCGCAAGGCCGGCCGGGTGCGGGTCTAGAGCAGCTGCGGCAGGGCCGTCCGCATCGCGGTCGGCGTCGTCGTCTCGGGCTCCAGCAGCCTCGGTCCCGGCGCACTCGGCCCCGACAGACCCGGCCGCAGCGCACTCGCCCGCAGCAGACTCGGCCGCATCGGCACGGACCGCACCAGACTCGGCCGCGTCGGACCGGGCCGCGGCGATGCAGTCGGTCTTGGCGGAGCCGGGCAGTGCCTCAGCAGGCACGGACAACTCCGGGACCGCGACCTCGGGCATCGCGACGTCGGGAACCGGCGCCCGCTCGGCGACCTCGCCACCCGGCGCGGTCGCCTCGGTCGCCCGCGCCGACGCCACGTCCCCCGCGTCCGACGTCGTCGCACCGTCCGCCTGCCGCGCCCGATCCGACGCGACGTCGGCGGCCGTCGGCAGCCCGCCGTCGGCACCGGCCCGCCGCCTGCTCAGCACGGTGCGCAGCCGCACGCCGGTCACCCTGGCCAGGACCACGCCGCCCGCCACCGAGGCCAGCAGCGAGATCACCCCGCCCACGATGATCGGTGACGGGACGGTGACCCGTTCGGCCAGCCAGCCGGACAGGGTGCTGCCCAACGGCATCCCGCCGAGCAGCACGAGCATGTACAGCCCCATGACCCGACCGCGCATCGTCGGCTCCACCGTGAGCTGGACGGTGGCATTCGCCGACAGGTTGAAGGTCATGAAGGTGATGCCGACCGGAATCAGCAGCAGGCCGAAGGACCAGAACTCCGGCATCAGCCCCACCACCACCGACAGCAGGCCGAAGGCCGCGCCCGCGGTCAGCAGCAGCCGGAGCCTCGGCCTGCCGTTCCTGCTCCGCCGAGCGGCCAGTGCGGCCCCGCTCAGCGTCCCGACGGCCATCAGCATCGAGAGCTGCCCCAGGCCTTCCGGCCCGGTCTGGAAGAAGTTGTTCGCCATGACCGGCAGCGTCGTGTTGTAGTTCATACCGAACGTGCTGACCAGGAAGACCAGGGCCATCAACACCGTCAGGTCGGGTCTGCTGCGCACGTATCGCAGTCCCTCGCGGAGCTGCCCTCTGCCTCGGGGCACCGGCGGCGATCGGTGCAGTTTCGCGGTGTCCATCAGCAGCAGGACGAGGATCACCGCCCCGACACTGGCGGCATTGGCCACGAACAGCCAGCCGGTGCCGATCGCCGCGATCACGTAACCGGCGACACCGGGTCCGATGATCCGCGCGGTGTTGAAGGTCATCGAGTTCAGGGCGACGGCGTTGGCCACCTGCTCACGCCCGACCATCTCCATGACGAACGACTGCCGGGCAGGCGTCTCCACGGCGGTGATGCAGCCGAGGAGGAGACAGAACAGGTACACGTGCCACAGCACGACCACGCCGGTGAGATCCAGGAGGCCGAGGCCGAGCGCACAGAGGCCCACCCCGGTCTGCACCACGAGCAGGATCTTGCGTTTGTCTAGGCGGTCGGCCAGCACGCCTGCCCACAGCGTGAGCGCCAGGGTGGGCAGGAACTGCAGCGCGATGGCGAAGCCCAACGCCACCGGGCTGTCGCCGGACAGCTTGAGCACCAGCCAGTCCTGGGCGATGCGCTGCATCCAGGTGCCGATCAACGAGATGATCTGCCCGCTGGCGTAGAGCCGGTAGTTGCGCACCCGCAGGGAGGCGAACATGCCCGCCTTCCTCGGCGGCCGCACTCGGCGACCGGGCGGCGGCAGGGTCGGATTCGCCTCGGCGGGGTGGGGTCCGTTCGCGGGCTTGCCGGCGTCGTCGGATGCGTACGCCGGCATGACTCAGCGCGCTTCTTTCGCGTCTCGCGGTGCGGCGCTCGGGCAGGTCATCCGATCAGCTCCCCGCCACTCGCTCGATGATCTCCGCCGCGCGAGACAGCACCACGCGCTCGGAGTCGTCGAGTTCGGCCAGCTTCCGCTCCAGCCACCGTTCCCGCGCGCTCACCTCGGCCTTGATGTAGCCCTTGCCCGAAGGGGTCATCTCGACGATCGCCTGCCTGCCGTCGGTCGGATGCGGGCGCCTGCTGACGAATCCGGCGTCCTCCAGCGCGCTGATCACGCGGGTCATCGACGGCGGCTGCACGTTCTCCTTGGCGGCCAGCTCCCCAGGAGTCAGCGGCCCGCACTTGTGCAGGCAGGAGAGCGCGGAGAGCTGAGTGAGCGTCGCCGAGGAGTCAGCACGCTGGGCCCGAAGCCTGCGGTTGAGCCGCACCACCGCCACGCGGAGTCTGCTGGCAAGACCGGAGTCGTCAAAATCCGACACCTCGTTAGCCTACCTCACTATCTGGGGCGCTCAGCACGTCGCGAGCTCCGTCTCAAGCGATCCTTGCTCATGTCTCGAGGATCCGTCGGAGTGACCGCCCCCACACAACCGGGCAGGCGGCCCCACGGCGAGCCGACGACTGCGAGCTCCGGCCTCGGCTGCCCGGGACCGGGAGCTCCCTCAGGAGGCGAACAGCTCCTGAATCGGGCCGACCGCGAAGTAGAGGACGAAGGCGCCCGCGACCACCCAGAGCAGCGGATGGATGCCGCGTGCCTTCCCGGTCGCCGCGCGCAGCAGCACGTAGCTGACGAAGCCCGCGCCGATGCCGTTGGCGATCGAGTAGGTGAACGGCATCACCACGATGGTCAGGAATGCGGGCAGGGCGAGGGTGAAGTCGGTGAAGTCGATGTGCCGAACCTGACCAATCATCAACGCACCCACCACCACCAGCGCCGGAGCCGCCGCCTCGATCGGCACGACCTGGTAGAGCGGGGTGAGGAACATCGCGGCCAGGAAGAGCACGCCGGTCACCACGTTCGCCAGGCCGGTACGGGCGCCCTCGGCGATGCCCGCCGCCGACTCGACGAACACCGTGTTCGACGAGGCCGAGGCCGCGCCGCCCGCCACCGCGCCGACGCCCTCCACGAACAGCGCCTTGCCGACGCCGGGGAGTTGGTCGTTCTTGTCGATGAGGCCCGCCTCCTTGCCCAGGCCGGTGAAGGTGCCCATCGCATCGAAGAAGTTCGCCAGGAGAAGAGTGAAGACCAGCAGGCAGACCGTGATGATCGGGAGCCGGACGAAGGCGCCGAGCGAGAAGTCGCCGACCAGCGACAGATCGGGCAGCGAGAAGACGTCCGAGGGCAGTGACGGGTAGCTCAGGCTCCAACCGGTCGCGTTGTCCGGCCCGCCCCGCCCCGCGTCCACCAGCGGTTCGATCGCGATCGACAGCACGGAGGCGGCGGCGACGCCGATCAGGATCGCGCCCCGCACCTTCCTCGCGACCAGGATGCCGGTGAGCAGCAGGCCGAAGACGAAGACGGCGGTGGGCCAGGAGGCCACCGAGCCGTCGATCCCCAGGCCCACCGGGACGGTGGTGCCTGCCGCGTCGGGCAGCCTGCGCACGAAGCCTGCGTCCACCAGGCCGATGAAGCAGATGAACGCGCCGATGCCTGCCGCGATCGCCGCCTTCAACGGCGGCGGCACCGCGTTGAAGACCGCCGTGCGGAAGCCGGTCGCCACCAGGATGAGGATCAGCACCCCGTTGACGACGACCAGACCCATCGCCTCCGCCCAGGTCACCTGCGGGACGATCGTCACGGCCACCAGCGTGTTGATGCCCAGCCCGGCGGCGAAGCCGAACGGATAGTTGGCGATCAGCCCGAAGAGCAGGGTCATCACGCCCGCGACCAGTGCGGTCACCGCCGCCACCTGCGGCACGGTGAGGATGCCGCCCAGGACGTCGGTCTTGGCACTGGGATCGTCGGCGGCGAAGCTGCCCAGGATCAGCGGGTTGAGCACGATGATGTAGGCCATCGTGACGAAGGTGACCAGCCCGCCGCGAACCTCCCGGCCCACCGAAGAGCCCCGCTCGGAGATCTTGAAGAACCGATCCAGCACCGAGCCGCGACCTCGGGCGTTCGCCGGGTCGCCGGAGGCGGCGGCCTGCGTCTCGGCGGCGCCCGCCCCTGACGACCCCGCAGGCGTGGCGGACTGCTCCGCCGAGCCCTCTGGCCGATCCTCCTGCGCCGAAGCCATCTGCACTCCTTGGTCCTGACCTGCCCTGCGGCAGCGACGATCCTGCTCTGCGGCAGCGACGATGCAACCGACGAGACGGTACGGGCTCGGCGTGACCGGTCTGCATCGCCCTGGCCATGCTCGGCGCCACACGAAGGAGACCCGCCTCACTCGCTGATCAGCCTCGACGCTCGCACAGGCACCCGCTCCGCACCCGGGCGGTTCCGCCGAACGGGGCGGGTCGAGCGACAACGCCCGGACCCGACGTCGAAGGGCGTAACCTGCACCTCGTGCCAGAACCGACCGAAATCGAACCTCCCCCAGCCCCCCGGCAGTGGAAGACTCCGCCACCACTGAACCCCCGGCTCGCCGAGCCGGACCCGGTGGTCCTGGTCGGGACCGGCATGTGGGGCCTCGCCAGCGTCGTGCTGCTGCTGGTGAACCTGATGACGGACTTCGACGTCTCGATCTGGCTCTGGACCGGCCTGGCGGGCACCGTGCTCGGCCTGCTCGGCTACGGCGTCCTCCGGTGGCAGCGCGCCGCCGCCCGCAGCGGCTCCCGCTCGGCGCAGACCGGGGTCTGACTCTCCTCTCGGGTCCGCATCCCGCCGCACGGCCCGCTTCACCCGCGACGACCTCCGGGTCACCGCGACCGGAACGGCCGCTGCACACAGACCCTGCCGACATATCGGCGCCGAATCCGCCGCGTGTCCAGCCGCACCCGAGGCGATTCGAGAACGCCCCGACACCTTCGGGATCTTCCCAGACACCGCAGCTGAGCAAGCCGGTGCGCCCCGCCCGCCTAGGGGGACGGATCAGCCCAACAGGCCGACGGCGGTGGACTCGATGAGCAGCGCGGCGATGAGGTGCCGCTGCGACCAGCGATCCAGCCGCCAGGCCAGCGCGCGAGCCAGTCCCTCATGGGTGTCGGCCGCATGCACGCCGCCGTCCTCGTCGACCCACCACGGCACCTGATGCTCGACGTCACGGGATCGCACCGGCAGCTTCTCGTGCAGCCACAGCACACCGTCCGGGACGCGGACGCCCATCAGGTCGACCACGCGGGCGATGCCGTCGTGGGCCGCCCAGTCGATCGGACGGCCTGGCTCGGCGACGCGACCCGCCCACTCGTCCGAGGCGAACGGCAGGTCCAGCAGTTCGGCCAACTCCACCGCGCCGCCCGGCTCCGCCCCAGCCCTGAGGCTGCCGAGATCACCCGGCGCGACCTGGCTCCCGGCGCCCTGCTGCCGGGGCCCGCCTTCGTCGTCGGCGAACGGGTCCGGCTCGGCGACGGCGACACAGCTCGCGGGATCGCCGACGGCCAGCAGCCACGGCTCGTCGAGCACCACGACGTCCTCGGCGGCGGCCACCGCGCCGGTCAGCGTGCGCAGCGAGTCCGGCGGATCGATCCGCGCCGCGTCGATCAGCCCGGCGGCGACCGCATCGGCCAGCGCCCGATGGACGCGCAGGGCGGTCCCGGCCGAGACCGAGAGTTCCGAGTCGGCCAGCCGAGCGAGCAGCTCCACCGCATCCGCGTTCCCGGTGATCAGCAACTCGGTGCGGACACCGGCCGCCACCAACAGTTCCTCGTCGGTCTCGGCGAGTACGGCCTCGGGAACCGGGTCGTAGAGCCCCGCGAGTTCACCAGCGCTCGGCAGCCGCCACTGCCTGGGCGGACGTCCGGCAAGCGACGCGTAGCGGGCCAGCCACCAAGCGGTGTAGCCGGGTGCACGCACCGCCCGCCAGGTGGCGGGCTCCGCGCGCAGCAGCCGCAGCGCGGCGGGCCAGGCATGGGCGGCGACGAGGTCGAGATCGCGCACCGCGATCAGTTCGGCAGGCGGCTCCGCATCGCCGTCGACGTCGGCCCACCAGAGTTCCTCGTCGGCCAGGTCGTGATCGGGTCCGTCGGGTGACTCGACCGTCAGCACGCTGAAACCGCTGATCACGCCGACGCGACGCAGCACGTCCACCGGGATGCGGTCGGCGACCGACGCGGCGAGCACGCCCAGCCCGGCGTCCTCGTCGAGCACCGAGGCCAGCGGGGCGTCGGGCAGCATCAACTCGTCGGCGGCCCGCAGCTCACCGGTCGTCGCGGGCAGGGGCAGCGATGCGAGCCAGGGCCTCGGGCCGTCCCCCGCCCTCGCGACCAGCCCAAGCACCAGGTCGACGAGCGCGGTGACCTCGCCGCCCGCCTCGGCCTCGTCGAGTCCGATGAGCACGGCCTGTCGCACCGGATCGGAGTCCAGCAGATCCACCGGGCCCGCTCGCACGGCGCCGAGCGTCTCCAGCAGGGGATGCACCGCGTCGGGGTGCGCGATCCGGAGGCCCGTCACGTCGACCACCGTCGTCTCGGTGAGCGCGGCCAGCTCCGGGTCGGGCAGCAGCACGTCTCGAGGCCCGGTGACCGTGCGACCGTCCACCAGCGGCACAGGCAGCGCGCCCAACTCGTCGCGGCGGGTCGCGGGCCCCTCGGCGATCGGGACCAGCGCGGTGTAGAGCCGCCGCCACCACCGGGGTTCGCGTCGCAGGCCGGACAGCTCCGCGACGACCTCGGCAGGCCCGAGTCGGCGCACGCCCAGCGCAGACAGCACCGCCGTGTGCCGAGCCTCGCCGAGGCCTGCGGACAACAGTCCGGGGATCACCTCGGCGAGCAGTTCGATCAGCTCGGGCGTGCCGTCCTCGATCACCACGGCTCGGCGGGCGGTCACCTCGGCGCCGGTCGCGGCGGGCAGCCAGGCCGCCTCGCGCAGGGCGGGCAGCAGTCGATCTCGCAGCACCTCGTCCAGCTCGGAACGGGGGAAGCCCGGTGCGGGCACCACGGCGATCCGACGATCGGGCGCCAGCGCGGCGGGCAGCTCGGCATAGGTCTGTGCGGCGCGGTCCAGGACCGCGTCGAGCGCGGTGCCCGGCCGGACCCGCCTGCGGTCGGCTTCGAGCGGGACCGTGGCCAGCAGGCGTGCGGGCAGCGAGAGCAGGTCGTCGGTGGGGGTCGGCGCGTGCAGTCGATCGGCGGCCTGGGGTTCCGGCGTCCCGTCGGCATCCACCGGCAGTGCCCAGCAGACCGACCAGCGACGACGTCGCCGGGCCTCCGCCCCGGACTCGCCGAGCTCGTCCTCGGTCAACACTCCGTCGGAGCGTCTGCACAGCCAGTGCCGAGGCCCGGCGGGCCCGTGCACCGTCACGCGTCCGTCAGCGTGATCCTCGCGCCGCCACGACCGGTCCTCGATCTCGATCCTGACCAGTCCCGGCAGAGCCAACAGCAGGTCGGCGGCCTGCTCGGCACAGGCCGAGAGCACGGCCGCGCCGTCGACCTCGGCGCGCAGGGGAAGGCGCACCTCGGTCTCGAAACCCGCGGGCGGCGGCTCCGCCGACTCGACCGGCCAGACCAGGCGCAGCACCGGGACGGTGTGGTCCCGCTCGGCGGACTCGGCTGCCAGTGCGGGTTCGCCCGCGACGATCGCGCCGGTCCGGGCGGCGGAGAAGACCACCGATCCGGTGGACGAGATCACGGCGGGCTCTTCGCTGACCGCGAGCACGGCGGCGAAGCCGACACCGAAGCGCCCGACGCTCGTCTCGCCGCGCTTCGCGGAGGCCCGCAACGCGCTCAGCGCAGCCACCCCGTCTGCGGTGAGCGGCGTGCCGGTGTTGGCGGCCCGCAGCTCGGTGACTCCGTCGGCGCTGATCAGGGCGAGACGCAGCGTCCCGCCGATGCCCGCCTCGACCGCAGCGTCCGCCGCATTCTGCGCGAGCTCGACCAGCAGCCGATCCCGATAGCCGCCGAAGCGCAGGTCGTCCTCGCTGTTGGCGTCCTCCCGAAACCGGGTCGGCGAGCTGCGCCAGGCGAGCAGGACGGACTCGCGCAGTCGCGCCGTGTCGAAGGGATCGACCACCGGCTCCTGCGCCGGAGCTGCCTCCGTCACGTGGTCGCGCCACCGTCGTCGGTGGACTGCGGATCGCTCGTCGCCTGCCCCGCACCCTGTTCGACCGCGCCCGCCTTCTCGGCCTTCCCGGCCTTACGGGACTTCCGGGGCTTCGCTGTCTTCTCGGTCTTCGCTGCCTTGTCCTGCTCTGCCTCGTCGACCTTCCCGGTCTCCTCGGCCGGTTCGGCAGCCGAGGACCGGCCACGACGGGACCGGACTCGTCGGGGCCGTGCCGCGTCCCGCTGGGTGGGGGCGGCCGCTTCGCCCGTCTCGCCCGCCTGCGGCGCGGTGGCGGCCGCATCGGCGGAGGCGGTCGAGTCGGAGGCGGTGACGCCTGCCGCAGCCGAGTCGGCGGGACCGGAGTCCTGGACCTGGGGCCGAGCCTCGGCCTCGTCGACACGCGCGCTGTGCGACGGCTCGGTGACGACCGTGGACGCCTCGGCCCCTGTGTGCGCATCGACCTCGGTCGATGCGACGTCCGCCGCGACGGCATCGGCCGACTCGTCGGCGGCGCCGCCCTCGACGGCGGCCTGCGTGGCGTCGGAGTCACCGGAGTCAAGAGTCCGGACCGCACCCACCGGGATGAGCTCGACGCCCGCGTCGTCGAAGACGACCTCGGCGACCGGGACCGGCGAGGCGTTGTCCACCTCGGCGTCGGAATGCGCACCACAGCCGTACTCCGCGTGGACGATGCGGCCGTCGGCGGGTGCCATCTCGTTTCCGCACGCGCCGAAGGCCGCCCGCAGCGAACCGGCGAGTGGAAGGTAGAAACCGCAGGTCCCGCAGTGTGCGGGCGCGCTGCGGGCCATCTGTGCCTCTGGACCGAAGTCACTCTGGAACCAGCGTCGCGCCGTCTCCACCCTGCCATGTCGACCGAGGAGCCTGCGCCTGCCGAGGCCCAGCTCGCTGGCCACCTCCTCGACCGCGGGATCGTCGCTGGCCAGGTAGCCCGGTACCAGCCTCGGGTCGTCGGGAGCCGAGGGCAGCAGATCGCCGACTCCCAGGTCACCGGCCCGGACCCGCTGGTCCCATGGCAGCCACTCCGGCGCCACGAGTGCGTCCGGCCCCGGCAGCAGCACCACCTCGCTGACCGTCACCGGGGTGCCGGGGCCCGCGAAGGCGACCGTGACCGCCCACCGCCAGCCGACGTATCCGGCGTTGGTGGCGACGAACTGGTGGGTGGCAGAGGAGTCGTCCTCCGCCTGGATGCCGACGTGCTCGCCGACCCTCTCCTCACCTGCCTCCGACTGGGCCGCTGCCCTGGCCTGCTCGACTGCCTCGGCCAGAGCGGGGGCGGGCAGACGGGCAGACGTCGCATCCACGCCGACCTGACCGGAGGGGGGTTCCGGCACGAACCTCGGGGTGCTGGGAGACATCACCCCTCCGATTGTGCCGGACGTCTTCTGCTCGGCTTCGTCCCGTGCCACGCTGTCGGAGTGGGCCTGCATAGATCCGCCTTGTCGAAGACCGTCGTGATGATGCTCTGCGGCCTGCTGGTCGGCGGCTGCGGTGCGTTTCCGGAGGCACCAGCACAGGATGATCGACAGTCCGAGAGCGATCATGCCGATCAGGACGCTGCGCACTCGGGCAGGGTGCCACAGCGCTACGACGTCGAGGTCCTCGAAACCCGTCCGCACGATCGCACGGCCTTCACCCAGGGCTTCGAGATCGCGGACGACATCCTCTACGAGGGCACCGGACTGGTCGGGCAGTCGTCGCTGCGTGCGACCGACCCGATCACCGGCGAGGTGTTGAACCAGGAGGATCTGCCCAGCCCGCTCTTCGGCGAGGGAATCACCGTCGTCGACGATCGGATCTGGCAGTTGACCTGGCAGAACAACATCGCATTGTTACGTGATCGCGACACGCTGGCCGAGATCGATCGATTCGAGTACCCCGGCGAGGGTTGGGGTCTCTGCCACGACGGCACCAGACTGGTGATGAGCGACGGCACCGATCAGCTCCAGTTCCGTGACCCGGAGAGCTTCGAGCTGCTCGGCTCGGTTCGGGTGCTCCAGGAGGGCGAGCCGCGCCATCAGCTCAACGAGCTGGAATGCGTCGGCGGCGAGGTGTGGTCCAACGTCTGGTTCAGCGACGACATCCTCCGGATCGACCCGGAGTCCGGCGAGGTGACCGGCGTGGTCGACGCCACCGGTCTTCTTCCCTCCGACCAGCAGCCGGGTGCCGACGTGCTCAACGGCATCGCCGCGATCCCGGACACCGACGAGTTCCTGTTGACGGGCAAACGCTGGCCGAGCACCTTCCGGGTCCGATTCGTTCCCGCAGAGTGATCGCGCCTGCGGCACGCGAGGGACGCGATGATCGACCGCAGGCGGCACGGTCGCGGACGATGATCAGGCGACCGCGACCGATTCACTGCCGGAACCGGGTCCGCGAACCCGGTCGCGTACGGCAGGATTGAGCCCGTGCTGCGTTCCGATCCGCCAGAAGAGCCCGACCATCGTCGCGGCCGTGCCAGGCGGAAGGGCATGCTGCGTCCGAGTAGACGGACCGAGATCGAGCACCACGACGGGCCGAGTCGAGACGACGCGGCCGAGACCCGCTCGGCACGCGAGACGCCGACCCGCAGGCAGCCGCCGGTCCGGAGTCGCGATCGATACGAGCCGTCGCCCAGAAGGCGACGGCCTGCGCGTTACGCCGACGAGTACGACCACGACGACCTGTCCTACCGAGAGGACTACGACCGGCGCGATGCACGGTCGGCACCCGATCGCGATGATCGACGCCGGGACGATCGCTACGAGGACGACCGCAGACGTGATCGGGACGAGGACGGCAGGTCCTACCGGGAGCACGATCGCCGGGATCGGCGTGACGACCGGCCCCGGTCCGACGAGCGGTATGACGACCGGTACGCGGACGACTACGACGATCGGTACGACGACCGGCCTCGGCGCAGGACGGACGAGCCTCGAGGCCGGTCGCCTCGGGGCTCGGACCGGGCGGACGAGCGCCCCGCGTACGCCGACCGGCCGGACGACCGCGAGTGGGATGACGACCACCGAGACCATCACGGGGACGGGGACCGCGACCGCCGTCGCGCGCCCCGCCGGACCCGGCCGGATCACGACCGGCACCCGGACCGCCGCGACGCCGGTCGCGACGACTACCGCGACGACCATCGGGACGACTACCGATCCGACGAGGACGACGAACCCCGCCGGGCCGCTTCCGGCACCCGGCGACTGCGCAGCCGGGACGAACCGGCCGACGAGGCCGAGCGCCCCGGCAGGCCTGTCGTGCCCGTCCACCGGACCGACGTCCCGCCCGATGACGCCCCCGACGATGCGGCAGAGCACGCGGAGCATCTCCGAGGCCCGAAGAAGCTGACCGTCACCCGCGTGGCGATGTATCGGAGCAGGCAGCTCACCGGCCAGGCCTTCCAGGCGTTCCGGCGGGCCGCGCACGCCGACGGCGCGGACAAGTCCGGGCTGAACCGGCTCACCTACGCCGTGATGATGAACTACGCGGTGGACGCCGCCATCGCGGTCGCACTGGCCAACACCCTGTTCTTCTCCGCGGCCACCGGCGAGAGTCGGGGCCGGGTCGCGCTCTACCTGCTGATCACCGTCGCGCCCTTCGCCCTGATCGCCCCGGTGATCGGGCCCGCGCTCGACCGGCTGCAACGCGGCAGGCGCATCGCCCTGGCGATGTCGTTCGCCACCCGCGTCACGCTGCTGGCGATGATGGCGGTCAACTTCGACAGCTGGCTGCTGTATCCGGCCGCCCTGGGCAGCATGGTGATGTCGAAGTCGTTCGGCGTCCTCAAGGGCGCGGTCACCCCGCGAGTGCTGCCCTCCGAGATCACGCTCGTCGAGACGAACGCCCGACTCAACATCTTCGGGCTGGCCGCAGGCGGGGTGTTCGGGGCGTTGGCCAGCGGCCTGGCGGCGGTGTTCGACTCCTCCGGCGCGCTGTGGTTCGCCGTGCTCCTCGCGGGGGCGGGCACCGTCCTGTGTCTGCGCATCCCGGCGTGGGTGGAGGTCACCGAGGGCGAGGTCCCCGCCTCGCTGAGCGCCGGCCCGCGTAAGGCACGCCGACAACCCATGGGGCCGAGCGTGATCGTCGGTCTCTGGGGCAGCGGCACCGCGCGCACCCTGACCGGCTTCCTCACCTTCTTCGCGGCCTTCGTCGTGAAGGCGGAGACCGAGGAGTCCGCAGGCGTCCAGGTGATGCTGCTCGGATTGATCGTCGGCGCGGCCGGGCTCGGCAACTTCGTCGGCAACGGCGTCGGTGCCCGGCTGCGGATGGGCAGGCCGCACCAGGTCATCGTCGTCTCCGTGAGCGCGGCGCTGGCGACGACGGTGTTCGCGGCGATCGTGCCGGGCATCCTGACGGCGGCGCTGGTGGCCCTGGTCGGCTCGACCGCCAGCGCGCTGGCCAAGATCTCACTCGACTCCGTGGTCCAGCGGGAGACGTCGGAGGAGTCGCGGGCTTCTGCCTTCGGTCGCTCCGAGACAATCCTGCAACTCGCGTGGGTCTTCGGCGGCGTGCTCGGACTGCTGCTGCCGCCCTCGTACTGGATCGGTTTCACGGTGCTGTCGGTCCTGCTGGTGCTCGGCTTGGTGCAGACGGTGCTGGCAGGCAACGGCAGGTCGCTGCTGCCTTCTCGAGGATTCCGGCCCACGCAGCCCCCGCAGGGTCGGCGGGAGTCTCCCGGACGCCCGCAGCTCGGCCGGGGCCGGTCGGACGCCGCGACGCCGGGCTCCCCGTCGGCGGCGACCATCGAGGCACCGCCGGACCGCTGAACCGCGAAGGGCGTCCCCGGTGACGAGCGCGGTGAAGGCCTCCCGCCCGACTCGCGGACACTCGGCAGCGTCGTACCTGCCAGGTGAACCCGGCGGCTGACCTGCACCGCCACGGCGGCGAGCGACCACCCGGCCCGCCGCTGATCGACGGCGAACTAGGCTCCCTGTCGTGTCCCACGCCCCGCCGGTGAACAGGTCCCGGCTCGCCAGACTTGCCGTGACCATGCTGGCCGGCCTCGCGGTGGCGGGCTGCGCTGTCCCGGCGACGCCCAAGGTGACCTTCTACTCGAACCGGGAGACCGTCCACGTCGAGCCCGCACAGCTCTGTGACGCCCAGCTGACCGAGTGCTCGGTGAACGAGGGCGCGGTGGGCGTGCTGCGGGTCCCGCCCGGTGCGCCGCTCCAGATCTCGGTGCCCCATCACATCGGGGATACGCCGTGGCAGGTCGTGTTCCGCTACCGCGTCGACGGCGAGGTGGTCGACGGTCGCAGCGAGGTCTTCGCGCCCGACGAGCGGCTGGCCTACACCCTGCGGCTGCCCGAGGAGGACGCCCAGCTGGAAGCCCTGGAGGTGCAGCAGTTCGGCGCGGTCCTCGTCGAGGACCCCGAGAGCGGTGTCGGCTTCATCACCAGCGGCATCTGGGTGCTCTCGGTCGACGACCGCTGACCGGCCTGCCGTGGGCCTCGGCGGCTCGCCACACAGCCGGAGTCGCACAGTCGTGACGAGAGACGGCGGCGAGGCATGCCGCCGTCTCTCGGGCTGCCGACCGGTCGCTGGTCGCCGAACCCTGCTCGCCAGGCTGGGGAACCCGGCCATCGCGCAGACCGACGCCCCCTGCCGCGACTGGAGCGGCTCAACCCGCCTGGCGCGACCGTCTTCCCGCCGAGGCCACGATGTCGGCGCTCGCCGGATCGGCCGCCAGCGCCTGTTCGAAGCCCTCCTTCGGCAGCACGGTGTTCCCGGCGAGGATCACCGTGTCCGGCGGGTCGTCCTGGCCTGCGGGCTGGTCGTCCCAGAAGTTCCCGATGAACACGACGTCACGCAACGGCGGCGCCACCTCCAGCACCACCGGCGTGTCTCCGCGATGGACGACGTTGCCCGCGATGGTCACCCAGGCGGCGCCGTAGTCGGTGTAGAGGCCGAAGTTGTAGGAGGTGAGCGTGTCCCGGATGACATTGCCCCTGATCACCGCTCCGCTGGCGAAGGACGAGCCCTGCGGCGCCGAGACGTAGACGCCGCCGCCGTCGGCGAGCACCGTCATCGTGTGGTGGATCAGGTTCGCGATGATGTGTGCCCCTCGAGCCTGCTCGCCGCCGGTGACGACCACGCCCGCATGCGGCACGTGATGCACCTCGTTGTGCCGTACGACGACGTCCTGCGTCTCGGCCAGCAGGATCGCCGGGGCGCCTCGGTACTCGGCGCCGATGTCGTGCACCAGGTTGTCCTCGACGAGACAGTCCCTTGCCTCGCGCAGCGTGATGCCGCTGCCGGAGACGTCGTCGACGGTGTTGCCACGCACGATCACCTCCGCGCAGCCAGGACCGATCCCGAGCGCCCCCGCACCGAGCGCGGTGAAACGGTTCGCCGCCAGCACGACACGCGCGGCGTGGGAGAACGCCACGTTCGCGGGCAGCTGCTCCGAGTCGACCGGCACGGTCACGCTGCCCATGCCCGCAGGCAGCACGACCTCCATGACCTCGCCGCCGACGTAGTGCGTGTCGCCGTGATAGTGCAGGTGACCACCCGTCGTGCGGATGCCCGACCAGGCACCGTGGGCGAAGGTCAGCCCGCGCAGCGTCAGGTCGGCCAGCGGCCGTTCCGCCGTCCCGGAGCCGCTGATCAGCGTCTCCAGCACCGGGGCGATGACGACGGCGGCGTCCGGGCGCTCGTCTGGCCGAGGAAGGTAGTGCAGGACATGGCTGCCGGGAACGGAGCGATCGAGGACGAAGGTGCCGGGCTCGGTGAGGAAGGTGCGGCTGTTCTCCATCTCAGACGGTCCGGCGAGCGGCTCCCAGCTCGACTCGCCGTCACCGCCGTTCCACTCGCCGACGTAGAGCCGTCGCGCCCAATCCCAGGCGGGCTGTGCCATGACGATTCTCGTCGAACGGGCGTCGCCGGTGATCTGGGCGACCGCGCAGCGCGCCTGTGCCCACGGATAGATGCCGGTGTAGACGAACTCGATGCCGTCCGCATCGGCCCATTCCTGCGGGAGCGGACTGTCCGTGACGTATCCAAACTCTGTTTTCGTCACAGACGATCCCGGCAGCCCGGCCGTGGAGACGGCGCGGCCGATCCGGCGGCCGTCGCAGTAGAGCTGCCGAGGCTCGAGGTCTCCAATGGGAGCGGACCACGTGCCGTCGTCGGACCGCTCCCAGCCGGTGATCACCCGGCCGCCGCTGAGGACGACCTCTTCCTGTTCGGCGGTTCCGTAGCCGTGCGGCTGGTAGACCACCCGGTGGCCCCCGGTGCCGGAATCTCCCTGTCCGGCCTGGAAATCGAGGGTGTCATCCAGCAGATAGGTACCAGCCCGGAACTGCACCACCAGGTCTGCCGCCATCGTGGCGGTCCGCTCGCGCACGAGGCGCTGCGCGGCGGCAGGCGTCGCCAACGGCCGCTCCGGGGTGCCCGGCGAGCTGTCGCTGCCCCAGGGCGCGACGATGATCGTGGTGTCTGCCATGTCTGCTGGTCCTCCATAGTTATGGCATATACTTCTGATTACACCATAAACATCCACGCGGCAGTGCAGTCAAGTCGCAGCGGGCACGACGGAGGCAGGATGGGGACGGACGAGGATCGACCACTCGACCCGGACCACACGGTCGAGCTGCTCTGGAACACCGGTGCGGACCAGGTCACGGACGTACGGCTGAGCCTGTCGCGGATCGTGACGACCGCCGTCGACCTCGCCGACGCCGACGGCCTGGCGGAGTTGTCGATGCGCCGGATCGCGGAGCGCCTCGGCTACACGACGATGGCGCTCTATCGGCATGTGCCGGGCAAAGCCGAGCTCATCGACCTGATGCGCGACGCCGTCTACGCGGAGATCGAGGCCTCGGCAGGGGCCTCGGACTGGCGGTCGGGCCTCGCGGCCTGGGCCCGCGACAACCGCGACCTGCACCGTCGACACCGCTGGTTGGTGGACAGCACGGGAAGTCGCCGGGTGCCCGGACCGAACATCATGAGCAACTTCGAGCGGGTGCTCGCCATCGCCGCGAGCAGCAGGCTGCCGCCCGCCGAGGTGCTGGCGGTGGTCGACCTGATCGGCGGTTTCGTGGACAGTGCCGCGCGGAGCGAGCAGGAGGTCGAGAAGACGGAGCAGCGGACCGGACAGACCCATCAGCAGTGGTGGGAGGACCGGGACTCGCTGTACGAGCGCGTGGGCGACTACCCGACGCTGCGCAGGCTCTGGGAGTCGGGCGGCTACGACCAGCCGGTGGACGCCTTCGAGTTCGGTCTCGAACGCACACTCGACGGAATCGAACTCCTCGTCCGGCGCCGTGACGAAAATCGTGATGGAAAGAAGCCGGTGCGCTGCGAGGTCTGTGGAGCGGTCATGCCGGAGCCGCGCCGGGGCAGGCCGAGGTCCTACTGTTCCCGTAGCTGCCAACAGCGGGCCTATCGCCGCAGGCAGTCATCGGAGTGAGGTCTCGGCCCGGCCCCGGGTGTTCGTCAGCGGCCGGTGCTCAGGGCTCCAGCTCCCGAGCGACGGCGCGGACCAGTTCGGCGATCCGCTTGGTGTTCTTGCGGTCGGGGTACCGGCCGCGCCGCAGCTCCGGCTGAACGCTCGCCTCCAACACCGTGATCATGTCCTCGATCAGCCCGTGCAGCTCCTCAGCGGGCCTGCGCCTCGCCTCGGCGACCGAGGGCGGTGCGTCCAGGATCTTCACGGACAGAGCCTGTGGACCACGGCGCCCCTCGGCCATGCCGAACTCGACTCGTTGGCCTGCCTTCAGGCCCTCGACCCCCGGCGGTAGCGCGGAGGCACGGACGTAGACGTCCTCGCCTCCGTCCTGGGTCACGAAGCCGAATCCCTTCTCCGCGTCGTACCACTTGACCCTGCCGCTCGGCACTGTCCTCACCGTTCCTACTCGTCGTCGGGTCGCACCAGGCCAGTGGCAGGCACGACGAATCCCAGGGTAGAGGTTCCCTCAATCGAGGCGGCGCTCGCCGAGGGGATCGATCGACGTACGGCCGGGCTACGCTGGTCCGGTGAGCACGCAGGCGAGCAGAAGTCCCCTCTTCCCGTTGTCCCTGACGACCTTCGGCATCGGACTTCTCGCGGTCTTCGCGACGTTCGTGCTCTTCGCCCTCGGCTACTCGGATCAGCCGGTCTGGCTGAATGTGGCCTGCCTGCTGGCTCCGTTGGGAATGTTCTTCGGCGTGATCGCGATGCTTCGGCAGTCACGCCGCCGCTGAGCAGTCGCGCGACGAGTCCCAGGCCCCGTGACGTCGCCGGGCGGCCCGCAGGCCGGCGCAGGACTCGCTCGGCGCCCGCCGACCGAGTCGGCCTGGCCTCGCAACGATCCGGCGTGACGATCACCGGTCCTCGGCGCCGTCGGGACGACCCCGCGCAGGCCCGGGTGCGGTGCAGCTCTCCGTGCCGACGACGCCGGAGGCTCAGCGAGCCGGGGCCGCGGGCGGGCTGGTCATCTCGCGGAGCAGGGCGGGCAGGCCGCTGAGGTCCGGCAGCACGACGTCCGCGCCCGCCGCCGCCAGCTCCGCCGCCGAACACGGCCCGCTCGCCACGGCGACCGCCCGTGCGCCTGCGGCTCTGGCCCCCAGCACGTCGGCGACGTGGTCTCCCACGTAGAGCCCGACGCCGTGTTCGGTCAGGACGGCGGCCTTGCCGACCCCGAACACTCCGCCCGCCAGGTGATCCACCTCCCAGCCGAAGGCCGCGAGGTGCAGCGCCGCGCTCGGCCGATGTTTGCCCGTGACCACGACGACCCGGCCGCCCAGCTCGCGGACCGCCGCCAACGACTCGGCCGCGCCCGGCATCGCCACCGTCTCCGGGACGACGTGTTCGAGATAGTCGGCCCGGTACCGGTCGACCACCGTCCGCACCTGTTGCGCCGAAAGGCCGTGCGCATGCAGCGCGTCTTCCAATGGCGGGCCCAGATTCTCAGCGAGACGCGCGCCGTCCACGTGGATGCCCGTCGCCTGCGAGAGAAACCGCATGATCCGGCGAATTCCCAGTCGCGGATCGATCAGCGTCATGTCGAGATCGAAGCCGATGACCGGACCCATCACGATCCCCCACTTTCTTGACTACTCAACGAGTAGCGTAGCCCAATTGACATCCAGTCACGGTGCGTCAGAATATCTAGGTGACCCCAGCCCCTCGGCTCACCGTGCGGGTGAAGATGTCGTTACGCGACAACCTCCTGTGCGGGGCCGCCGACCTGCTCGCCGAACGCGGCTTCGCGAGACTGCGAATGAGTGAGGTCGCAGCGATGGCGGGTGTGAGCAGACAGACCGTCTACAACGAATTCGGCGGCAAGGAAACTCTTGCCCACACCGTGGTCTTGAACCAGGCGCGGATCTGTCTGGAGCGGGTAGGACAGGCAATCAGGGGCGCTGATGATCCGGTTGCCGGAATTCGCGCGGCCGTCCGGCGGATACTGGAGATCTCGGCGAACGATCCGCTGCTCACCTCATTGCTCACCGGAATCGACCGAGAGGCGCTGCTGCCCTTCCTCCCGGTGCCCGATCTGCCGACGCTGCGCGCGTTGACGGAGCTGATCAGCCGCCAGCTGCACTCCCAGCTTCCGCAGCTACCGCCCGCCTCGACGACCTTCTACGCCGACACCGTCGTCCGGCTGACCATCAGCCACCTGCTCATCCCCACCGCGACCACCGCCGAGGCCGCCGACGCGGTGACCGCGATCGCCGCCGCCGTCCTCAGCCCGCATCTCCCGATCGGCCAGCTGAAGCCTCGCCCCCTACGGCCTCGATGACCTGCGGCGGCCGCCCCGAGACGGCCACCGGGCGACGCCTGGCTGAGTGAGGGCTCTACATTCTCCGCATGGCGGTGGACGTGTACGTCGTGGACGCTTTCAGCGATCGACCCTTCGGGGGGAACCCCGCGGGCGTCGTACTGCTGCCGAGTTTCCGGGACCCGGAGTGGATGCAGGCCGTCGCCGCCGAACTGAGGCATTCCGAGACCGCCTTCGTCGAGGTCGACGGCCCCGCCGACGCGCCGAAGCCCCTGCGCTGGTTCACCCCCACCGTCGAGGTCGACCTCTGCGGTCACGCCACGCTGGCCACCGCGCACGTCCTCGGCGGCGATCAGGTCTTCGCGACCCGCAGCGGCGAACTGTCCTGTGTCGCCACCGAGGACGGCCGGATCGACATGGACTTCCCCGCCGATCCGACGACGGTGATCGCCGAGCCGCCCTCGGAGCTGTCCGCCGCGCTGGGCGGGGCGAGGGTGACCGCTGTCGCCTCGGGCGCATCGGATCTGCTGGTCGAGGTCGACTCCCCGGCAGCCGTCGCGGCCGTCCGCCCCGACCTCGCCGCCCTGGGCGCGCTGCCGCATCGCGGCGTGATCGTGACGGCGGCAGGAGGACGCGACGGCGTCGACTTCGTCAGTCGATGCTTCTTCCCGCGCGTCGGCGTTGAGGAGGACCCGGTGACGGGCTCGGCGCATCGGACCCTGGCGGCCTGGTGGTCCGAGCGGCTCGCGCTGACGGAACTGGTCGCCGAGCAGCTCTCCGCGCGGGGCGGAACGGTCCGGGTCGCCGTGCGCGGCGACCGGGTCGGCATCTCGGGCCGCGCCACGACGGTGCTGCGGGGCAGTCTCTACAGCTGAGCGGCCGGGCACTGCCCGCCGGAACCCGCCCGCCGGAGGCGTCGCGGTCCGTCCGGCCAAGACCGACCGCCCGACCAGCAGGCTCAGTCGGCGGGGCCGTCCCCGCCGCCCAGACCGCGATCCGCGCTGAGGATCGTCCTGGCAGGCGAGTCCTCGGGGAACGGCAGATGCGCCGCACCGACCAGTTCCGAGATCGACTCGATCACCCGCGTGGGCCGGAACGGGAAGCTGTCGGCGGTCGCGGGCCCGGAGATCCCGGTCATGACCAGGATGGTCTGCATCCCGGCCTCCATGCCCGCGCGGATGTCGGTGTCCATCCGATCGCCCACCATCAACGTGTTCTCCGAATGGGCGCCCAGCGCCCGCAGCGCCGACCGCATCATCAGCGGGTTGGGCTTCCCGACGTAATACGGTGCCCGGCCGGTCGCCCGCTCGATGAGCGCGGCCACCGCTCCGGTGGCGGGAAGCTTCCCTTCACGGCTGGGTCCGGTCTCGTCGGGATTGGTCGCGATGAAGCGGGCGCCCGCCTCGAGCAGGCGAACGGCCTTGGTGATGGCGGTGAAGCTGTAGGTACGGGTCTCCCCGAGCACCACGTAGTCGGGGTCGCGATCCGTCAGCACGTAACCGACCTCGTGCAGCGCGGTGGTCAGGCCCGCCTCGCCGATCACGTAGGCCGAACCGCCGGGGCGTTGCGAGTCGAGGAAGCGAGCGGTGGCCAGTGCCGAGGTCCAGATCGACTTCTCCGGCACTTCGAGGCCGTTGGCCGACAACCGCGCCCGCAGGTCGCGCGGAGTGTAGATCGAGTTGTTGGTCAGCACCATGAAGTCGATCTCACGCTCGGCGAGCTCCGCGAGGAGTTGATCGGCCCCGGGGATGGGGTGCTCCTCGTGCACGAGGACCCCGTCCATGTCCAACAGGTAGTTCCAGCGTTCCTGACGAGTCTCCGCTGATCCGATCACCACTTCATGCTGCCCGCCCGACGGCGGAAGCGCCATCGGTGTCGGCCTGGTTCCCTAGCCGTTCTGGCGGGGGGTCTCCACGACGACATGGGTCGACTTGACCACGGCGACCGCCAGCACACCCGGCTCGAGGCCGAGCTCGGCCACCGCGTCGGCCGTCATCAGGGACACCACCCGGTGGGGCCCGCAGACCATCTCGACCTTCGCCGCCACCCGGTCGACCACCACCTCGGTGACCAGGCCGACGAAGCGGTTGCGGGCGGAGCGGCCGACAGCGGAGGGATCGGGTGTCTCGCGAGCCTGGCCCGCGGCGAACGCGGCAAGCACCGCTCCCTCGATCACCATCCGACCCGACTCGTCGCGACCGGCGGACAGCTGACCGAGCTCGATCCAGCGGCGCACCGTGTCGTCGCTCACCCCCAACAGGGAGGCGGACTCGGTGATGCGGTATCGGGGCACGAGATCGGACCTTACGTCACGACAGGCCGCGGGAGGCGGGTCTGGAGCCGCCGAGAGATGATCTTCACCACGGTCCCGGCCGCCGCCGAGGCCCGCATAGGCGTCGACGCCTGCGGAATCGACGCCGACGAGTGGTTAGTCTCGAGTCGTGAGTGCGGTGGAGCTGGGCATCCCGGTCGTTCCCGGCGCGACGGGCGGCACGGCGGGCGGCGAGCCGCGTCCGGCGGCCGACGGCCTGATCGACCGATACGGACGCACGGCCACCGATCTGCGAGTGTCCTTGATCGACCGCTGCAATCTTCGCTGTTCATACTGCATGCCCGCCGAAGGTCTCGACTGGCTGGCCAAGAGCAGCCTGCTCGACACCGAGGAGCTTCGCCGACTCCTGCGGATCGCCGTCGAACGGCTCGGCGTCCGCGACGTGCGCTTCACCGGCGGGGAACCCCTGCTGCGCAAGGACCTGACGGCGATCGTGGCCAATACCGCCCGACTGCGCCCGCGACCGAGAATCTCCCTGACGACCAACGGCATCGGGCTGAGGGCTCGGGCCGTGGAACTGGCCGAGGCAGGCCTCGACCGCATCAACGTCTCGCTCGACACCCTGCGCCCGGACCTCTTCCACACCATCACCCGCAGGCGACGGCTCGACGACGTGCTGGCGGGGCTGGCGGCGGCCAGTGCCGCGGGGCTGGACCCGGTGAAGATCAACGCGGTGCTGCTGCGCGGGGTCAACGACGACGAGGCACCCGACCTGCTGCGCTTCGCCCTGGACGGCGGATATCACCTCCGGTTCATCGAGCAGATGCCGTTGGACGCCCAACACGGCTGGCAGCGCTCCGAGATGATCACCGCCGAGGAGATCCTCCGGCTGCTACAGGAGCGTTTCACCCTGACCCCGCATCAGGCCGAGCGCGGCTCGGCGCCCGCCGAACGCTGGTCCGTCGACGGCGGGCCCGGCACGGTCGGCGTCATCGGCTCGGTGACCCGGCCGTTCTGCGCGGCCTGTGACCGCACCAGGCTCACGGCCGACGGACAACTTCGAAGCTGCCTGTTCTCCCAGACCGAGACCGACCTGCGCGGCCCCCTGCGGTCGGGGGCGGACGACGAGGAACTCGCCACGATCTGGCGGGCGGCGATGTGGGGGAAACCCGCCGGGCACGGCATCGACGACGAGAGCTTCACGCAGCCCCGGCGGCCGATGAGCGCCATCGGCGGCTGAGCTGACCGGAATCGGCCGCGAGCGTCGGCGTCGCAGGCGAAGAGGCGCCGACGACCGGATGCTCTCGGCGCTTCGTGGTCAGGATGCGGAGACAAGCCGGTCGGCGAGTACGGACGCCGGTCGCCGAACGGAGGAGGGACATCGGTGGACAGCACCGACGAGATCACCGTGCACGTCCGGTACTTCGCCGGGGCGAGGGCCGCCGCCGAGGTCGCCGAGGAGTCGGTGTCGATGCACCGAGGCGCCTCGGTGCGCGAGACGCTCGCGCTGCTCGCCGACCGCCGGGGAGCCGGGCTGGCTCGGGTCCTGAGCGCATGCAGCTTCCTCGTGGACGGCGTGGCCGTGACGAACCGGGAGCGACCGCTCACCGAGGCCGTCGTCCTGGACGTCCTGCCACCCTTCGCAGGCGGCTGACCGACCTTCACGCTGCTCTGTCGGCGAAGCGAAGCCAGCCTTTCGGGCCCGATGGATCACGAGTTGATCTCGCAGAGCGATCATCCATCACACTCTGTAGCACACAGTCGTCGGACCCGATTGGATCTTGCGCTGGCCGCAATATCTTGCTCTCCGTCACCGAAAGCCGGCCCGGCCTCCCCCACCGGTGTCCCTACTCTCACTCGAAGCTGTACAGCTACTCCCCGCATATCAGAAAATCGCTCACAGTAAGCAGGGCATGGTGACCCATGCCTCACGGTGGGTGATCGATATCGAACCGGAAACGGACCGGTAACGGTGCCCCGACCTGCGGAAACAGTATGATCGCCGATCACCCACCCGCGTTACTGTGACGAGCGTCACCATTGGTATCGTTTGGGAATTCCCTCTCGGCTACGTACCGTCGCGTCTCGGTCGCCCCGAACGGCCGCAAGAAAACCGGGAGTGCGCAGCGCCAAGCCCTGTCCAGCGCATTCCTTCCCCGAATCACAGACCGGACAGGGACGAGAACTCGATCTTCGACGGCCCCGCGAACCGGGGACGACGGCGATCGGGGCCCCGCGCAAGCGGGGACGGAGTCGGCGCGGTGGGAGAGAGGGACATGGCTCGCTACCAAGGCAAGCACCGCAAGCCTTCCAGCACTAGCCGCACCATCACCCGAATCGCAGTCGCAGGCGCCTTCGTCGGCGCCCCCCTGGCAATGGCCACACCAGCCGTCGCGGCGCCCGACTGGGACGCGCTCGCGCAGTGCGAGAGCACCGGCGACTGGGCCATCAACACCGGAAACGGTTACAGCGGTGGACTCCAGTTCCACCCGCAGACCTGGGCCGCCTTCGGCGGCACCGAGTACGCACCCAATGCACACCAGGCAACCCGCGAGCAGCAGATCGCCGTGGCGGAGCGGGTCCTGGCCGAGCAGGGACCGGGCGCATGGCCCGCATGCAGCGCCAAGACGGGCTGGCACCTCGGCGGCGGAACGGAAGAGCCCGCTCCGCAGCCTGCAGCACCCGCCCCGGCTGCCCCGGAGGCCGCTCCGGAGCAGAGCGCGGCGCCCCAGCCGGAGCCGCAGCCCGCCCCGCAGGAGGTTCAGGAGCAGGCGCCGAGCCACGTCGGCCCGATCCTGGATCACCCGGAGGGCGACTACACGGTCGAGGCAGGCGACACCCTGTCCAAGATCGCGAACGAGAACGGCACCGACTGGCAGTCGCTGCACGAGGCGAATGCAGAGGTCGTCGCCAACCCGGATCTGATCTTCACCGGTCAGAAGCTCCTGGTGGGGTGATCCCTGCCGGGTCCGCTCCCCGCCGCCATCCCCCGGGGGGCGGGGAGCGGACCCGATTCGGCCGTCACGACGACGGCCGGACCCGACGAGCAGCCACCCGCGCCCGAGTCGAGCAGGACTCCGCGTCAGCACCCGTCATCGGCGGGGCGCGCCGCTCCACACGGTCTCGACGGGAGCCGTCTCCCCGACCGCTCGAGCTCCGAGCAGACCTCGCCACGGCCGTGAACCGCAGAACCTGCGGCGAACGGCATCGATGATCATCGGCACCTGGGCAGGCCGGATCGACGGCGGTAGAGTTGCGTCGTGACCGAGCCGCTCCGCCTCCCGCGCGCCATCGCGACGCCGGACCGTGCAGCAGCCCGTCACCGTCACCACGCCCCGGGCCGCCGGCAGGCGACCGCCTCATGGGCAGTCGACCCACTCCTCCTCGCCGTCGACGAACACCTGGCGTTTCCAGATCGGCAGTCGTGCCTTGATCTCGTCGACCAGATCGGCGCAGGCCGTGAACGCCTCGGCGCGATGCGCGGCCGAGACCGCACAGACCAGGGCGAGGTCGCCGATCCCCAACAGGCCCAGCCGGTGCGTCACGGCAATCGCCCGCAGACCCGGATGTCTGGCGGCCACGTCGGCCGCCACCTGGCCCACCGTGTCGGGAGCGCTCGGATGCCCCACGTACTCCAGTTCGCGCACGCCCCGACCGCCGTCGTGATCACGCACGACGCCCCGGAAGCCCACCACCGCCCCCGCTGCGGCATCGCCCACCAGGGCCTCGTGATCGACGGCGGCCAGGTCCTCGTCAACGACCTCGGCGCGCACCACCAGCACGTTCCCGCCCGGCTTCTGCGCGGCTGAGGGTTCGACCGGTCCGGCGGAGCCTGCATCGACGGTCTCCGCCGCTGCCGGGTCTCCCCCGGCCGTGGCCGACCCCGCAGGAGCAGCAGGCCCCTGGTCTCCCGCAGCAGTGCCCGCGACGATCGACGCCCCGCCCGCCGCCCGTCCCGGTTGCGGATGATCGCCGCCCCGGAGCTGGTCCACCGCGTGGGCGAGCACACCCGCCAGCACGCCCAGTCCGTCGCGAACACCGCCCCGCGACCCGGGCAGGTTGACGATCAGCGTCCGGCCCGCGACCCCGACCACGCCCCTGGAGAGCACGGCGGTGGGCACGGCGGGCAGCCCGGCCGAGCGGATCGCGTCCGCCACGCCGGGCACCTCGTAGTCCAGCAGTTCACCGGTGACCTCGGGGGTGCGGTCGGTGGGGCTGATGCCGGTGCCGCCGGTCGTCACGACCACCGCCACGCCCGCCGCGACGGCGGCCCGGATCTGTGCACCCACCGGCGTCCCGTCGGGCACGACCGCCGCGTCCGGCGTCTCGAAAGACCGCTCGCGCAGCCAGGCCACGATGATCGGCCCGGTGGTGTCGGCGTACACGCCCGCGGCCGCGCGGTTGGACGCGGTGATCACCCTGGCCTGCCTGGTCTCGCCCGTCACTCCGGTCTGGTCCATGTCCCCGTCTTCCCGCCGTCCTTGCGCTCCACCCGGATCTGGTCCAGCACCGCGGCCGGGTCGACCGCCTTGATCATGTCGTGCAGGGCGAGCCCCGCGACGGCGACGGCGGTCAGGGCCTCCATCTCGACCCCGGTGCGGTCCGTGGTGCGGACCGTCGCGCTGATGCGCACCTCGACCCCCGCAGGCTGCAGCTCCACGGTCACCCCGGACAGGGCGATCGGATGACAGAGCGGAACGAGGTCCGGCGTGCGTTTGGCGCCCATGATCCCGGCGATGCGCGCGGTGGCGAGCGCGTCGCCCTTGGGCAGGGTGCCGGCGGCGAGCAGGTCCACCACCGCCTCGGTGGTGCGCAGCACTCCGGTGGCGGTGGCGGTCCTGGCGGAGACCTCCTTGGCGGAGACGTCGACCATGCGGGCCGCGCCGCCACGATCCAGATGCGGTAGCTCCATGCCCGGTGATGCTAGGCGGGCTGGTCGGGTGCTCGTGCCCGCAGGGCGGCAACGGGACCGGAACGGACGGCCTCGCGAGCCGGATTCCGCGAGCAGTCCGAGTCGCGCCGGGTCACGGGTCGCGCGACAGACCCGGCGGAACGGCTCGCACGGCCGACGAGACACGTCGAACGGCGGGGCGTCAGCCTGGCTCCCGAGCGAGGAGGCCGCCGGTGTCCGCCTGCGGGTGGTCAGTCGCCGCCGATGTGCGTCCGCCACGGCCCCATCGCGACGAGCCAGTGCGGGACCAGCCGGACGGGGAAGGACGCGTCGGTCTCAAAGACGTCCGTGCCGAAGACCTGGGCGACCTCGTGATAGCCGCCGTCCGCCAGCCGAAGCTCCACGATCCCGGGCTTCTCCGGGTCGGGACTCACGATCCAGTAAGACTCGACGCCGAACCGGGCGTACTCGACGCGCTTGGTGTGATGGTCTCGGAACACGCTCTCGGCGAGACGACCTCGACGGCGAGCAGCGGCGGACGGGTCAGACCGGGGTGCTCGAGGTCGTCCGCTCGAATCACCGACAGATCCGGGATGCGGTGGTGGGTCCGATCGGCGTTGAGGTCGATCCCCAGGCCGCGGAGGACCGCATGCTCGTCAGGAGCGAGCCTCCCCAGCTGAAACATCAATCGAGACTCGATGAGCGAATGTGTGGTGACTGGTGCCCGCGACATCTCCAGCCGCCCGTCGACGAGCTCGTACCGGCCGCCGTCGTCCGACAGCGTTCGAAGGTCGTCGACGGTCAGCGGCTGGTCCGCGATCCCGTCTGCCGGAAGCCCATGGCAGCCGTTCTGCCCCCGGTTCAGCACGGTCACGAGCATGACAGAGCAGCCGCTGCCACTAATGAGTCACCCAGCAGCGAACCGGCCGGGGCGGGACGGCATCGCCCGCCCCGGTGTCCGCCCTCAGCCCTCCTCGGCCGCCCGCCGCACTGCCTCGGCCACCGCAGGGGCCACCGTCGTGTCGAAGACGCTGGGCACGATGAAGGAGGCGTTCAGGCGCTCCCCGTCGGCCACGTCGGCGATGGCGTCGGCGGCGGCCAGCAGCATCGAGTCGGTGATGCTGTGTGCCTGGGCGTCGAGCATCCCCCGGAAGAAGCCGGGGAAGGCCAGCACGTTGTTGATCTGGTTCGGGTAGTCGCTGCGGCCGGTGGCCACCACGGCGGCGTGCTGCTGGGCCTCCAGCGGGTCGATCTCCGGGTCCGGGTTGGCCAGGGCGAAGACGATCGCCGAGTCCGCCATCGTCGCGACCTGCTCCGCACCGAACAGGTTCGGTGCCGACACCCCGATGAACACGTCGGCGCCGACGAGCGCGTCATGCAGCGAGCCGCTGCGGTTCTCCGTGTTGGTGTGCTCGGCGATCCACTGCAGGTGGTCGCCCAGCCCTTCCCGCTCCGGATGCACGATGCCGTCGATGTCCACCGCGAGCACGTCGCCCGGCTTGTCCCGCAGGAGCAGCCGGATGATCGCCGAACCCGCCGCTCCGACGCCGCAGACCACCACCCGGCAGTCGCCGAGGTCTTTGCCGACGACCCGCAGCGCGTTGCGCAGGGCTCCCAGCACGACGATGGCCGTGCCGTGCTGGTCGTCGTGGAAGACGGGGATGTCGAGCTTCTCGCGCAGCCTGCGCTCGATCTCGAAGCACCTCGGCGCGGCGATGTCCTCCAGGTTGATGCCGCCGTACACGGGAGCGAGCAGCTCCACCGTGCGGATGATCTCCTCGGTGTCCTGGGTGTCCAGGCAGACCGGCCAGGCGTCGACGTCGGCGAACTTCTTGAACAGCGCCGCCTTGCCCTCCATCACGGGCAGCGCGGCCGCCGGACCGATGTTGCCCAGGCCCAGCACCGCCGAGCCGTCGGTGACCACGGCGACGGTGTTGCGCTTGATCGTCAGCCTGCGGGCGTCGTCGGGATTGGCGGCGATGGCCTGGCAGATCCGGGCGACGCCCGGCGTGTAGGCACGGGACAGGTCGTCTCGGTTGCGCAGCGCGACCTTCGAACGCACCTCCAGCTTGCCGCCGAGGTGCATCAGGAAGGTCCGGTCGGAGACCTTGCGCACGGCGACGCCGGGCAGCGCGTCCAGCGTGGAGGTGATGTCGGTGACGTGCTCCGCCGACAGGGTGTTGCAGGTGATGTCGATGACGACTCGGTCGGTGTGCGACTCGACGACGTCCAGCGCGGTGATCACACCGCCGACCCGGCCGACGGCGCTGGTGAGGTCACCCGCCGCGCTGGACGACGGCGGGGTCTCGACGCGCACCGTGATGGCATAGCCGGGGCCGGGAACCGGCATGACGACCTCCCTGGTCAACGCTGTTCTAGCAGGGGGAACAGCCTAACCAGACGATTCCCGGCGCCCACAGCCCGGCCGGTGGAGACGAACTACCTGTTGATCACCGTGACCGGGTGCTCGTAGTGCACCGCGCCCTCAGCCAGCGGAAACTCGGTCTCGCCGAAGGGGGACGGCGCTCCGGCCGTCGCCGCCCTCAGCTCGGACACCGCATGCCCGCCCTCGGGCACCTGCGGCCAGCTCGGGTCGATGCGGTCCTTACGGGCTGCCTTGGCCACGGCTCCTCCTGAGATTCGATCCGACGACCTCACCGACCTGCCGCACGCATCCGCATGGCATGGCCCCGCCTCGGCGGCGTGCCCGGGCGGAGTGTCGGAAAGGACTCCCCTCAGTCTGCCGCATCGCGAAGTATCGTGGTGAGGATGCCCGGCACCTCACTGGCCGACTGGTTGCGTGACCAGGACGACTCGATGCTCGCCGCACTGCTGCGCGCCCGACCGGACCTGGCCACCCCGGCTCCGCCCGACACGACGGTCCTCGCCACCCGCGCGGGCATCGGGATCTCCGTGGCCCGAGCCTGCGAGGAACTCGACACCTTCAGCCTCGCGGTGCTGGAGGCGCTGCTCGTCGCGGACGCCGACCAGCAGCCCGTTCCGGAGAAGTCGATCCTCGAGCTATTCGGCGGCGGAGTCTCCGCGGACCGGGTCCGGGAGGGGCTGGCAGTCCTGCGGGCCAGGGCGCTGGCCTGGGGAGCCGACCCGACGCTGTCGGTGGTCCCGACCGCACGCGAGGTGATCGGCCCGTTCCCCGCCGGGCTGGGCAGGTCTGCTCCACACCTGGACCGCCAGGACCTCCCCGCCGTCGTGGCGGGCCTGTCCGAGGCCGAACGCAGGCTGTTGGAGGCCCTGGCCGCCGGGGCACCGGTGGGCCAGACGAAGGACGCCGGAACGATGGTGCCGCCCGACCGGGCACGCACCCCGGTCCAGCGGCTGCTGGCCGCCGGGCTGCTGCTGCGCCGCGACGCCGAGACGGTGGAACTGCCCAGGCAACTCGGCCTCCTGCTGCGTGGCGAGCACCCCCTCGGCCCGGTCCGACTGGACGAGCCGGAACTCGACACGGTGCGCCGCAGCGCCGCCGACTCCGACGCCGCTGCGGCGGGCGAGGCCCTGGAGCTGTGTCGCCATGTCGAGACGCTGTTGCGCCTGTGGTCGACCGAGCCGCCGCCGGTGCTGCGCTCGGGCGGCCTCGGCGTCCGCGAGCTGCGGCGAGCGGCCCGCGCCCTGGAGTGCACCGAGCCGCGTGCCACCTTGATCATCGAACTGGTGGTCGCCGCAGGCCTCGTCGCCGCGAGCGACGACACGGAGCCGCACTGGCTGCTCACCGTCGCCGCCGACACCTGGACGGCCTCCCACTCCGAGCAGCGCTGGGCCACGCTGGCGCTCGCCTGGCTCGACATGCCCCGGCTCCCCGCGCTGGCGGGCAGCCGGGACGACCGGGAGCGGCTGCTCTCGGTGCTCGCCGAGGAGCTGCGCAGGCCTCGTGCGCCGCTGGCCCGCAGGCGGGCCCTCGACGAGCTGGGGACGCTTCCCGCGAACACCGCCCTGCGGTCCGACGACTCACTCGTCGAGCTGCTCGCCTGGCGGGCGCCTCGGCAGGGCGGTCGTTTACGAGACGAGCAGGTCCGGTGGGCGCTCAGCGAGGCCGCGGCCGTCGGCGTCAGCGCGTTGGGCAGGCTCTCCTCCGCAGGGCGGGCGCTGCTCTCCGACGGGCAGGCGGAGGCGGCCAGACTGATGGGCGCGGCGATGCCCCCGCCACTGGACCACATCCTGGTGCAGGCCGATCTGACAGTGATCGCGCCGGGCCCGCTGGAGTCCGACCTCGCCTCGGACATGGCACTGGTCGCCGACGTGGAGTCGGCGGGCAGCGCCACCGTGTACCGGGTCGGCGAGGCAAGCGTGCGACGCGCGCTCGATGCGGGCCGCAGCGCCACCGAACTGCACGATCTGTTCGCGGAACGCTCCAGAACGCCGATTCCGCAGTCGTTGACCTATCTGATCGACGACGTGGCTCGCAGACACGGCAGGCTGCGTGGCGGCTCGGCGGGCTCGTTCCTGCGCTGCGAGGATCCGGTGCTGCTCACCGAGGTGCTCGGCAGGCCGGAGGCCGCGCAGTTCGAGCTGCGACGTCTCGCGCCTACGGTGCTGGTGAGCCCGCTGCCGCTGGCCGAACTGCTGGACGGTCTGCGCGGAGCGGGACTGGCTCCGGTGGCCGAGGGTCTGGACGGGCGGCTGCTGGATCTACGCCCGGCGGGCCGCAGGCTCTCCCGACGCGCCGGGACCGGCCGCCGGGTCGTGTCGCCGGGTCCGATCGACGAGGAGCGCCTCGCCGAGGTGGTCACCGGGATTCGGATCGGGGATCGGACCTCGGGGGTGCGGCGTGGCGCCTCGGCCTCGACCGCGTCCGAGGGGCATCGGATCTCGCCGACCTTCACGCTGTTGCAGGACGCGGTGAGTTCCCGCCACCAGCTGTGGATCGGCTTCGTCGACTCACACGGCGTCGCGACCCAGCGGATCATCGATCCGGTGAGCATCAGCGGCGGGTTCCTGGAGGGTTTCGATCAGAGCGTGGGAGCCGTGCAGCGCTATCCGCTGCATCGCATCAGCACGGCGGCCCTCGTCGAAGGCTCGGCAGACGCGGCGGGCGCCGCAGACTGAGGCCGTGTCACGCCGCCGCAGTGTCGGCTGTCGGCCGCATCAGGCCGGGCGATCGTGCGTCGCCGCCGTTCGTCTCGACGAACGCACGGCCCGAAGGCCAGGAGGACGCCAGTCCCGGCTGCGCGGCTCGCCGCCCCCAGCCGGGTCGCCCCAAGACGGGTCGACCCGAGCGGCGGACTGCCTCGGCACTGCGCGGGCCGGCGTGACGGCGGCTCCGACGAGCGGAGCGGGCGTCACGCCGGCCTGCGATCGTCATCCGGTGGCGCGAACCGCCATCCACTGCCGCATCGCGTGCTCGACCAGCGTGATCAATGCCTGCTTGGTCGAGTCCCGATTCCGTGCGTCACACACCACGATCGGCACGCTCTCATCGATCGTCAACGCCTCACGGACGTCCTCGATCCGGTGATGCAGCACGCCGTCGAAGCAGTTCAACGCCACGACGTACGGCAGCTCACGGTCGTCGAAGAAGTCGATCGAGGCGAAGGCGTCGGCCAGTCTTCTGCTGTCCACCAGCACGACGGCGCCGATCGCACCCTTCACCAAGTCGTCCCACATGAACCAGAACCTGTGCTGGCCGGGCGTGCCGAACAGATAAAGGATCAGGTCGCTGTCCAGCGAGACACGACCGAAGTCCATCGCCACCGTGGTGGTGACCTTGCCAGGGGTGGCGCTCAGGTCGTCGACACCCACACTGGCCTCGGTCATCACCGCCTCGGTGGTCAGCGGCACGATCTCGGAGACCGAGCCGACGAACGTCGTCTTACCAACCCCGAAGCCACCCGCCACGACGATCTTCGTCGACGTGGTGGCGTGCTTGCTGGCGGCCGGAGTCCGCTGGGGTTCAGAGCCTGCGAAGCCCACTGAGCACCCTTTCCAGGAACGCGAGTGACGGCCCGTCCCCCATCACAAGACCGCTGTTGTGGACGAGAACCAAGCCGAGACTGGCCATGTCGCCGATCAGCACACGAACCACGCCGAGAGGAAGACGCAGATGCGCCGCGATCTCGGCGACAGAACGGGTTTCGATGCACAGACCGCAGATGGAACGGTGTTCGGCCAGCGACATCGAGTTCCGCTCTCGACCACGGTCACTCGTGGAGATCAACGCCTCGATGGGGAGATCATAATCCGGCCGGGTTCGGCCGCCTGTCCTGGCATAGGGACGGACCAGCGACCCGGTCTCCACCAGCGGATCCCGGCTGCTGTCGTCGTCTGGCTCGTACTCGGGCCAGCTCTGCTCGACCTCCTGGACCGGAGCCGAGGAGAAGTCGTCGAAGTCGCCGGACATGCTCGTCCCGAGCAGATCGGCGCCGGGCCCGCCGAACAGCGCCCGATCGGCGCCGCCCATCAGGTAGTCGGCGTCCGGGTCGCTCTGACCATCCCGCCCTCGACCGTAGAAGCCGTCGAAGTCGAGCTGGCCTGCCCACTCGCCGGCACGGCCGTCGCCGAAACCAGGTCCAGAGGTCATTGCCCATCACTCCGTCGAGGTAAGTGCGCCTGTGGGTTCACCGGCGAATCACACCCTGTAGTTGAGCACGTAGCTCCGGCGTGAGCTGCTGGCCGACGCGCTCGACCAGCAAGGTCATCTCGTACGCGACGAGTCCGATGTCACAGTTCGGCGCGGCCAAGACGGACAGGCAGGAGCCGTCGCTGATGGACATCAGGAACAGGAACCCCCGTTCCATCTCCACCACCGTCTGTGCGACCTCGCCTGCCTCGAACACGCGGGCAGCACCCTGGGTGAGGCTGATCAGCCCGGAGGCGACGGCAGAGAGCTGCTCCGCACGATCCCGGGGAAGCCCGTGGGATCCGGCAAGGAGCAGGCCGTCTGCTGAGACGACCACGGCGTGCGCGACACCAGGTACGCGACGAACGAAGTCAGTGATCAACCAACCGAAGGAACCTGGTTGCTGGGCGGACGCGGTCACTCCTGCTCCTCGTCGTGGCGGCTAGCGGACTGATGGGATGGATCTGTGGAACTACCGGGACCGGCCAGGGCGTCAACCCTGTGGTGCCTGCCCTTCCGCAGTCCTTGTTGGAAGTTCGACATCTTGCCTCGAATCATCTCTGCCGACCGGGGAGGCGCATCCGACTGCTCGGGTGCGGCCTGCCGCTGCGTCTTAGTCTGCGGCGCGACCGAGCCGGGCATCAACTTGGCCTTCGGCACGCGCTTTGGCAAGCCTGCCTGCGTCACGCCTTCCGGAGTCTGAGCGAGCACCGTCTTGGCTGCCTCCCAACCATCGTCACCTGCGGAATGCCATCCCTGGCCCTCCGACGGCGCCGCCGCAGGCCGCTCCGGCCGCGCCGGCTGGCGGCGAGTGGGAGACGGCGGCGGGGTGGCGGGAGGCTGCGAGTCCGCGACCGGCGGCGTACGCCCGGCACCGGGCGCCGCCTGCCGCTGGGGTGCCTGCTCCTCCTGAGCGGGCTGCGGACGCCTGCGGGAGGCGACCGGCGGCGGGGTGGCCGCCTCGCGTCGGGGCGGAGCCTGCGGCGGCGCAGTCGGGGGAACGCCGTTCCTCGACGGAGCCGCCGGGGCCGGGGTGTTCCTGGCCGAACTCTTGGACGCGGCGCCCTTCTGCCGCGCCGCCTGAGCACCGGCACCGTTGGCGGGCTGGTCCTGCGGAGTGCCGCCGTCGCCCGCCTGGAACCACTGGGACAGGACGGCCTCGTAGATCGGCAGTCGCTCCGTCGGCGCATCGAAGTCGGTCTGCGCCTTCGGCGCCTCCGAGGAGCGACCGTCCGCGATGGCCGCACGCGACACGCCGCCCTGCGAACGGTCGTTCTGCCGCGGGGCGGCCTCGGCCTGCGGGTGGTCCTGCTGCGGGAACTGAGCCTCCCACTCGTCCTCGTCCGGCTCCTGGGCCTCGTCCATGTCGGCGGCGGTGAAGTACGCCGTGTCCTCAGGAGCCGGTCGTCCGGCGGCGGGCCTGCCCTGCTGCGGCTGCTCGTCCTCGGCGGGGTCTCGGTAACCGCCGCGCAGCTCCGACTCGGCCGATTCGCCGTAGAAGCCGAAGTAGTCCGTGGAGTCGGCCCTGGCGATGTCGCTCAATGCCGGGTCGCTCGGCAGCTGCTCGCCGAACGGCTCCATCGGGCCGGGCTCGGGCGCCACCGACGGCAGTGCAGGCAGCGAGCCCGCCCCGGAGGCGGGTCCGCCGTGATCGTTGACCACGGTCGGCAGCGCGAGGTTCTCCCTCGGCGCCGCCAGTGCCTGCGTGCCGGTCTGGCCGCCGCCGCGCAGCGAGGTCGGCCGCACCACCAGGATCGACGGCACCACGACCAGGGCGATGATGCCGCCCTCCAGGTACTCGCTGCGCAGTCGGACGCGGATCTCGTGTCGCTTGGCGAGCTGTGCGACCACGTACAGGCCCATGCGGCGGGAGACCCCGACGTCGACCCTCGGCGGGTTGGCG
This sequence comes from Actinoalloteichus fjordicus, assembly GCF_001941625.1. NCBI lineage: Bacteria > Bacillati > Actinomycetota > Actinomycetes > Pseudonocardiales > Pseudonocardiaceae > Actinoalloteichus > Actinoalloteichus fjordicus. The sequence goes on from NZ_CP016076.1 coordinate 6,708,781, forward strand.
AGCCGTTCGTTGACCTCGGCGAGCTCGTCGTCGGCCATGCCGACGCCTCGGTCCGTGATCTCGATGATCAGCTCGTTCTTCCTGCTGTGCGCGGTGCGCACCGTGACCTTGGTCTGCGGGTCCGACAACGCGGTGGCGTTGTCGAGCAGCTCGGCGATGAGGTGGACGAGGTCGTTGACCGCTCGACCCTGCACCATCAGCTCCGGCGTGGCCGAAACCGTGACGCGGGCATACTGCTCGACCTCGGAGACCGAGGCACCGAGGATGTCGGTGACCGGAACCGGCCGCGCCATCCGCCGCGTCGTCTCGGTGCCCGCGAGAACCAGCAGGTTCTCACTGTTACGCCGCATCCGGGTGGCGAGGTGGTCCAGCTCGAACAGGTTCGCGAGCTGATCGGGGTCCTGCTCGTCGCGCTCCAGCCGGTCGATCAGGCCGAGCTGCCGTTCCACCAGGGTCTGGCTGCGGCGGGAGAGGTTGACGAACATCGCGTTGACGTTGGCGCGAAGCAGGGCCTGCTCGGCCGCCAACCGGACGGCTTCGTTGTGCACCGCGTCGAAGGCCCGCGCGAGCTGGCCGATCTCCTCGCGAGTGTGGATGTCGACGCTTTGCACGGTGACCTTGGGAATGTCGTTCTCGGTCTCGCGCATCTGGGCGATGACCGAGGGCAGTCGCTCGTGCGCCACTTCCAGCGCCGTCTTCCGCAGCACCCGCAGCGGACGCAGCATCGACCGGGCGACGAGCAGCATCAGCACCAGCGCGCCGACGAGGAAGCCCAACACCAGGGCCGCGTCCCGGAAGGCGGTCATCCTGGCCTGGTCGGCCAGCGACTCTCCGCGCGCCCGCAGGTCTTCCTGGAGATCCAGCTCGACCTCACGAGTCAGGCCGATCGTGGTGCTGGCCGACTGGTCCCACAGCACCGAGTTCAGCCCCAGCGGGATGCCGTTCTGGTGCCGGACCAGGGTGATCCCCTTGATGCTGTTCACGTCGTCGACCGCAGGGCCTGCGACGGTGTCGCTGTAGAGGTTGGCCTCACTCGGGCTGGCGATGGCGTAGAACTCGTTGACCGCCGCCGAGAACTGCGCGTTGGAGGCCTGGAGCTGCTGGAACTGGATCTCCCGCAGCTCGTCCCGATGCCCGGCGGCCAACAGGGTCGCCCGTTGCTGAGCGATCTCCTCCTTGGCCCTGGCCAGTGCCTCCGTCGCCCTCGCTGGAGCGCTGACGGCGCTGTCGGTGATCGACGCGACGATGTCCCGGTTCATCTGCAACAGGAACTGGATGATGCTCGTGTAGGTCTTGATCGCCGCCGTCTCGGAGTACTCCGTCTCCCGGACGGCGCCACGCAGGCCCGCCAGGCCGCCGAGGCGCTCCAGCGCCCTGGTGCGACTGGTGATCACCTGGGTGTCGAAGTCGTCGAGCTGCCCGAGGCTGTCCCGCAGCCGTTGGACGTCCTGATCAACCCGGACGACCTGCTCGTCGACCGGCTGACCACCGCCCTGCCTGCCCCTGGCGATGTAGGACGATGCGACGTCCCGTTCGCGCTGGAGCTCGTGGATCAGGTCGGTGCTGCGCTCGACGACGTCGAAGCCCCGGACGTTGCGGGCGTACTCGTCGGCCGCGTCGATCTGGTCGAAGACTCGGAGCTGGCCTAAGAAGAGGGCGGCCAGCGTCGGGAGCAGCAGAACCGCGACGAGCTTGGTGCGCAGGCGCCAGTTCCGTAGCTGCCATCGGGCGCTGCGGGTCCCGCCGGACCCCTGACTGCTCTGCGAGGAGGCCTCAGCGGCCTCACTTGATGCCGCCGTCTCCTGGCGGTCTTCCACTCCTTCGCTCTCCAGTTCGAGCGGAGCGGGCTTTCTGCCCTGCGAAGGCTTTTCGGGGCGTGCCACGACTAGCAGACCCTCCAACTCGGGCAGGCGGAGAAATCGAACGAGTGTTCGACCTCGGACCTTGACTTGGTGCCCGACGGCGCGGAGACCGACCGATGCCCGGGGAGGAACGCCCCCGCGTCCCCGGCATCGGACTCTCGACGCAAGCCGCCGTCTCGCGGGTCGGGTCGACCATCGGTCGAACTCGCCGGACCCGCATCGATCACAGCGAAGGCCTGGAACAGCGAAGTCATCGACTCCGCCCTCGCCCTGGCCGTCACCACCGGACTCGCCATCACGCTCCCTGGTCAGTTCAGCAGACTGCCGTGATCATGCCCGCCGGGAAGGTCGAACAGACCACCCCATCAGGCGGCCAGCCGAAACTATACTCACACAACGCGACCCATTGCGTCCCCCGCCCGTAAAGGAAATGCACCCATTCGGCGGTACTAGATCGTAACTTAGACCAGGTCACACACGGGTTGTTAAGGCTGTTCCCGCCGTTTAGGGTGGCCCCACTCAGCAATAGAGTTGGCTTCCTTAAGGAGGGGGCATGGCCCCACGTGTGGGCTCCGGTGCGCCGGCCACCAAACTCGCCAGACCCGCCAGAGTCGCCACCGCCATCATGGCGACGGCAACTCTGTTCGCTACCAGCGCCTGCGGACTGCTCGATGGTTCCGCTGGTCAGGAGGAGAGCAGCGGCGACGGCGGAAACGGCGTCGTGGAGCAGGAGGTCATCCGACTGGGACTACTCCCGGTCGTCGATGTCGCCTCTGTGCACATCGCCATCGAAGACGGATTCTTCGAGGAAGAGGGCGTCGAGATCGAGCTCACGTCCATTCAGGGTGCCGCGGCGGCGATGCCCGGTCTGGAGGCAGGTGAACTCGACATCGTCTTCGGTAACTGGGTGTCGATCTTCGCCGCGCATTCGGCACTGGGCAACATCAAGCTCGTCGCCGACAGCTACTACGCGCTGCCCAACACCTGGATGGTCATGACCACCCCGGACAGCGGGCTCACCCAGCCGGAAGACCTGATGGGCCGGACCATCGGCGTCACCAGCCAGGGCAGCCTGGCCGAGGTGACCATCAAGTCGGTGCTGCGGGCCAACGACCTCGACCCGGACAACGTCAGCTTCGTCGAGATGGGCTACCCCGACATGGCGGCGGCGCTGGACTCGGGCCAGGTCGACGCGGCGCTGATGGCCGAGCCCTTCATCACCAACGCGGAGCTGGAGATCGGCGCGGTGCCGGTCTTCGACGCCGCCTCCGGCCCCACCGAGGAGATCCCGATCGCGGGCTTCGCGGCCAAGGACGAGTGGGCTGCGGAGAACCCGCAGACCGTCGCGGCCTTCCAGCGCGCCTTCTCCCGTGGTCAGGAGGTCGCCAGCTCCGACCGCGAGCGCGTCGAGCAGATGGTTCAGGAGTACGCGAGCATCGAGCCGGAGACCGCGTCGCTGCTGAACCTCGGCGGCTGGCCGACGACGCTGGAGGCGTCCAGGCTGCAGCGCATCCCCAACCTGATGCTGGAGTACGAACTGATCGACGAGCCGATCGAGGCCGAGTCGATGATCCTCTCGCAGCCGCGAAACTGACCTGATGCGTTCGGTTCTTCGCGGCCTGGTCGGGCTGGCCGGCTTTCTCGCCCTGTGCGAGATCGTCGGCCGGTCCGGCCTGGTCCCCTCGTACTATCTGCCCCCGCCCTCGGTGGTCCTCACCACGCTCGGCGGCCTGCTCGTCGATCAGAGCTTCCTGATGCACGTCGTCGCGACCGTGCTGGCCTGGCTGATCGCGATGGGCATCGCCGTCGGCATCGCGGTGCCCGCCGGACTGCTGCTCGGCAGCGTCAAGGCGGTGCGGGTCGCGACTCGCTCGGTCATCGAGTTCCTGCGGCCCATCCCGTCGGTGGCGTTGATCCCGCTGGCGCTGGTCCTGCTGGGCACCGGCCCGGAGACGAAGATCGCTCTCGCGGTCTACGCCGCGATCTGGCCGATCATGTTCAACACCATCTACGCGCTGGACGAGATGGACTCGATGATGATCGACACCGCGCGGTCGTTCCGGCTGGGCAGGCTTCGCACGCTGGCCACGGTGGCACTGCCCAACTCGGCGCCGTTCATCGCGACGGGCATCCGGGTGGCGGCCTCCATCGCGTTGATCCTGGTCATCAGTACCGAACTGCTCGCAGGCGGCAGGGTAGGCCTCGGCGTGTTCATCCTCGAGGCGAGTTCCAGCGTGGGTCGGATGGACGTCGTCCTGGCGGGCACCGTGGTCGCGGGCGCCGTCGGCTATCTGACGAATGAACTGCTGGAGCGGGCCCAACGACGCTGGCTCGGCTGGGACAACACCGTCGAGGCCGTCCGGTGAGGCGTGGGCAGAGTGGAATTCACCGTCAATTCACGAATTCGCCTTCTCCGACGATTCGAGAAGGCCTGCCGGACCGGGACGGCGATGAGCAGAGGCAGGGCCGGTCGATGAGGGCGCCCACGAGTCCGACATCACATCGATGGTCGGCGTCGCAGCAGGCGGAGGTGAGCAGGTGACCGCGTCGGCGCTCGCACTCAAGGGCTTCGCCCAACGCTGGGTCGTCTTCGTCGGGCTCATCCTGGTGTGGGAGGTCGCCGCCCGCCTCGGCGAGAGCGTCTTCTTCCCGCCGCCGACCGAGATCGGCGCGACGGCGGTCGGCCTCTGGTTCTCCGGGCCCGCAGGCCAGCTCTTCCTCAGTGACACCGTGCTGGGCGACATCGTGCCCAGCGTGGTCCGGATGCTGAGCGCCTGGCTGGTCGCGGGCGTGATCGGGGTGTCGCTCGGCCTCGTGCTCGGGCGGTCGCGCACCGCGATGGACTACGTCGGTCCGCTGTTCTCCTTCGCGCGAGCGATTCCCTCGCCCGCGCTGGTCCCGGTGTTCCTGGCCCTGTTCTCGATCGGCACGCCCATGCAGATGGCGACGATCATCTTCGGCGTCGTCTGGCCCGTGCTGCTCAACGCCGTCGACGGTGCGCAGGCAGTGGACAAGACCAAGGTCGAGACGGCCAAGTCCTTCCGCATCCCGTACTGGCAGTGGATGGGCATGGTCGTGCTGCCCTCGGCAGGCCCCAAGATCTTCGCCGGGCTGCGGGTCGCACTGTCACTGTCGTTGGTGCTGATGGTCATCTCGGAGCTGGTCGGTGCGATCAACGGCATCGGTTACCAGCTGATCGCCGCGCAACGACTGTTCCGGTTCGACGAGACCTGGGCGTGGATCGTCCTGCTCGGGGTACTCGGCTACGTCTTCAACACGGTTCTCCTCGCGGTGGAACGCCGCGTACTGGGGTGGCAGCAGGCGCAAGGCGCAGGCACGAGCCTGGCCAGGACAGGAGGGTGACATGACGACGATGTTGCAGGTGACCGATCTCGGTCACACCTATGGAGGCGACGCGGGCTACACGGCCATCGACGACCTCTCCTTCACGGTGAACACCGGCGAACTGGTCTGCATCGTCGGCCCTTCCGGCTGCGGCAAGTCGACGCTGTTGCGCGCGGTGTCCGGGCTGCACCGCCCCAGCCGAGGGACGGTGCGGTTGCAGGACGACCCGGTGAACGGCGTCCCCGAGGACCTCGCCGTCGTGTTCCAGGACTACAGCCGGTCGCTCTTTCCCTGGCTGACCGTGGCGGGCAATGTGGAGTTCCCGCTGCGCAGCCGGGGTATTCCGGCCGCACAGCGCAAGGAGCGCGCCGCCGAGGCGCTCGAAGCCGTCGGGCTCTCTGCCGCCGCGGCGAAGTACCCTCGGCAGCTCTCCGGCGGCATGCAGCAGCGGGTCTCCATCGCCAGGGCACTGGCGTGCAGGCCCGCCCTGCTGCTGATGGACGAGCCCTTCGCCTCGGTGGACGCCCAGACCAGGGCCGAACTGGAGGACCTGCTGTTGAAGGTCCAGCGCGAACAGGACACCACGGTGCTGCTGGTCACCCACGACATCGACGAGAGCGTGTACCTGGCGCACCGGGTCCTGGTGCTGTCCACCGCGCCCGCGTCGGTGGTCGCCGACCTCCCGGTCGACCTCCCGCCGGAACGGGATCAGATCACCACCAAGGAGGACCCTCGCTTCATCGAGCTGCGTGGCGAGGTCGCGCGGCTGCTGCGCCGCCCCGAGAACGTGCCGGTCGTGGCGGACGCCGAGGGCGCGGCCGACTCGGTCGACGTCGAGCCCGTGGTCGCGGCGAAGTCCTGACCCGACGCGGCTAGCACGGCAGGCCCGTTCGGCCCGCTCGACACGGCAGGCTCCTCGACACGTCGTGACGGTCCGGGCCGGTCGTCCGCGCAGGCCAGGCGCGGGTGCTCCGCCGTCCAGGCAGGAAGGCCCGGTGTGCTGCCACACCGGGCCTTCGCATTCCTCGCCGCGCCGACCCGGCGCCTCGACGTGACACGGATCGCAGTGTCCGTCGCCGTAGCGGGCGTCCCTCGACGCAGCACCACACACCTGCGCGGCCGACGAACGGGCCTCTCCACCGGGTGCCACGGGCGTCACGGCGACCGGCCCGGTCACGCACACCGGCCGCCCGGCTCCGATTCACGACACCGGTCGGCAGGCCCAGCCCTCGAAGCCGACGTCGTGCGCGCCGTCGGCACGTCGACCAGGCCCGATCCCGGCTCGGCGCACGGCTGGGACGCTCCGGGCGGCGTGGCCACCTGGCACACTCGGGCGAGGCAGCCGGGCCGAGCACGGATCGAGATCGACGGCCGGACTCGGACCGGCCCGCCACCTGCGGACACCCTCGCCGCGAGCAGGCGGCCGACCCCACGCGGAGCAGGCCTGAGAGCCTGTCTTCGGTCCCCCTGGAGTCGTGAGCGGGGATCAGCGTGGATGAGCTGCCAGGCGGAAGCAGGAGACATGACGGAGTCATGTCTCCTGACGACGACAACGCCGCAGATCGCCGCTGCCTGCCCCGCGCAACAGGAAAGCGGGGATCAAAGACAGGCTCTGAGAACAGTCGAGCGGGAAGAACGGGCCTGGACAGGCACACTGGACAAGCGCACTGACCGCCAGAGCAAGGAGCACGAACGCGGTGACCGACGGCCCACTGATCGTCCAGTCAGACAAGACGCTGCTGCTGGAGATCGACCACGCCCGATCGAACGACGCGCGGATCGCCATCGCGCCCTTCGCCGAGTTGGAACGCGCGCCGGAGCACGTGCACACGTATCGGATCACGCCGCTGGCGCTGTGGAACGCCAGGGCGGCGGGCCATGACGCCGAGCAGGTCGTCGACGTCCTCGTCCGATACTCGCGGTATCCCGTTCCGCAGCCGCTGCTGGTCGACGTCGTCGACACGATGGGCCGGTTCGGCAGGCTACGGCTCGTCAACAGCCCGGTGCACGGCCTGGTCCTGGAGTCGCTCGACCGAGCCGTGCTCACCGAGGTCCTGCGGAACAAGAAGATCGCTCCGATGCTCGGCGATCGGGTCGACGACGACGTCACCGTCGTGCATCCCAGCGAGCGCGGCAGGCTGAAGCAGGCCCTGCTCAAGATCGGCTGGCCCGCCGAGGACCTCGCGGGTTACGTCGACGGCGAGGCCCATCCCATCTCGCTGGCCCAGGACGGCTGGCAGCTTCGCGACTACCAGCGACAGGCCGTCGACGCCTTCTGGGCGGGCGGATCGGGCGTCGTGGTGCTGCCGTGCGGAGCGGGCAAGACGCTCGTCGGCGCTGCGGCGATGGCCGAGGCAAGCGCCACGACGCTGATCCTGGTCACCAACACGGTGGCGGGCAGGCAGTGGAAGCGCGAGCTGATCGCGCGGACCTCGCTGACCGAGGACGAGATCGGCGAGTACTCGGGGGAGCGCAAGGAGATCCGGCCGGTCACCATCGCCACGTACCAGGTGATCACCCGCAAGTCCAAGGGCGAGTATCGGAACCTGGAACTGTTCGACTCCCGCGACTGGGGCCTGGTCCTCTACGACGAGGTGCACCTGCTGCCCGCGCCGGTCTTCCGGATGACCGCCGACCTCCAGTCCCGTCGCAGGCTCGGGCTCACCGCGACCCTGGTCCGAGAGGACGGCCGCGAAGGCGACGTCTTCTCGCTGATCGGCCCGAAGCGCTACGACGCGCCGTGGAAGGACATCGAGGCGCAGGGCTGGATCGCGCCTGCCGACTGCACGGAGGTCCGCGTCACGCTGACCGAGTCGGAGCGCCTGGCCTATGCCACGGCGGACCCGGAGGAGCGCTACAAGGTGTGCGCCACGGCGCGGACCAAGGTGCCGGTCGTGCAGGCGATCCTCGATCGGCATCCCGACGAGCCCTCGCTGGTCATCGGCGCCTACCTCGATCAGCTCGACGAGCTGGGCGAGGCGTTGAACGCGCCCGTGATTCAGGGATCGACCAAGAACAAGGAGCGGGAGGCCCTGTTCGAGGCGTTCCGGAAGGGCGAGCTGCGCACGCTGGTCGTGTCCAAGGTGGCCAACTTCTCCATCGACCTCCCCGAGGCCTCGGTCGCTATTCAGGTCTCCGGCACGTTCGGCTCGAGGCAGGAGGAGGCCCAGCGGCTCGGCCGGGTCATGCGGCCGAAGGAGGACGGCAGGCAGGCGCACTTCTACTCGGTGATCTCGCGGGACACCCTGGACACCGACTACGCGGCACACCGGCAGCGCTTCCTCGCCGAGCAGGGCTACGCCTATCGGATCGTGGACGCCGACGACCTGCTCGGGCCGTCGCTGCCGGACATCGCCTGACGGCTGCGGACCGGGCGGGGAACCTCCGGCGACGACCGCGCGGCGCGGACCGAAGCGGCGGGCGGCGGGCGGTCAGCCGTCGTGACGGACCAGGCCGTCCTCGGCCGCTCCCCGACTGAGCACGATCTCCTCGATCCGCGTCGCGGCCGCGTCGTAGGCCGGGCTCGGCTCGGCGGTGGTGAGATCCACCAGCCGGACGGGCGGTCCGAGATCGACCAGCGTCGGGACGAAGGACGCCTCCGCGACGGCCCAGTCGTCCTCGGGAGTCCGCTCGAACGTGAAGTGGGCGGCCACACCCTCCTCGGTGATGCCGCGTGGCTCGGCATGCCGGGCCACGCTGTTGCCGAGCCCGTAGGCGACCCAGGTGTCCCCGATCTTCTCGAAGGGCTGCACCACGTGGGCGTGGTGCCCGATGATCAGGTCGATCGCCGGGTCGCCCGCCAGCTGCTCGGCGAGTTCGATCTGGGACTCGCTCGGCTCGTGCTGGTACTCCACGCCCCAGTGCAGGCTGGCGACGACCACGTCCGCGCCCGCCTCCTCGGCGGCCCGCGCGCCCGCCAGGATCTCGTCGGCGTCCAGCAGGTTCGACATCCACGGCTTGTCCGGCGGCAGGCTCGTGCCGGTGTTGAAGCCGAAGGTGTGCGACACGTGACCGACCTGCACGCCGTCGACGTCCCGGACCAGCGGAGTCGTCGCCTCCTCCTCGGTTCTGGCCGCGCCCGTCTGATCGATGCCGACCTCGTCGAGCCGGTCCAGGGTGCGCACGACGCCCTCCTCCCCCTGATCCACCGTGTGATTGGACGCCGTGGTGCAGACGTCGTAACCCGCTGCGGCGAGGCCGTCGGCGACCTCGGGCGGCGCGCTGAACAACGGCCAGCCCAAGAACGGGCCCTCTGGAGCCGCGAGCGGCACCTCCAGGTGACATAACCCCACGTCGGCGGCGGACAGCAGCGGTTCGAGTCCGGCGAACAACGGGGCGAAGTCCCGTCCACCGCCCGACTCGGCACCGTCCAGCTCGGCCTGTTCGGTGAGTGGGGGGTGGATCAGGACGTCTCCGGTCGCGACCAGAGAGAAGGAGTCCTGCGGCCCGGCGTCCGATGTCGACTCCTGTGCCGACTCGCCGGGCGCCTCGCCCACAGGTCGCGTCGGCGTGGCCACGACCGGGCTCCCGACGCACCCGGCCGCCATCGTCGCCACCATGCCTAAGGCCACCACAGTGGCCACACGAAAGTGTTGATCGCGAGCGTCGAAGCCACTAAACATGTACTGAAAGTAGCGCTAACACCCAAATCGAGCAGAAGGGCCATTCGGGCTATCGCCCAGATCGACTAGTCGACTATCATGATCCACGCCGCCGCTAACACTGAGTCACCAGTGAGGTGAGCGACCATGGCGCCCACTCGAAGCTTCCTCTTCTACCGGCGAGTCCGGGGACGAGACACCGTCTACGGACCCTGCACGAATCAGGTGGAGCTGAGCGAGGATCGCCGCAGGCTGTACCTGCGGCTGGCCTCCACCGCGCGGTTCGCCGTGACGCTCGACTGGCGAGGGGTGTTCTCGCTGATCGAGGCGCTGGAGACCGACACGACGCTCGGCGTGCCCTGTGTGCACGAGGAACACGGACCGATCGCCCTGCTGGTCGAGGTCTACAAGCGGAAGATGGCGCTCTCGCTGACCGTCGAGGACAGCCCCATCACGGTCGTCTTCGACTCGCGGGAGCTGGCCGAGCTGGTGGATCACCTGCGCAACGGGATGCGCTACCTCGAAGGAACCCGGACAGGGTGACGGGGAGAAACCCTGACGGGTCCGCAGAGCGGGCTAGGGGTCGATCTCGGGTGTCCGCCCGATGGCCTCGGGCCGCCGCCGAGCGAAGCTTGAGCCATGACAGAACACAGACTGGTCACCGACGCGAAGTCCCGGCTTCGAAGAATCCGTCGTAGCAGGCAGGATCGGATGCTCGCAGGCGTGAGCGGCGGCCTCGGCACGGCCCTCGGCGTCGACCCGGCGCTGGTCCGCATCGGCTTCGTCGTGCTCAGCATCATCGGCCTCGGCCTCGGCGTGGCCGCCTACGCCGTCTGCTGGCTGATCATCCCGGAGGAGGACTACTGATGCGGCCCGCCTCGCTGCCGGAGTCTCGGCCCGCCGCCGAGGTGCGCGCCCGCGGCAGACCCACGATCACAGGGCGAGTCCGCCGCGAAAGCGGTCCGTCCAGCGGTCGCTGCTCCACGCCCACGGCGGCCTGGCTCGGCAGCCGATCTCGTTCCCGCCGCATCAGGAACTCCGGCCCGTCCCGGTCCGCTGCGCTCCACACCGCCTCGGCCGCTGCGGCCGGGCTCGGGAACGCCGCGTAGTCGACTCGACGCGGACCGTCCAGACATCTCCGACCAGATCCGGGCCGGTGCACCGAGAATCCGGACGGCATCGGCCATCGGCAGTCCTGCGGGCAGCGGCTCGTAGCGATAGACGTCCGCGAGGGTGTGCACCCATCGCTCCGGAATCGGCTCCCGCTCGTCCGTCGACTGCCGTTGATCGAGGTACCACCGCATCTCCGGGCACAGCACCACGTCGAAAGCCCGCCTCGGCGGCGAGTCTGCCCGCCTCCTCGCCGCGCCAGGACCCGACCACCATGAACCATGAACTCGACTGACTCGTCGAGCGCCCGGCATCGACGATCTCGTCCCAGCCCAACACCCGCCGCCCCCGCGAACGCAGGCGGGCGGCAGGCTCCCGAAGCACTCTGCCGGTCGGTGCGGTCAACACCGGACAGCGCGAGTCGCGGCACCTCGCTCACTGTTCTCCCGCTGCTCGGTGGTCACCTCGTCGCCGCCGATGCAGATCCATTCACCGGGCCCGACAGCAGGCAACTGTTCGAAGCCGTTTCTCGACGAACCGCAGGCTGTCGTCCGTTGCCCGCAGCCCGGCTCGTCCGCACCCCGACCAACGCAGACGACTCCCGGCTCCGGACAGGCGCGGTCGGGGCGCGGCGGCGACCGTGCACTCGATCGCGAGCGTGGCCAGAGTCGCCGCGTAGGTGCCGATCTCCCGAGATCCTGCGGCGTGCAACAGCCCCGCCTACCGGGGCCGAACCCGGCGGGGCCGACGGCGGCGAGAGCCCAAGGGTCTGCCCGAACACCGAGCTGAGCCCGTGGGGACGATCCCGGTGCCCACTCCGGACGAGAGAGCGGCCTCCGGAGAGAGCACGAGCGTCCCGCCGTCGGACCGAGCCGGTCGGGGCCGGGACACCAGTGCGCCGCAGCGATCGTCGGGCGCGGTCACTGGTGCACCAGCTCCACCCAGCGACGCACGGCATCGGCCTCGATCGGCGAGTGCCAGTCCCGGCGGACGGCACCGCCGACGTGGAAGCGGCGGACGCCTCGCTCCCGCAGCCGCGCGACGTGGGCGGCGCGCAGGCCGCCGCCCACCAGCAGCAGCTCGTCGGCGGGAGCCAAGGCGTCGACGAAGTCGATCAGCTCCGGCCAGTCCCGCTCGACCCCGGCAGGGCCGCCTGCGGTGAGCACCGCGTCGCAGCCGAGCGCCTCGGCCTGGGCCCACGCGGCCCGCCGGTCCGTCGCGTTGTCCACCGCGCGATGAAAGGTCCAGCGGCAGCCGTCCAGCTCGGCCAGCAGAGTCAGACAGGCGGCCTCGTCCACTCGGCCGTGCACCGTGAGGAAGCCCAGCACGAACTCCTCCACGCCCGCGTCTCGCAGCTCACCCGCCGAACGACGCAGCCCGTCCAGGTCGTGCGGGAGGAAGCCTGCCGCGTCCCGAAGCATCACGCGCGCGGGCAGATCGGTGGCGGCCAGCACGCTGCGCACCGTGGCGACGTCGGGGGTCAGCCCGTCCGCCGCCATGTTCGCGACGAGTTCCAGCCGGTCGGCTCCCCCGGCCTGCGCAGCCTCCGCGTCCACCGCGTCGAGCGCGATGACCTCCAGCAGTCCATCGGCCACTCGCTTCGTCCCCTCTGCTCTGGCGCGGGTGCGCCGCCCACCGACCAGCCTAGCGGTGTGGTCTAGACCTCTTTGGCGGAATGGGCGGGTGGACACGGCGCGTCGGCGACTGCGGTCGGACCGCCGAGCGCCGTTCCCCCGAGGACTGGTGTGGCAGTCGACGGTCGACGGCATGGCCTGCTTCCCGACTGACGGTCGCGGCTGAGGACCCGACGGGGAACCGCGATCCCCACCCTGTCGGGTCGCAGCCGCGTCGGCCGAGTCCGGCTGCCCGGCCGAGCCGGGAGGGGCGGTCTCACGGGCAGGCGAATCGTGCCCATCGCGGCAGAATCTCGGTGATCCTCGACAGTCCGGCAACCTCCCCGGAACCCCGGCTGAACTGGACAGACAGGTCCACCGTCGAGATCGGACCCACCCTCCGACGGAAAGAGTTCAAAAAAGTTTGCCCGCAGATGTATCTGGCGGCCGGTCGCTCCCTCCTGTCTCACAGGTCGTTCACACGGCCGGTGGGGGGAAGCCGCGGATCGCGGTGGCAGGGGGAGCGGCAGGAGTTCGCTTGGGGGAGCGAATGCCACACGCCGTTCGGCTGCCGTGGTCCGCGGCGCGGTCCCTTCGCGGATGGCTGGGGGTGTGAAGGGGCGGGGGGGGGGCACGGCTGCCGACGGGTGGGGCGCACGGGGGACGCCCCACCCGTCGGCAGCCGCCTGAACATCTCCCGAACGATCGTGCGTACTGGGGGCAGTTCGCACTGATGATCACGCACGACATCTGTTCAGTAGCGCTGCGCCGGACGGGCACCGTTCCAAGATCGCCTGCGTCTTACCGGCCAGCCGACCAAGGGAGAAACAGCGTGACCAGTTCCGAGAAGCAGCAGAAGGTCGACATCGAGGAGTTCGAGGCGGAGTTCCCGCCGGTCCAGGAGGACGCCGCAGGCGAGGCCGGTGCGGCGACCGAGACCGAGGAGCGGCCCGGCCGGGTGCCACCCCGCAAGCCGACCCCTGGCGGGGGCATTCAGGACCCGGTGAGCGAGCCCGGCAAGCTCAACTGACCAACTGGTTTCTGTGATCAGTGCCACTAGTCCATTCGTGTGGCCGATGTATCTGGTTGAGATGTTGTCGCTCTTATCTACATAGGCCGGTTCCGCCCCTACTGCGGGCCGGAACCGGCCTTGCGGCGTCCTGGCTGAGACGATGGCGGACTGGGGGTCGGAAGGGGGAAGCAGCGTGAACCACACGCGGGCGGGCCAGTCAGAGCTGTCCTGGCATGAACTCGACGGCTATGAACGGCATGAGGCCTGTCTGATCGCGGCACGCGCGGGCGACCGCGATGCGCTGAATGCGCTGGTCACCGATCTGACCCCGTTGGTCTGGCGCGTCGCCAGGGCACGGGGTCTCAGTACTCCGGTGGCGGAAGACGTGGTGCAGACGGTCTGGCTGCTGCTACTCCGCAGCCTGCACTCGCTGGAAGACCCACGAGCGTTGGCAGCCTGGCTGATCACGACGACCCGGCGGGAAGCCATCCGATCCCTCCGTGGCGACCGAGACCCTTCATTGCCTGCCGACGTACTCGACGACCTACCCACGCAGCACCACCTGCCAGAGCCTGAGGCGCTGCGTCACGATCGTGATCGACAGCTCTGGGCGGCCTTTCATCGGCTGTCTGCGCGCTGCCAAGAGGTGCTGAGCCTGACGGTGTTGGCAGGCCGCGTGGAGTACCAGGGCGTCGCGGACGCACTGCAGATACCTCGAGGAAGTGTGGGACCGACGAGAGGCCGCTGTCTGACGCAGTTGCGGTCTCTGCTCACTGTGGAAGGAGGCTCACCATGAGTCCGACCGGGTACGGCTCCGGGCACCCCCCGGGCGGCGAAGATCCAGTTGACTCGTTTTATCAAGGAGACGTACTGCTGGCCGAGCTGGGCCAACTCTTGGACTACACCGAACCAGTGCCTGCAGGTCTGATCGAGCGGGCACAGTTCGCCATCGAACTGGATAACCTTGACGTGGAGGTCGGCCGTTGGGTCCGCCCTAAGGCGCTTGCTGGGGTGCGCGGTGAGGAGCCCAGCACGATGACCTTCACGGTCGGCGACCTCACACTGATGTTGACGCTTGCCCCCAGCGGTTCAGGTCATCGCTTCGACGGCTGGCTCGTGCCCGGCGGTCCACACATCGTGGAGGTGCGCGTCGCCGGGTACGAGTCCAGCAGGATCGCAGCCGACGAAGGGGGCCGGTTCGCCCTCGACATAGTGCCGAAAGGAACGACTCAGATCCTGGTCCATCTGAGTACGGTCGAGGGCAGGCCCGGCCGAACCATCGCTACTCCCAGCATCGTCTTGTGACATGACCACGGTGGGCGTGATACCGCAGGCTCACCGACGAAGCGGCGCGGGGATCGGGTGGGCCACACCACACTGGTAGGGTCCGCTTCGCCCTTGTCCTTGCTACCGGAGCAATGCAGACGGTGACTGGTCATGACAACCAAGTCAGGCTCCTGCGCCGAGCCGAAGGGCTGCGGACTGCTGCTGCGTCTGCCGCGTCGGCATACCGCCCAGCCGAGGCCAGTCGGCTCCTGCGCCATGCTCTGCGGCTCCTGGACAGCGGCGAGGCGAAGGGCCGCCTCGACGAGAATCTCACAGTAGCGTTCAACCGACTGCGAATTCGGCTGCTAGTCAGTCTGGCATATTCTCAGGACGCGACACGGAGCAACCGTCACGGGTTGAGCATTCTGCGCTCTGCGCAATCCTTGATAAAGGCCCTTCCCGACGCCGGGCAACGCGCTCTGTTCCAAGCTATCGTCGACATCCAGCACGGATCGATGCTTTCTCAGGCCGGCCAGAACGAGCTGGCGATAGACCGCCTCGATCAAGCTGTCACACTCCTTGAACAGACGGAGAGCGCAGACCTGGAAGAGGTGTCTCTCCTCCCTCGCGCCCTACTCAACCGCGCGCTTGCCTTCATCAGGGCAGAGGACCCCAAATCCGCCGTCAGGGATCTCGAACGGTGCCTGGCCTTGGCCGAAGCCAGCGGGTTGCCACTCATCATCGCGAAAGCCCAGCATAACCTGGGCGCCCTGTCGTTGAGAATGGGATCGATCCCAGAATCGATCCGCTATTACGAACAGGCAAACCTGAGCTACAGCAACGTGGCTCCGAACCTGCTTCCCCATATCCAGATGGACCAGGCCGAGGCCCTGTTGGCAGGCGGCCTCGCCGAGGAGGCGGCGAAATACCTGGATGAGGCTTTACCTGTTCTGGCGCATGGCCGCGTACGACAGAATCTCGGCGAAGCCGAGAGTTTTCGCGCCATCGCAGCGTTGCTACTCGGCGATTCGACCACCGCCCGCAGGCTCGCGGCCTCTGCAGAACGACGAATGCTACGGCGCGGCAACCTCAGCTGGGCACGAATGGCCGCTCTCACGCGACTACGCGCCGACACCGCCACAGCCTTCCGCACCGGCCAGGTCAGTGCAGGGCTCCACCGACGCGCATTGCGGCTCGCTGACCGGCTGACGGAACTGAAGCTCACCGACGAATCCGGGGTGGCCCGATCGTTGGCGGTGCGGGCAGCACTCCGACTGGGCAGGCTCGACGTGGCGGCGGCAGAACTGGCGCGGGTTCCCCGTCCCCGGCAGATCACTCCGATCGACCACCGGATGCTCCTGCGGCTCTCGCGGGCCGAGCTGGCCGTGATGCAGGGCGATCGACGGCGGGCCCTCGCCCAGGCGCGCGCCGGTCTGGCGGAGTTGGGGCGGATTCGCGACCGGATGGGCGGGCTCGACCTGGTCAGCGGCACCGCCGTGCACGGCAGGGAACTCGGTGAACTGGCGATCCGGCTGGTCCTCGACCCCACCCGTGGCCGGGTCGATGCGGGCAGGCTCTTCAGTTGGTTGGAACGGACGCGAGCACAGGTGTACCGGTATCAACCGCAGCCGCCCATCGCGGACCCGGTGCTCGCCGAGCGAGTCGACGACTATCGCGTGCTGAGCAAGGAGTTGCAGCAGGCCCGGCTGGACGGCCGGAACCCCGGCGAGCTGGCGACTCGCCATGCCGCCCTCCAGCGGGAGATCACCCGGCTCGGGTGGCAGTCGAACCTGTGGGGCAGCCCTACCCCCATCGCCACGCTCGCCGACGTGGCTCGGCACCTCGGTGATCGGGCGTTGGTGAGCTTCGCCGTCTCCGACGGGAATGCGGTGGCGGTGGTGATCGTCGAGGGTCGAGCCCGGCTGGTCCGGCTCGGGCCCGCAGTGGAGATCATGGCCGCCGCCCGTGAGCTGCACGCCGACCTCGACGCGCTCGCTCCGGACCACCTGTCCGGCCCCCTGGTCGCGGTGATCGCGGGTTCGGCACGCCGCCGCGCCGAACGGCTGGACGAGAAGCTGCTCAGCCCATTGGTCGGTCTTCTCCAACACCGTGAGCTGATCATCATTCCCACCGGGGCGCTGTACGCGGTCGCGTGGGGGACGCTGCCTTCGATGCACGGCCGGTCCCTGACGGTGGCGCCCTCCGCGACGGCATGGCTGACTGCCGACCAGAGAGCCGAGCACGGTCCCGACCATGTACCCCCCGGACGGGCGGCTTCCGAGGTCCCGAAAGACCACGTCACCGAAACGACTGCCGGGCACGCCGCCGGGCCGAGCGCAGGCCGAGCCGTGGATCAGAGCTGGCAGGCCGCGCCGGGCAGCCGAAACGGTCGGGCCGACGGGACGCGCGGCGGCGGCACGGACGACGGTCACGTCGTCCTGATCAGCGGCCCGGATCTGCTCGGCGCTGTGGGTGAGGTCGCCGGGCTCCGCACGCACCATCCGGACGCCCGGGTGCTGGCGGGTCGACAGGCGACCGTCGGAGCGGTCCTCGAAGCGCTCGACGGAGCCCGGCTGGCCCATGTGGCCGCGCATGGTGCACACGAGTCCG
The DNA here is from genome assembly GCF_001941625.1 of Actinoalloteichus fjordicus. Taxonomy (NCBI): domain Bacteria; kingdom Bacillati; phylum Actinomycetota; class Actinomycetes; order Pseudonocardiales; family Pseudonocardiaceae; genus Actinoalloteichus; species Actinoalloteichus fjordicus. The sequence continues at coordinate 6,726,200 of NZ_CP016076.1, forward strand.
AGAACGCGATGTTCTCTCGGCTCGAACTCACCGACGGGTCGCTGTTCGCGCATGAGACGGCACGGCTGCGCCGTGCGCCGGAACGGGTGGTGCTCGCCGCCTGTGAGCTGGCGCTCAACCGCATCCGGCCCGGCGACGAGGCGTTGGGCTTCGCGGGCGCCTTACTGGCCAGCGGGTCCCGCACCGTGATCGCCGCGACGAGCAAGGTCGGCGATCAGGCGGCCGCCGACACGATGGCCGAGTTCCACGGACTGCTCGTCCAGGGACGCCCGCCCGCTGCGGCGCTGGCCGAGGCCGTCGCCCGCGAGCCGCTGCGGCGCCCCTTCGTCTGCCTAGGCTCCGGCACCTGAGCCTGAGCAGCAGGGTGAGTGCCTTCCGGAACTGCCGATGCGGCACGCGAGTGCTCCTCGATCAACCGATCGGCGAGTCAGCCTCGGCGGACTCGTCCTGGAGCAGCTCCGCCGATGCACTGCGGGACGGCGAGGTTTTCGGACGTCACGGGGACACAGCCGACAAGAAGGCGGCCCCGCGAATCTGCCGAAACGCGGAGCCGCCTTCTTCGTGTCGTGCTGTCGTGCGCGTCAGCGATGGATCAGAAGTCCATGCCGCCGGCGTCGGGAGCGGCCGGGGCCTTGTCCTTCTCCGGCTTGTCGGCGACGACGGCCTCGGTGGTGAGGAACAGAGCCGCGATCGACGCCGCATTCTGCAGCGCGGAGCGGGTGACCTTCACCGGGTCGGTGATGCCGGCTGCGACCAGGTCCTTGTACTCGCCGGTCGCGGCGTCCAGGCCCTCGCCCGCCTTGAGACCCTTGACCTTCTCGACCACGACGCCGCCCTCAAGGCCTGCGTTGACCGCGATCTGCTTGAGCGGGGCCTCGACGGCGACCTTGACGATGTTGGCACCGGTGGCCTCGTCGCCCACCAGGGTCAGCCCGCTGAAGGCGGCCTCGGCAGCCTGGAGCAGAGCCACGCCGCCACCGGCGACGATGCCCTCCTCGACGGCGGCCTTGGCGTTGCGCACCGCGTCCTCGATGCGGTGCTTGCGCTCCTTCAGCTCGACCTCGGTGGCCGCGCCGACCTTGATCACCGCGACGCCGCCTGCCAGCTTGGCCAGCCGCTCCTGGAGCTTCTCGCGGTCGTAGTCGGAGTCGCTGCGCTCGATCTCGGAACGGATCTGGCTCACGCGGCCCGCGATCTGGTCCGACTCGCCGACGCCCTCGACGACGGTCGTCTCGTCCTTGGTGACGACGACCTTGCGGGCCTGGCCGAGCAGGGAGAGGTCGGCGGTCTCGAGCTTGAGGCCCACGTCCTCGCTGATGACCTGGCCGCCGGTGAGGATCGCGATGTCCTGGAGGATCGCCTTGCGGCGGTCACCGAAGCCGGGAGCCTTGACGGCGACCGACTTGAAGGTGCCGCGGATCTTGTTCAGCACCAGGGTCGCCAGGGCCTCGGCCTCGACGTCCTCGGAGATGATCAGCAGCGGCTTGCCTGCCTGCATGACCTTCTCCAGCAGCGGGAGCAGGTCCTTGACCGAGGAGATCTTGGAGCTGTACAGCAGGATGTACGGGTCGTCGAGGACCGTCTCCTGCCTGTCGGTGTCGGTGACGAAGTAGCCCGAGATGTAGCCCTTGTCGAAGCGCATACCCTCGGTGAGCTCGAGCTCCAGCCCGAAGGCGTTGCTCTCCTCGACGGTGATGACGCCTTCCTTGCCGACCTTGTCCAGCGCCTCGGCGATCAGCTCGCCGATGCTGGCGTCGCCTGCGGAGATCCCTGCCGTGGCAGCGATCTGCTCCTTGGTCTCGACCTCCTTGGCGGTCTTGAGGAGCTGCTCGGCGACGGCGTCGACGGCCTTCTCGATGCCCCGCTTGAGACCGAGGGGGTTGGCGCCTGCCGCGACGTTGCGCAGACCCTCGCGAACCAGGGCCTGGGCCAGCACGGTGGCGGTGGTGGTGCCGTCACCCGCGACGTCGTCGGTCTTCTTGGCGACCTCCTTGACCAGCTCGGCGCCGATCTTCTCCCAGGGATCCTCCAGCTCGATCTCCTTGGCGATCGAGACGCCGTCGTTGGTGATCGTGGGGGCGCCCCACTTCTTCTCCAGCACGACGTTGCGGCCCTTGGGGCCGAGCGTCACCCGCACGGCGTCGGCGAGGGTGTTCATGCCGCGCTCAAGGCCGCGACGCGCATCCTCGTTGAACGCGATCAACTTTGCCATTGCTGTGTCGTCCTCCGGCAATTGGTCGCTGCGGACGCTTTCACCCCCACAGCAAGGACATGCACGGCCAGGCACGGCGCCCGCGACGGACGACCGGCACGGCAGCCCCTCAGGCAGGACTGTCGCGACTCGATCTCACCGACCCGACCTCTGGCACTCAAGTGTAATGAGTGCCAACCCGTGTTTAGCACTCCGGGGGGTCGAGTGCAAGGTGATTGATCGTCGGTCACCCGGCCGCGAGACGCATCGCACCTCGTCAGAGGAGTTCTCAGTGTTCGGCGGCGTGGTGGTGCGCTGCCTGCTCCTGACGGTCGACGACTCCGCCGACGGCGTCCGTCCGCTCCACGCCCGCCTCGGCGCGGAGCCCCTGATCGTCTGCCTCGGCGCCGTTGATCAACACGATGACGAGCACCGTGACCGCCAGCACCACCGCACCGACCAGGATCGGCAGCACCCATCTGTTGCCGCCGCCGCGCTGACCGGTGAAGCTCGCCGCCGACTGGGCGGGCGAGGGCGGGCGCAGGCGCATCGGCTCGGCCATCGGCGCGCCGCCCACGTACTGCTGGCCCGCCCCCGGCGTCGCCGGGAAGCTCTGCTGGCCCCAGGCTGCGCCCTGTGAAGTCGGACCCGGTGAAGTCAGACCCTGCGGTGCCGAACCCTGTGGTGCGGCGCCCGGCGGAAGTCCGGCGCCGGACAGCGCGGGGCGCGAGCCGGTGTCGGGCTGCGCAGGCGCGGGCGGTTGGTCGGGTCGCGGCGTCGACGCGAGCGCGGTGCGCGCGGTGGCGATCAGCTCGCGACAGTTCGCGTAGCGCTGCTTGGGGTCCTTGTTCATCCCTCGGCGCAGCACCTCGTCGATGGCGGGCGGCAACGCGACCACGGACGTGACCGAGGGCACCGGCTTGGCGAGGTGGCCCTCGATGACCTCGGAGACCTGACCCCGGTACGGCGGCCTTCCGGTCAGGCAGGCGAACAGCACACAGGCCAGCGAGTAGGCGTCGGTCCTCGGGTCGACCGGCTCTCCCCGCAGGTGCTCCGGCGCCGCGTAGGTCGGCGAGCCGAGGAAGTCGCCGCCCTGGGTGCGGTGGCCCGTCGCACCGCGCCGCGTCAGCCCGAAGTCGGCGAGGTAGACGTGCTCGCCGGAGGACTCGCGGCTGGTGACCAGGACGTTGGCCGGCTTGATGTCCAGGTGCACCAGCCCTCGACCGTTGAGCATGTCCAGCGCCTCGGCGACCTGGCCGAGCAGGTCGAGACAACGCGTGGGCGAGAGCGGACCGTCCTTGATCTTCTCGGCCAGATCGGCGCCGTCGACGAGGCGCATGGCGATGTAGAGCAGTCCGTCGACCTCGCCGAAGTCGTACAGCGGAACGACGTGCGCGTGATCGATCGCGGAGGTGTTGCGAGCCTCGTCGACGAAGCGTTCTCGGAACTCGCCGTCACCTGACAGATGCTCTGCGATCACTTTCAGCGCGACTTTGCGACCCAGGCGTTCATCGGTCGCTCGATACATCACGCTCATGCCGCCACGGCCTAGCACGCCGGTGATCCGATAATGGCCCAGACGACGTCCGGTGAGGTCCTCCGACACGCAACGCAGCCTAACGCTCGGTGTATGTGATTCGTGGGCGGTCGACGAAGCCGATCACCGCCATCGACGTGCAGCCTCGCAGAGGGCAACGGTGATACGGCCGACCGTCAGTGGCTCACCGTACGCGCGTTCCTGGTCTGAGTGAGAATCTGTGCCGGTCCGGCGAAATCCGCGACCAGTCCCTCACCGCTGCGCATCGACTGCGTTCCGGATTGGCTGAGCGCACGGACTCGCACCTGAGTCCCTTCGCGGAAGGCCGCGATGTGTCCGGTGTCCAAGGTCACCGCCTCCCCCGCCTTCAGGTTCACCACGTCCAGCATCCCGAAGCAGGCCAACAACAGCGTTCCCGCGCCGAGCGCGTGCAGCAGGAAGCCGTCGTCCGAGCCGAGCACCGCTCGCAGTAGCGGCGACTGCCCGGCGAGGCCGACGGTGGCCGACGTCGCAAGCCAGGCATCGCGATGGACGCACCAGCCGGGCGGACCCGCCAGTTCCAGCGTGTGCAGCTCCCCGGCTCTGTTCGGCGTGACGTCGACCCAGCCGCCCAGGGCAGGGGCGGCGAACTCCGCCGCAGCGGGCCCGCCGCCGAGCTGTCTGTTGGCGGGCTTGGCCGCACCGACCTTCGGCCGGACGGCCATGCCGTAGCTCGTCGCCATCATCGCCCCGACCCGGGTCCTGATCTGCTCGCCGGGGCCGAGCACGAGCCTCGCCACCCCGAACGACGGCGTGTGGCGGGTCACGACCTGCACCGCTTACCTCCTGTGTACAGCCGGTTGGGGTCCCGCGACCCGTTCACCGCGAGCAGGCCCTCGGCCCTGCGGCGTCCGGCGGGCGCGGCGACGTCGTCTCGGGTCCCGCCACGCCGACCGCACCTCGACGGCCGCAGAACCTGGCACCGGCGTCGGCCAGACAGGTCGGCTGGCAGTGTGGCATGTGGCAGACGGCAGGATGACCGGTGTGACGACGCAACCGAACCGGACGTCCGGCCTGATGCCCGTCTCCGCCCATCAGGCCGAGGTGGCGAGCCTGATGGATAGGACCGAGATTCGGCGCCGTCCGCTCATCGAGTGTCTCGGACTGGCGCTGGCCGAGGACCTGACCGCGCCGATCCCGCTGCCCCCGTTCGACAACTCCGCGATGGACGGCTATGCGGTGCACGCAGCCGACGCCGCCTCGGCAGGCGCCGAGAGCCCGGTGACGCTGCCGGTCGCCGAGGACGTCCCGGCGGGCCGGGGCGACGCGCCGCCGCTGCGATGCGGCGAGGCACACCGGATCATGACCGGGGCCCTGCTGTCCGACGGTGCAAACGCGGTGATCCCGGTGGAGTCGACTGACGCGGGCGTCGACCAGGTCACGATCTTCTCCTCGACCACGACGGGCAGACACCTGCGACGAGCGGGCGAAGACGTCGGCGTCGGAGACGTGGTGGCCAGGGCCGGTGATCGGTTGAGCCCGGCCCGGCTCGGCGTTGCGGCGGCCCTGGGCATCGCCGAGTTGTCGGTGCACCGCAGGCCCCGCGTCCTGGTGCTGTCCACCGGTTCGGAGTTGACCGAGCCGGGCAGCCCGCTGGCTCCGGGCCGGATTTACGAATCCAACGGGGTGATGCTGGCCGCTGCCGTGCTGGAGGCGGGCGGCGAGCCCACCCGACTGCGCATCGTGCCCGACGACGTCGCCGAGTTCCGGGCGGCGGTGGAGCCCCGGCTCGGCGACGTCGACCTGCTGTTGACCTCCGGCGGAGTGAGCGCGGGGGCCTATGAGGTGGTGAAGGACGCCCTGGCCGATCAGGGCGTGGAGTTCCGCAAGATCGCGATGCAGCCGGGGATGCCGCAGGGCGCCGGGCGGTATCGCGGGGTGCCCGTGGTCACGTTGCCGGGGAATCCGGTGAGCGCGCTGGTGTCCTTCGAGGTGTTCGTCCGGCCCGCGCTGTTGGCTGCGGCGGGCTTCCGCGAGGTGCTGCGGCCGAGGACGTCGGCGACGCTGGAGGGCGCCGCGCTCCGATCCCCGTCGGACAAGCGGCAGTATCGGCGAGGGCGCTATCACTTCGACACCGGTTCCGTCCGGGTGCTCGGCGCGCCCGGCTCGCATCTGCTGTCCGCGATGGCGGCATCGAACTGCCTGTTGGAGATCCCGCCCGAGACGACCATGGTGGAGCCGGGCGCCCAGGTGACGGTGTGGCTGCTCGACGAGCCGCAGAACAGTGCGGTGCCGCCGTCCGCCGGACAGTAGAGTCGGCCGCATGGGCGTGCTCTCCTGGATCTTCTTCGGTGCGATAGCGGGCTGGGCGGCCAACGTCGTGGTCGGCGGGAAGGACCGCAGACCGCAAGGCTGTCTGGTCAGTGTTCTGGTCGGCGTGGTCGGTGCGGCGTTGGGTGGGCTCGGTTATCAGTTGATCACCGGGCAGGAGATCGGCTTCCAGTTCAACTTCGCGAGTCTCGGTGTCGCCATTCTCGGCGCAATCGTGCTTCTGGTGCTGATTCGCCTGGTCAGCGGCCGACGGCATTGATCGACTTCCCGACGAGGCGATGACCGGCCGTACCGGTTCCATCACGCCTCGGCAATGATCACTAGCCGCGGTCGGGATCACCGTGAAATGATCGTGGTGAGCAGCCAGCCGAGAACATCGACCTGTCACCGCATCGTTCACTCGGGCCGGATCGTCGCCGTCGTTCATCCGACGTGGTGACCGGGGTTGCACCACCGCTGCTCGTCCGAATGTTCACCGGCCGAGAACAGGCCGTCACAGCCGAGAATGGACCGTGTGCCGTCGGGGGGTGCACGGTCCGTTTTCGGTTGTGGGCACAAGGACCCCGCCGCAGGGACATCGCCACGACGCGGCAGCCGCGCTCGGTGCGCGGCCCTCAGCTCTGCGGCAACCGGCAGGCCCGGACCCGAAGTCGCCGTCGCCGCATCGCATTCGCCCACGATGCGGCCCGCCTGCGGCCGGACGACCGTAGGGTGGACCCGTGATCACGCTGACCACGAGACTCTCGCCATCCGCGTTGGACACCCGCCGAGGCGTCGTCCGTCTGCACCGCGAGGTGCTCGACGCGCTGGGCCTGCACGCCTGGGACGCCGTCCGGCTCACCGGCGCCAGGGTGACGGCCGCGCTGGCAGCCGCCATCGAGCCGGGGACCGCGGGCAACACCGGGCCCGGTGTGGTGCTGGTCGACGACGTGACCTTGGCCAACCTCGGACTCACCGAGGGCTCCGAGGTGGTGGTGGCCCCGGTCGAGGTGAGTGCGGGCCGGTCGGTCACGGTGGCGGGCTCGCGCCTCGCGACGGCCGCGCTGTCGCCGGAGACGGTCCGACTCGCGCTCATCGGCAAGGTGATCAGCCAGGGCGACTCGGTGTCCCTGCTGCCGCAGGACCTCGCGCCGCCCGCCGGGGCGAACGTCAGTGACGCACGCCGCCGCCTCTCCGGTGCCATCGGCCTGACCTGGACGAACGAACTGCTGACCATCACCTCGGTCGATCCGCCCGGCGCGATCGCCGTGCAGCCCTCGACGGTGGTGTCCTGGCGAGCCGGTTCGGGCGCGGCCGCGGCCGCAGGCGTCGCGCAGCCGGTGGCCGCAGCCGCCGGGTTCGCCCCCGCCGGTGTCGGCTCGCCCGGCCTGCGCACGGTGCCCGCCCGGAACGGGACGTCGAGTTCGGCGGACGGGACCATCGACGGCGTCGTCGTCTCCCCGTCCGAACAGGAGTCCGGCGAACGTTCCCAACCGCCCGCGATAGCCGACCTCGTCGGCGCCCAGAGCGCGGCGAAGCTGCTGGGCGAATGGCTTCGGCTGACCATCAACCGGCCGGAGCTGCTGGCGAAGTTGGGCGCACAACCTCGGCTCGGCGTCCTGGTCACCGGTCCCGAGGGCGTCGGCAAGGCCACGCTGGTGCGGTCCGTGACCACGAGCGTGCACGCCGATCTCGTCGAGCTGGCCGCCCCGAGCGTCGTCGCGATCGAGGCAGGCGCGGCCTCGCAGCTGGTGCACGACGCGACGGCGGCGGTCCGTGCTGCGGCGCAGCAGGGCAGGTCGGTGGTGCTGCTGCTCACCGACGCGGAGTCGCTGCTGCCCGCGACCGACCCGCCGCCGCTGGCGACGGTCGTCCTCGACGCGCTCCGAGGCATCAGCGGGCTTCCCAAGGTGACGCTCATCGCGACGAGCTCCCATCCCGAGTCGGTCGACCCCCGGCTGCGGGCGGCCGACCTGCTCGACCGCGAACTGAGCCTCGCGCCACCCGACGCGCGCACCAGGACCGAACTGCTGCGGATGCTGCTGCGGGACGTCCCCTCGTCCGACGACGTCGACCTGTCGGTGATCGCCGAACGCACCCCGGGGTTCGTGGCGGCCGACCTGGTCGCCCTGCGCCGAGACGCGGCGGTGCAGGCTGCGCTGCGGCACCCGGAGGCCGACTCCGGCGAGGACGACGGGCCGCGCATCGAGCAGCAGGACCTGCTCGACGCCCTGCGCACGGTCCGCCCCATCGCGATGTCCACCACCGACTCGCTCCAGACCGGCGGTCTGACCCTGGACGACGTCGGGGACATGGCCGAGACCAAGCAGTCGCTGACCGAGGCGGTCCTCTGGCCGTTGCAGTACCCGGACTCCTTCGCCCGGCTCGGGGTGCGGCCGCCGCGCGGCGTGCTGCTGTACGGGCCGCCCGGGTGCGGGAAGACCTTCCTCGTCCGGGCGTTGGCGGGCACCGGGGCGCTCAACGTGCTGTCCGTCAAGGGCGCCGAGCTGCTGGACAAGTGGGTGGGCGAGTCGGAACGAGCCGTGCGCGAGCTGTTCCACCGCGCGGCCGAGGCGGCCCCGGCGCTGGTGTTCCTCGACGAGGTCGACGCACTGGCCCCGCGCCGAGGGCAGTCGGGAGACAGCGGGGTGGCCGACCGGGTGGTGGCGGCGCTGCTGACCGAGATCGACGGTGTGGAGCCGATGCGGGAGGTCGTGGTCGTCGCGGCGACGAACCGGCCCGAGCTGATCGACCCGGCGCTGCTGCGACCCGGCAGACTGGAGCGCCTGGTCTACGTGCCGCCGCCGGACGCCGACGCGCGAACGGCCATCCTCGAGTCGGCGGCGAAGAACACGCCGTTGGCCGAGGACGTCGACCTCACGGCGCTCGCGGCCGGGCTGTCGGGATACTCGGCGGCGGACTGCACGGCGTTGATCCGCGAGGCCGCTTTGACGGCGATGCGCGAGGACCTCGCGGCCGCCGAGGTGACCTCGGCGCATCTGGACACGGCGCGCCAAGGCGTCCGCCCCTCGCTGGACCCGGCTCAGCTCGCCTCGCTGGAGGCGTACGCCGCAGCGCAGCACTGAGAGCCTGTCTTTGATCCCCACTGTCCTGTTGCGCGGGGCCAGGGGACCAAAGACAGGCTCTGAGACCGCAGGCCCGGCCGACCCGGTGGGCGTGGCCCGTTCGACTGCGCCGTCGCAGCGGCGGCGCAGCCCGACGGATCCACGCCCGTCGGCAGGCCGGGTCGATCCGAGGCGCCCGCCACCGGGTAGCGTCCTCGGATTGATGTACCGAGTCCTGTATTCCCTGGTCCTGAGCCGAGTGCCCGCCGAGGCGGCCCACCGGCTGAGTTTCGGTGCGCTGCGGATACTGGCGGCCGTGCCCGGCGTCCGTGCGCTGCTGCGTCGGTGGCTGTCGCCCCGTGATCCCGCATTGCGGGTCCGCGCCCTCGGCCTCGACCTGCCCGGCCCGCTCGGCCTGGCGGCAGGCTTCGACAAGGACGGGCGAGGAGCCGACGCGCTGGGCGCGCTGGGCTTCGGATTCGTCGAGATCGGCACGGTGACCGGACAGGCCCAGCCGGGCAATCCCGAACCCCGGCTGTTCCGTCTCCCGGCGGATCGAGCACTGGTGAACCGGATGGGCTTCAACAACGCGGGCTCCGACGTCGCGGCAGGCACCCTTCGCCGCAGGCCGACGCCACACGAGACGGTCGTCGGCGTCAACATCGGCAAGACCAAGGTCGTCGAGGAGGCCGAGGCCGCCGCCGACTACGTGCGCAGCGCGCAACGCCTCGGGGGCCTCGCGGATTACGTCGTCGTCAACGTCAGTTCGCCGAACACACCGGGCCTGCGGAACCTCCAGGCGGTGGAGCAACTGCGTCCGCTGCTGATCGCCGTGCGCACCGCGCTGGACGAGACGACTCGGCGCCGAGTCCCGTTGCTGGTGAAGATCGCCCCGGACCTGTCCGACACCGACGTCGACGCGGTGGCCGAACTGGCGTTGGAACTAGGCCTGGACGGGATCATCGCCACCAACACGACCATCTCGCGGGAGGGCCTGCGGACCGCCGAGGCCGAGGTCGCGAGGCTGGGCGCAGGCGGTCTCTCCGGGGCGCCGGTCAAGGCCCGATCCCTTGCGGTGCTGCGCAGGCTCCGGGCGAAGGTCGGCGATCGACTGGTGTTGATCGCCGTGGGCGGCATCGAGACCGCCGACGACGTCTGGGAGCGCATCACCGCCGGAGCGACGCTGGCGCAGTCCTACACCGGGTTGATCTACGGCGGCCCGCTGTGGCCGCGTCGGATCCACCGGGACCTGGCCAGGAAGGTGCGGGCGGCCGGGCTGGCGAGCATCGGCGACGCGGTGGGGACGGACCGGGGCTGAGGCGGCTGAAGCCGATCCCGGGGAGCTGATCGGCTGACGTTGATCGGCCCGCGTCGACGCGCAGGCACGGTCGTCTCGGTGCTGATCGTCGCGGTGCCGATCGTCTAGCGAGCGACTCTCCCCGACAGCACGTCGGGCTTCGGGGTGTCTCCTCACCCGTCCGGGTGCAGTTCCTTGACGGTCTCCGCAACGGGCCAGCCACCATGGATCACTGACCGTGATCACCAAGGGGGCGACCCTGTGACCGTGCCGCCACCGCCGCCGAGGCCCGGACGGCGCCCATGACCTCTATGCCCGAGGTCATCGCCCGACTCCGCGCCGCCCTCACCGGCCTACGACCCGACGAACTCCGCGAGATCCACCACCACCTCACCGACAACCTCCAACCTCTCCTCACCCAACTCGCCACCGAGACCACCAACCCCGACCTCGCCGCCACCCCCGAACTCCTCGCGAACGCCCTCACCGCCATCGGCAACGCCGCCGACCTCTACGACCACGCCACCCACCTCACCCACTCCTACATCGCCGACCACGACACCGAACCCGCAATCTCCGTCGCCGCAACGGGCCGGACGACGGAGTCCGCACCACCGCACGAGAAGGCCGCCCCGGCCCAACCAGGCCGCTGGAAGGGCAAGACCGCCACGGAACATGCTCGGACCAATGGCGAGGACATCGGTCGAAAGGCGCCTGGATCCAAGAAGTACGCGACGCGGGAGGTACGTAGCGTGGCAGAGCTTGACGAGATATTTATGGAGCTTTCCCGCAGCGGTGAGAAAATTGACCTCCCCCACCTACAAGGGGGACGATGACAAGGCTTCCCGACGGGACCAAGATCGGTTACCGAACCAAGGCTTCGACATCGCCCGACCCAACGATTGACATCACGACAGAAAAGATGGAGAAGTTGAAGATCCATGTCAACCGGGAGAAATGGTGTTTGTAATCAACGATGAAATTCTCGAAGGGGTCATGGAAGTCGTCGAGGACGACTACCTCGACATGACTGACATCATGTCGCTCCTCCGCGAGCAGACCGACGACGTTCCCTCCCTGCTACGCATCGCCGCCATCGTCGCCGAGCATGTAGTCATCACCGGCAGAGTCGTACCAGGCGACCTCACCGACGAAGGCCTCATCCCCTGGCCGACCTCACCCCGAGACTCGGCCGCGCGAATAGTCGCGGAAGCGAATTCCCAAGCCGACGAAGAGCGGGAGGTGTATCCGGGAGATATCGCCTGGTTTGACCTGCCCCGACGTGTCGCGGCCAGAGCGGCGGGAGACGATCCTGCTGCGCCGCGCGCGTGACCTCTTCTCAACTGACTCCCGACCACACAGTCGAACAGCTCCATCGACCCGACATCGATATCAACACCGCCACTGGCAAGCTCAAAATCCACGTGGATATGGACAATCGGGAGCCCACTAGGATGATCGACAGCGAGATAATCGAGGGCGTCATGGAGGCCGCCGAGGACGACTACCTGGACCTGACCGATATCATGCATTTCACCCATCGCCTGACCGCCAGCCAAGCTGAGGCGCTACGAATGGCAGCGGCCATCGCGAGCCACCTTATTCGCGCTGGCCGGATAACGCCGGGAGACCTGACCGACGACGGCCTCGTTCCCTGGCAGATGTCACCGGAAGAATCCGCGCAACGCATCACCGCCGAAGCCGAATCCTGGGACGAACCGAACAGAATCGTCTACCCCGGCGAGATCGCCTGGTTCGACCTCCCCTGGCGTATCGCGGCGAGAGCGGCAGGAGAGGACCCTGCGGCGCCCCGCACGTGACGACCCCGCCCACTGACTCCCGACCGCAGGAACAACACGCGAACAGGTGGTCTCATGCACTCCGCCGGTTACCTTCTCGATCGGCTGACGACCGTGGCCTCGGACCTGCCGGTTCCCCGATTGACGGCGAACCGGACGGCAGGCGTCGGCGCCGCTGCGGAGCTTCGCGAGGCCTGGCAGGGCAGTGTGGACGAACGGGCGTGGGAAGCCGTCGGTGCACTGAGCCGGGCGGCCGAGGAGTTGGAGTCCGCGTTCCTGCTCCTGGTTCGGCTCGACGAGTCCGTGCGGGCCTATGCCACGGTCCTCTGACCAGAGTCGACACCGCCTGCCGCAGCAGCCCCCACGCCCAGGACCGGGGCCCGACCCACCAGACCTGGCGGGCCGGGCCATCGCGGTAGGGACTACTCCGTCCGCAGCTCTTCCGGCCGAGTTGCCCGCCGCAGGCTGGACAGCGTGCACAGGGTCACGATCACCGTGACGATCAGGGCGGCCAAGGCCATCAAGCCGATTCCCGTCAGGCTGAATCGCGGAACCTGCTCAGAGGGCAGGAGTGTCAGCACCGCCATCGTGACCCCGATCACCGCTGCGATCACCAGCCCGGCCGCCACCGGGATCACCGTCTGCAGCAGCACGGAGATCGCCAGGGTTCGGCGCGGCGCTCCTACTGCGGAGATCACCGCCAACGGCCTCCGTCGCTCCCCGATCTGCTCGATCGCCACCACCAGCAGGCTGCTGCCGATCAGGGAGAAGGTCAGCACTCCGGCCACCAGTAGCGCAAGCAGAATGGTGTCGAGCGTCTGCTGTTCCGCACTGACGCTCGTCGTGGGCAGCGCCCGGCCGAGGTCGGCGACCTGCGCGAGGGCATCGACATCGGACACCGCGATGAGGGCCGCCTCGGCGGCGTCACGGTCAGTGGGGTCGACGGCGATGATCAGACGTTGGTGGAGGAGGTCCAGGGGAGGCAGTTCCCCTGCCGCCTCGGGAGTGAGCAGTACTGCAGGGGCATCGTAGTCCATCCAGAAAAAGCGTTCCTGACTCCAGGGGATCGATTGTGCATCCGCCGGAATGGTGAATTCCGAGCGCCCGTAGTCCGGGTTGTTCTCCGCCTGGAAATGCTCCCCCACGATCGGCGCAACCCCGTCAGGACGGTCCTGACCTTCCTGGTCAGTCAAGACGAAGGAATCCCCCGGCTCGCAGAAGGGCAGGGCGTTCAGCTTCGCGAGCTGCTCGCAGTCGGCGACGACAGCCTGGTCCCGTCGCTGATATCCACCAACGTCCTGCATCAGGTTGATCGTCCAGCCGACGAACATGTCGTCGACGGCAGGTTCGGCTGCTAAGGCGGCGACCAGGTCCTGAAAGCTGGGTTCGGTGGAGTCGTCAAGGTCCGAGTACACGGAGAAGAGCCCTCGTTCACTCTGGGGAATCAGATGATCCGAGTGATCAGCGGATTCGAGCCGCTCGGCGCGGGCCGCCTCGTTCGCGCGGACCTCCGCCTGCGAGGTGGCCACGATCGTCTGTAATCCGATCATGCCTGCCAGGATCACCGCGACTCCGCTGACTGCGCGGGCCGCCGTGCCGGAATCCAGCTGAAGCCTGCGCACCGCGAGCTGCCAGGGCAGCGGGCCTCCGCGCAGCCGGGCGACCGCCCGCTCCACCAGCCAGGGAAGCAGGGCGGGCACCCCGATGAGCAACAACGCCACGGACAGGCTGAAGAGCGCCGCCGACTCGACCGAATCGGACGCCCATCGAGGGTTGGCGTAGACCATGCCGACCGCGCCTGCGACGACCGGCACGAGGCGCCACCAGAGCCTCCGGCGGACGGGCCGGGTCCGGCGGACCACCCCCAACGGTTCGATGACCGTCCGCCGCATCGCCGCGACGGCCGTCGTCACCGCGACGGCAGGCAGCCCGATGACGATGGCGAGCACCGCCCACCAGGCGGGGACCAGGTCCGAGGCGAAGACCCCGAACTCCAGGATGCTGATCTGCTCCAGCAGAACGCGAGCAGGGAAGAACGCCAGGAAGCCGACGATCAACCCGCCGACGGCGCCGAGGAGTGCTTCGCCTGCTGCGATCCGCCGGACCTGCCCGGCGTCCGCGCCGACGAGACGCAGCGCCGCCAGCCGTCGGTCGCGGGCGGCCTCGGCCAGTCGGGTGCTGCTCGCCACGAACACGACGACGGGCACCACCATGACGGCGACGCCGACCAGCAGGATGATCATCGCCGTCGGTGTGATCTGACCGAAGCCGACCCAGCCGTCGAGATTGAATCCACGCACAGCGGTGTCGGGACTGCGGTCGCTGAGCTGATCGGTGCCGACGTAGGCGATGACCTCATGCGGGTCCAGCAGGCCGTCGCGGCCGATCACGCCGACGACCTCGTCGCCGAGACGCCGGCTCAGTCCCGCGCCGTCCGGCGAGTTCAGCAGTTCGGCGAGGGCGGGCGAGGCGACGATCTCACCCGGTCCGGGAAGCCGTTCGACTCCGGGCGGCGGCTCCGGGCTGTTTCCGGCGACGTCGACGAAGAAGGCTCGAAACTGTGTTCCACCGTGGTCGATGTGGTTCTCATAGATGTGAAGCGCCGTGCTGGGATCGGTGATCTCGAAGCCTCGGTCGGCCGCCCGTGCGGACTCCCGCGCGGCACGCTGCTCGACCACCGAGCCCGCCGAGGCCAGCAGTAACAGCACCGCCACGCCGAGGCCCGCGCCGATCGCGGTCAGCGAGATGCGGCCCCAGGGGGTCCGACTGCCCCCGACAGCCAGTCGGACCCCCAGGGCCAGGTCTTGGGCCCATCGGCGCAGCACGCCGCGTCGGTCACCGTTCATCGGGCGAACTCCTCCGCCTTGATCTCCCCCGACCGGGTCATGCCGTCGCGGACGATGACCTCGCGGTCGGCGAAGGCGGCGACGGTGGGTTCGTGGGTCACCAGCACCACGGCGGCGTCGGTCTCCCGTGCCGTCTCGGTGAGCAGGGTCATGACCTGCTCGCCCTGCAACGTGTCGAGCGCGCCGGTCGGCTCGTCGGCGAAGATCACCTTCGGACGCGCGACCAGCGCCCGTGCGATCGCCACCCGCTGCCCCTGGCCGCCGGAGATCTCACCGGGCCGGTGGTCGGCGATGTGTGCGACGTCGAGACGGTCGAGCCACCCCTTGGCGTCGACGGCGGCCTGTCTGCCCTTGACACCGCACAGCCGCAGCGGCAGCGCCACGTTCTCGACGATCGACAGCTCCGGCACGAGCTGCCCGAACTGGAAGACGAAGCCGAACTCGCTGCGCCGCAGCGCGCTGCGCTCGACGTCGGTCATCGCGGTCACCTCACGCCCGGCGAAGGTCACCGACCCGGACTTCGGGCTGAGAATGCCCGCCAGGCAGTGCAGCAGGGTGGACTTGCCGGAACCGGACGTGCCCATCACGGCGACGATCTCGCCGGGACAGACCGACAGCCCCGCTCCCCGCAGGGCACGGGTCTGGCCGAAGTCCAGGTGCAGGTCGGCGCCGGTGAGGATCGGTGCACCCGAGGTCGAATCGGGCTGGTCGGACGCGGTGGTCATGACTGAATCTCCTTGGCCAGCGGCCCGAGACGGGAAGCGGCGAGGTCGAGCCACTTCAGGTCGGCTTCAAGGTGCAGGAGCGCGAAGTCGAGGACGATGTGGTCCGTGACCTCCGCGCCGCGCTTCCGGCGGGTGAGGTCGCGCATCACCGCCAGGTGAGCGGCCCGCTGCGCGTCCAGCAGAAGGGTGGCGTCCCGCCCGGACATCAGGGCGAGGACGACCTTGGTGTAGAGCTTGTTCTGGAGATAGGAGTCCGGCTTCTCCGGCGTCTCCAACCAGGCGGTGACCTGCGCCAGGCCCGCCTCGGTAATGGCGTAGCGCTTACGTTCCGGCCCGTCGCCCGCCTCGATGCCGTCGATCTCCACCAGGCCGTCGCGGAGCAGCCGCGCGAGGGTCGAGTAGACCTGCCCGTAGTGCAGCGCACGGTCCCGACCGAAGCGTTCGTCATAAGCGCGCTTGAGGTCGTACCCGTGCCTCGGCCCGTTCTCGAGCAACCCGAGAAGGGTCTGGCTGATTGACATGGTCACACAGTACACCGGGTGTATACACCTGAGCTATACACCCGGTGTTCTTTGCGCGGCCCGCGCCGAGGACGAAGGCAGGCACCCGCCTCAGCAGGCGTAAAGGCAGCAGCACTGCCCGGCCGGATCGGCATCGACGCGGCAGCCTCGGGAAGGCTCCGCCACCAGGACTCGCGCACCGATCGCCACCACTCGCGCGTGCTCGACGATCAGGTCGTCCGCCTCGACTCCTGACGGGAGACCCCTCGACACATGACGGCGGTCAGTCGTGCGGTGGACCGGCGGCACGCGGGCAGCCATCACCCGGCCCAGTGATCCGCACGCGGGCGCCGCTCACCCCTTCGGGCGTTCTCAGTCGATCAACGGAGCCCGTCCCACCTGCGAAGGCTCCAAGCGCGGACTCAGCGGACGACGACATCGGAGGTAGGAGACGTGCGACCCCACTCATCGACGGGAGACGTCGAGCGGCTGGTGCTGCGTGCCATGGACGGCGACCGGACGGCCTGGCAGGACCTGGTTCGGCGCTACTCGCGACTGATCTGGGCGGTCGCCAGAGCACACCGACTGCCCAACGCCGATGCCATGGACGTCTGCCAGGCCACCTGGCTGCGGCTCACCGAACGGCTGGCCTCGTTGCGGGAGCCGAAGAAGCTCCCCGGCTGGCTCATGACCACGGCCCGCCGCGAGTCACTGCGCATGGTGGCCCTGCGACGTCGCGAACAGACCTGGGAAGAACACCCCGCAGAGCCGAGACAGGCCGATCGGCCGATGGAGGAGACGCCGGAGAACGTCGTCCTGCTCGCCGAACAGGACCGCGCGCTGTGGCAGGCGTTCAACAGGCTGCCCGCCCGATGCCGCAGGCTGCTGCGCGCGATGGCCTTTCATCCCGACTGGACGTACGCCCAGGTCGGGGAGGCGATGAACATGCCTGCCAACAGCGTCGGTCCGACCAGGAACCGGTGTCTCGCCCGGCTTCGCGCGCTGGTGGGCCCGGCCACTGCACGGTCGGCCCGCTCGAGCGAGTCTGCGGCAGGAGGGCGGGTCCCCCACCGCGACGCAGCTGCTCCCGGGGACGCAGGCGAAGGACGTCCCGGTCTCGTCCGACACGACGACCCGGCGCCCGCCCCCGATGCGGCCCGGACCGCCGTCGGCCTCGGAGCACCGGGACCGGGATCAGGCCCCGTCGCGCCCGACACGGTGCGGTCCGAGTGAACGAGGGCGATCAGGGCCTGCTGAGCAGACTCGCCGCCCTCTTCGACGAGCTGGACCCGCCGCCGCCCTCGGTAGGTCGTCGGGCAGCGGCCGCCTTCTCCCTCGTCGGCCTGCGGCGGCAGGCAGGCCGCGCACCTGCCAAGTCGCCGGTCCCGAGCAGGCAGGCGGCCGACACCCGGTCGAGCCAGCGAGCCGCCGATCCGGCCGCGCCTGCGGTCGTCGGGCACCACCCGGGCCCGGCAGGCACCGATGCCCGCCGTCATGCGGGCACGACACCGACCTCAGAGACGCCGCAGCCTCCGCAGCGCCTCATCGAGGATCTCGTTGCGCTTGCAGAACGCGAAACGCACCAGGTGACGAGCCATGTCGGGCTCGTCACAGAACGCCTGCACCGGAATCGCCGCCACCCCGATCTGCTCGGGCAGTGCCCGGCACAGGTCGGCACCGTCGGTGAAACCCAACGGCCGGACGTCGGCACACACGAAGTAGGTGCCCTCGCTGGGCAGCACGCCAAAGCCCGCCGTGGCCAGTCCCTCGCTCAGCCGATCCCGCTTGGCGGCCAGGTCCTTGCGCATCCGCTCCACCCAGTCGAGCTCGTGCCGCAGGGCGTGCGCGACGGCAGGCTGGAAGGGCGCACCCCCGGTGAAGGTGAGGAACTGCTTGGCGGCCTTGACCGCGTGGACCAGCTCGACGGAGCCGCAGACCCAGCCGATCTTCCAGCCGGTGGCACTGAAGGTCTTGCCTGCGCTGGAGATCGCGAGCGTGCGCTCCGACATCCCCGGCAGGGCGGCCAGCGAACGATGTCGATGCCCTTCCCTGGCGTCGTCGAAGATCAGGTGCTCGTACACCTCGTCCGTGATGGCCAGGAGGTCGTGCTCACGACACACCTCGGCGATCCCGGCCAGCTCCGCGCTGCTGAAGACCGTTCCCGTGGGGTTGTGCGGTGAGTTCACCAGGATCGCCCTGGTGGCGGGGCCGACGGCGGCGCGAAGGGCGACCAGGTCCAGCTCGAAGCGCCCGGTGTCGGGGTTCGCCCGCAACGGCACCGCCCGTCGCACCCCGCCCGCCATCGCGATGGCCGCCGCGTAGGAGTCGTAGTACGGCTCGATGACGATGACCTCCTCACCCGGCTCGACCAGCGCCAACAGGGCGGCGGCGATGGCCTCGGTCGCACCCGTGGTGACCAGCACCTGGGTGTCGGGGTCGTACTCGGTGCCGTACTGCGTCAGCCGATGATCCGCGATCGCCTGCCGCAGTTCTGGCCTGCCGAGACCCGGCGGGTACTGGTTCACGCCCTCCGCGATCGCCCGACGGGCCATCTGGAGCATTCCCATCGGCCCGTCCGTGTCGGGGAACCCCTGACCGAGGTTGATGGCGCCGGTTCGCACCGCCGAGGCGGTCATCTCGGCGAAGATCGTCGACGTGAACGGCTGAAGTCGGGAGACGAGAGCAGGTGTGCGCACAAGTTCTGATCCTGTCAGGCGTCCTGGTGAGCGAGAATCGACCCGTGCAGCCACTTACCGCGAGCGAGTTGGACAAGCGCAGCAGCCTGCGCCGGATGAAGGCGGCCGCCACCGGGTTACTGCTGGTCGCATCGGTGATCTACGTGATCGCCCGATGGCAGGAGAACCAGGGCGCCGCCGCCTGGGTCGGCTACGTGCGTGCCGCGGCCGAGGCGGGCATGGTCGGTGCGCTCGCCGACTGGTTCGCGGTGACGGCGTTGTTCCGCCGACCGCTGGGCCTGCCGATCCCGCACACGGCGATCATTCCGACCCGGAAGGACGCTCTCGGCAAGAGCCTCGGCGACTTCGTGGGCTCCAACTTCCTCTCCGAACAGGTGATCAGGGAGAAGCTGAAGCGCGCCGAGGTCGCCAGGCGAGTCGGGACGTGGCTGGCGAAGCCGGAGAACGCCGCCCGGCTCACCTCCGAGCTGGCGGCGGCCACTCGGGGCGCGGTGACCGTGCTGCGAGACGAGGACGTCCAGGCCGTGCTGGAGCAGGCGCTGCTCCGCAAGCTCGTCGACCGCCCGTGGGGCCCGCCGATCGGCAAGGTCCTCGAACAGGTCGTGGAGGAGCGGTCACATCACCGACTGGTGGACATGCTCTGCGACCGCGCGTACGAGTGGGTGGAGCGCAATCGGGAGAGCCTGCGCGGGCTGGTGAGCAAACGGGCGCCGTCCTGGTCGCCGAGATTCGTCGACGACATGGTCGGCGATCGGATCTACAACGAGATCCTCGCCTTCGCCTGGGCGGTCAAGACGGACAAGAACCACGAGGTCCGGCAGATGCTGGACAAGTTCCTCACCGAGTTCGCCTCCGACCTGCAGAACGATCCGGTCGCGATGGACAAGGCGGAGCAGTTCAAGCAGCAGGTCCTCGACCACCCGGCGGTGCAGAACCTCGCGGGCTCAGTCTGGAGCAGGATCAAGCAGCTCATCCTGGACGCCGCCGAGGACCCCTCCAGCGAACTGCGTCTTCGGGTGGAAGGCGGGATCCGCTCGCTCGGCGAGCGGCTGGTCAAGGACGACGCGCTGCGGGCGAAGGCCGACGGGTGGCTGGAGGGCGCCGCCGTCTACGTGGTGACGAACTACCAGGGAGAGATCACCACCTTGATCAGCGACACGGTCGAACGCTGGGACGGCGAGGAGACATCCCGCAAGATCGAACTGCAGGTCGGCAGGGATCTTCAGTTCATCCGGATCAACGGCACGGTCGTCGGCGCGCTCGCTGGCCTGGCGATCCACACGATCTCGCAGCTGCTGCTGTGAGCGGCACATCCCGGTTGGCGCGGGAGACTGCCTGCGTTGCTGCCGCGCTCGACGTCGTCCGAGGCGGCGGCCGGGCCGGGCCGGACGGCAGCGGCGACCGGTGAGGTCGGCGGGGCGTCCGGAGCCGCACTGCTCCGGACGGCTCGCGCCACCGGGTCGCCACGCAAGCACGCCTTCGCCGATCCGGCCGGTCGGCCGTCTCGTGCGCGAGCCGCGAACAGCGCCCGATCGCCGGGCGAACGCACCGAACACGCTGTCTCGGCATCCGAAGCCGAGGTCCGTGTTCGTCGTCACGGCCGCCACTCGTCACCGCGTCGGCGATCCGGCCGCGTCCCGCCGGCGCCGCGACCGGCTCCCCGGGCGACCTCGGAGTCTGTCTTTAATCCCCACTTTCCTGTTGCACGGGGCCAGGGGGATCACAGACAGGCTCTCAGACGTCGCAGGTCTCGGGCACCGGGCTGCCGCCTGCTGTCGTCGGCTCAGCGACACCGACGATCTGTCGGTCCGACTCCCGCGAACCCGGCGTCGTGCATCGCATCCGCCGTAGCAGCCCGCCCAGGGT
This sequence comes from Actinoalloteichus fjordicus, assembly GCF_001941625.1. Lineage (NCBI taxonomy): Bacteria > Bacillati > Actinomycetota > Actinomycetes > Pseudonocardiales > Pseudonocardiaceae > Actinoalloteichus > Actinoalloteichus fjordicus. The sequence goes on from NZ_CP016076.1 coordinate 6,747,011, forward strand.
GCCGCGCTCCTGCGCCGTCAGCGGCGCGGCGACACCGTCGGTGACATCACGGACATCGCGGCGCGCGGCGCCCACCCGATCCCGACCGTTGATGGTGAGTCGAACCCGCTCGTCCACGCCGCAGCCCTCGACGAGCACCAGGCCTGCGTCGACGAGGCCACGCAGTGTGTCGCGAAGCCCGACGGGCGACACGCGGCCCTTCAGCGCCACGACGGCCTGGGGCTCCGGGGCGGCGAACAACGCGGCGAGCAGGTGATACTCCGGAGTCGTCAGGCGGTAGCGGGTGGCGAGGAGCTGATCGAGGGCTTCGGTCGCCGTGAGATAGAGCGCGCTCAGCGCCTCCCACAGGGGTGCGTCGACGTCGTGATCGTCGACCGTCATCGTTCGGGCCCTTCCCGTCGGCTGGAGAGTCCGTGCCCGGTGCCTGCTGCCTCGCCGGCGAAGCGCGGACGAGGCGGCTCGGGTTCCGGCCGGACATGCGGTCGAACTCCACGACTGTGAAGAGGGTCTGGTGCGCACGCGATCCGGCGCCGCACGGCGCCGACTCAGCGCATCAGTCGTCGCAGAGCCTGCCAGGAACGAGCAGGCTCGGGCGAGCAGGGGCGGCGTCGAATTCGCGGTCCTCCGCGCGGTGGCATTCGAGCAGGGCGTCGGACCCCGACGACGTCAACAGGCAGCAGGTGCACGGCACGCCGTCACCGGGATCGACGATCTCGACCATCGTCCGAGGGAGCGCCGCACCGCAGGACGCGGTGAGGGTCGGCCCGGCCAGCGGCAGTCGGCAGAGATGCACCGGCTCACCCGGTGAGAGCCGCACCGCCATCAACGGAGGCGCCGTCCCGGCGCTTCGGTGCGATTCACCGGCGGCCGAGGAGTCCGCAGGCGTCCGATCGAGGTCCTCGGCCTGCGTGTCGAGCAGTGTCGCGGTGAGGACGTCCTGGCAGAACGGACAGTCGGCGGTGTACGCGGCGGGCACGCCGGGCAGCACCTCGGCGGGCGGCGGGCCGACCGTCAGCCGGACTCCGCACAAGGCGGTCAGCGCCGCACCGTCCTCGGGCGGACCGTCGTCGACCAGTGCGAGATGCCGGTCGAGGATGATCCCGGCCTCGGGGAGCGTGTCCTGTTCGATGAGCATCGGGCCGGTCATCGGGGATGCACCGCCCGAGGGACGTCCACCGCCCGCCCACTCGGTGCGGGCGAGCCGCCCCGAACCGGAGACGCGAGCAGCGAAGCATGGTCGGCAGCGTGTCGGGCCGTTGCGGGGGATGCGCTCTTCGACAGCCGAGCCGACCCGCCGTCACACCGCCGGAGGATCGCCGCCACGCCGAAGACGTCCTCCCCCTGGTCGACCGACACCCCCGCAGGCACCCCGGCAGGCACCTCAACGGGCGGCTCGGCAGGACCTCGGGAACGCATGCGCAGCCTAGACACCGGGGCCTGCGGCGACACCGGGGCCTGCGGCACGGCGGGCCTGCCCGGCCGAACAGTCTTCTCGATTCCGACGATGCTGAACCAGATCAGCAACGAACCGCCGATCAGCAGCCCGCAGCCACCGAGCACCGTCGCGGTCACCTCGTCGATCACCATGGTGCCTCCTGATCAGGAAAGGCCGCTTCTCACCTACGTGATCGTCGCCGTCGAAACGATCCTCAATGCCCTGATCGGGTACAGAGATCATCTGCCGAGAGGCTGCCGACCAGCACCGCCGCTGGTCGGAGCCCCGAAGACCCTCAGCGGACGTACCCGGCCGGGAGGGTGACCTCGATGCTCTCGGCGCACCCCCACGCCGACCGCGCGAGGGCAGGGGACGCCCGGGAACGGGAGCCGAGGAGAGCAGGCACGCACATCGGGACCCGGCCGCGCCGCGTGGCACTCGCGCGCCGGGAGGGACCCGCCACGGCGAAGACCCCGACCGGCGGAGTCGCCTCCGCAGGCCGGGGTCCGTGTCGCACGAGGCATCGGCTCGTGACGGGACGTCGAACGATTCGGAAGCGTGTCTTATTGTCAGTTAACAGAGTGCACTCCGAACGCCACATCCCGACATCTGGAACCGTTCACCGCGCTGATGACAAGCCAGGAGGGTCTCGCTAGCGTCGAACTCGGCCTACCGACCGGCTACGGGGAGAACAGATGCTCGGCGCCGCATGAAGTGACCGAGAGCCACGCCTCAACGCCGGATCGGACGTACCGCCACTGGCGGAACTCCTGGTGACCGGCCCGTTCTCCGATGCGCTGCGCGCCGCGATCGCGGCAAGCGGATTGAGCCTCGACCGAGTGTGTCATCGGCTGCGGCAGCACAGGCACCCCGTGAGCGCCGCCACCCTCAGTTATTGGCAGTCGGGCCGCAGCAGACCAGAACGTCGCGAATCCCTGGTCGCACTGAGCCATTTGGAGGGAATACTCCGACTACCGCCGCAGGCCCTGCACACGCTGCTCGGACCACCTCGACCTCGGGGTCGAAGAATTCAGCGAAAAGAACCGAGCACCGTCTCGTTGTGGCAGGACGACCGCCGAGTCGTCGAGCTGCTGGGCGGCGTCGACGTGGAATCAGACATGCTGCTGGATCGGATCAGCCAACATGATCATTACGTGTTCGGGCACACGGGGAATTCGTCGGCGTGCGGGTCAGACAGGTGTTACGGGCCCGCCAGGACGGCCCCGATCGGGCCGTGGCCGTGTTCGACGGCGAGAGCACCGGAACGACCGCCCCGACTCTGCGTCCGCTGCAGAGCTGTCGTCTCGGCAGGGTCGTGACCTCTGATCACACCGATCTCGTCGTGGCGGAACTCGTCCTGCCGCACCCGTTGGCACGTGGGGAGACGGCCGTACTCGAGTACCAGCTCGTCGGCGGCGGCCGCTCGGCCGCCGAGGCCGCCGCCATGGAGTGCTCGCGGCGATTCCGACACCGGTGCGGGAGTACCTGCTGGAGATCGCCTTCCACCCGGCACGGCTGCCGACGAGGGTTCATCGCGTCGGCACCGCGCTCGAACCAGGGGATGCAGGCCGCCGAAGACCACCGGCGGTGAACTCGATGCACACGGTGCACACCGTCGAACTCGACGTCGGGCCCGGCACCGTCGGCATCGGCTGGTCCTGGCCGAGGCTGCTGACCGTGCCGCACACCGCCGAATGATCCGGGCAGCCGCTGCGCCGCCCGCTCGACCCGCAGCCTTCGGTCCGCTCGTCCATCGTCCGAATCAGTGTTCCGGTCTCTAGATCATTGCGCATGGCACGGCACCAGAGAACCCTCGACTCGACACAGTCGCGCACGGGAGGACTCATGACCGTCGACCACATTCCGAGCGCGAGCGGGCTGCCGCTGATCGGCTCGATGCTCGATCTCCAACGCGGCGCGTTGCAGGCCTACGAGCGGGCCCGCGCCGAGCACGGCGACGTGGTCCGCTTCATCGCCGGACCGCCAGGCCTGCGGGCCACGTTCTACGCCGTCTTCTCCCCGCAGGGGGCGAAAGAGGTGCTCGCGACCAAGGCAGCCGACTTCGGCAAGGACAACCAGTTCTACGAGGAGGTGCGACAGATCCTCGGCAACGGACTGCTGACCAGCCAGCACGACGACTACCAGCGACAACGTCGTCTCATCCAGCCGCTGTTCACCCCGCGCAGGGTCGACCTCTATGCGGACGCCATCCGTGAGGAGACCCGGCGGATGACGGACGGCTGGAGCGCCGCGCCGGACGGGACGATCGATGCATTAGAGGAGACGGGCAGCTTCACCCTGCGCACCGTGGCCCGGGTGCTGTTCGGCGCCGACGCCGACGACATGATCCCCGCCGTGCGCCGAGGCTTCCCGATCCTGTCGGCACACACCCGGCGACGCGGCTTCGCCCCGGTCAACGTCCCCAGGACCTGGCCGACGCCCGGGAACATCAAGGCGAACGCGGCACAGGCCGAGCTGTACGAGGTGTGCGATCGGATCATCGCGAGCCGAGGCAGGCAGGACGACGTCGCCGACGGCACCGGAACCGACCTTCTCGCCCTGCTCAGCGAGGCGGTGGGCGAGGACGGCGACCGCCTCGACGCCGTGGAGATCCGCGAACAGGTCCTCATCTTCCTGCTCGCCGGCCACGAGACGACGGCCACCGCCCTCGCCTTCGCCCTGCATCTGCTGGCCCGCCATCCCGCAGAGCAGGCGGAGGCCAGGGCGGAGGTCGACCGGGTTCTCGGCGGCGCGGACCCCGAGGCCGCCGACGTCGATCGACTGCCCTACCTGACGATGGTCTTGAAGGAGGCGATGCGGCTGTACCCGCCCGCACCCGCCCTCGGCCGCCGTAACAAGGTCGACATCGAGGTGGACGGACGCCGTATCCCCGCCGGGTCCGACGTGATCCTGGTCCCATGGGCTATCCACCGGCATCCCGACCACTGGGAGGACCCCGAGCGCTTCGATCCGACGCGGTTCACCGAGGAGCGCGAGTCCGCCCGACACCGGTACGCCTGGATGCCGTTCGGCGGCGGCCCCAGGGCGTGCATCGGGAGGCGGTTCTCCATGCTGGAGTCGGTGTTGACGCTCGCGATGATCCTGCGCGATCACGAGATCGAGGCCGTCGACGTCGACGTCCCGGTGGAACAGGGCGTCACCATCGGCGTGCGCGGGCCGATGCGTTGCCGAGTCACCCCCCGCTGAGCGGGACGGCGTCAGACTTCGGCGTTCGCCGCCTACAGCCGCGCAGGTGGCGAACGCCGTCAGACCAGGGTGGTCAGGGCGCCGGGGAGCACCTCGACCCGCACGGTGGCGCCCTCGGGGACCCGGATGACCTCGCCGTCGATCTGCATCGGCGTCGGCGCCGCCGTGGTGAACTCGTACTCCCGGACGCCCGGCTGCGGCCCGAGGCCGCGCACGGCCGCCCGCAACGCGGTGCCCAACACCCGCCACTTCGCGGTGTGCGGGATGGCGACGACCTCGAAGAGCCCGTCGTCGGGGCGGCCGTGCTCGCTGAGGGTGGCGTACTTGGCCATCTCGGGGATGTTGGCGAAGACGAGGCTGTCGAAACGATGTCGGGTGCCGTCCGGCCGGACGATGGTGAACGGCCGGAACCGAGTGAAGGTCCGCACCGCCGTCACGATCTCACGGAAGGACCCCTTGCCGCCCTTCTCCAGGTCCACTGCGACGATCGGAGTCAGGCCGAGCCCGATATAGGAGTGGGCGTGCTGGACGTGAGCGCCCGCACGGTCGGCCACCGTCAGCCGCAGCAGGTCGATCCGCCGGACTTCATCTGCGACGATCGACTCGATCAGCGGACGATCTCGCAGGACGCGATGGTGGTCATTGGCATTGCCTGCGGCGAGGACCGCGCAGACGGCGTGCGTCCTCTCGGCCCGCATTACCCCGTCGACGACCTCGTTGTACCCGCCGTCGCCGCTGACCGAGACGATCAACGGCCTGCCTTCGCCTGCGGCCTCCGCCGCCAGGTCGCGGGCATGGCCAGCATGCCGGGTGGGCCGCAGGGTGACGGGCAGCGCGGGCAGACGCTCGGCCAGGTCGGCGCGCAGTCCCTCCGCCAGTTCAGGCGCGGAGCCGGTGCTGTTCGGGTTGTAGATGAGGACGGCACGATCGATGCGGCGCACGAACCGACAGTAGAGTGCCGGAGCCGCTGGACACAGCCTTGATTCACCTGATCTCCGACGGCCGGAGCGCTGCGGGACGACCAGCTTCGACCGGCGCGACGTGCTCCGTCGTCCAGGTCTGTCCGGGGCGGCCTCCCCGTGCCTCGCTAGACCGATGTGAGCCGGTCGCCCGACTCGCTCGACGTGTCCACCGCCTCGATCGCACAGTGAGCGTCGACCACACGCTCACGAGGGCAGTTCGACCCCGGTCAATGCTGCGCAGGCAGCCAGCAGGGCGTCTTGGACGGCCGGGTCGGCCGCCGCGTGGTGCGGCGTCCGCGCTCGACGTCCAGACAGGTACCGGCCGCTGACCACGGCAGCCTGCTCGTCTGAGGAGGCCAGCCACACCGGGGTGTCGGCGCCGTCGGCCACCGAGTCGGGAGCGGCCGACCCGCCCATCCTGCTGCGGACCCAGCCGGGGTCGACCGCATTGCTGATCACCTCGGGCCACCGCCGGGCGACGGCGAAGGCCAGCAGGACGTCGTGCAGCTTCGAATCGCAGTAGGCCTGCAGGCCCGACCAGGGCCGCCGCCGAAACTGGAGGTCCTCCAGCGCGATCTCTCCCGAGGCCTGTCCGCCCGAGGACAGGTAGACGAGGCGCCTCGGCCGGGGCAGCAGGGCTGTCAACAGATAGGGAGCGAGCACGTTGATCTGGAACACGCGCTCGAGCCCGTCGCGGGTCTCGGCACGCTCGGGGAAGGTGTAGACACCCGCGTTGTGGATCACCACGTCGAACGGACCGGCCTCGGTCGCAGCCGCCGCCAACGCCCTCGTCTCCGCCAAGGAGGCAAGGTCGCCCACCAGCACGCCGACGGCCGAGGGGACCGCCTCGCGGGCCTGCTCCGCCCGATGCGCAGAGCGAGCGTGCAGCGTCACGCGATGTCCCGCTCGGGCGAGCGTCGCTGCGGTCTCCCTGCCGATCCCGTCCGAGGAACCGGTCACGAACACACTGGCCATGTCGATCTCCTCCGCCTTCGATGATCCGTGTCCGCCTCGATCATGCTCGGCTGGCCGGTGGCCCGGACACGCGGCGTCCGAGATCAGGACGACGTCAGCCGCCGTCGAGGCGCACGAAGTCCCTGGCGGTCTCCGACCAGCGGTGATATCGAGTCCAGCAGCGCCCGGTGTCCAGGTCGAGCACCCGCAGGGCGATGTCGCCGTGCCAGACCAGGAGATCGACCGGCTGCCACGTCCAGACGTCCGGGAGGAAGACGGTGCCCAAGGGCAGCACCACGCCCCGCGCGTCGACGGTCACGGCGACGACGACCGTGAGGGCCGTCGCGTCGGGCTGCCCACATCGCAGCATCAGCAGGGCGTCCTCGTGCCCGTCCCCGGTGAGATCGGCGTAGACGATCTCCCTGTCGAGGCCGGGACCGGTTTCGAATCGGTAGCAGCCGTCCTCGCTCTCCGCGATGCCGTCGACGAAGCGGACCGGCCGGGCCGGACATCGACCGGTCCCCGGCATGACGAACCGAGCGTTGCGCCAGTCCACCGCACGAACAGCACGTCGAGCTGTTGCTCCCGACCGCCCAACGGCGGCAGGCGACGCGCCCATTGCCAATCCGAGAATGCACGCCGCAGTCCCGAACATGCGCAGTGGATTCGATTCCGGTCCGCTCACGCGACTCACCTCCACCCGGTCGGCCCCGCTCCGGCTGCCCAGCAGTTCTCCCGACCGGGTCGTCCGATCGAAGCGTGCCCCGACACGATGGTGAGCGCATCGAGTATCACCAGATGGACGGGTGAGGGCGGGCGGGAGATCGGGTGACGGCTGCCCCGTCGGTAATCCGTTGCGGTCGGCCTGTCGACGGGACCGAGCGCAGGCCCATCGCGTTCACGGCGGCAAGGATCAGGTACGACAGCCGCCGCCACGCCACGCGGCGCCGGGAACAGGGCTGCGGCATGTCGATCAGGGTCAGGTCCCACGCCGTTCGCACCGCCAGGGCGCACCCCGCGCGCCAGGTCGGCTCTGCTCGCATCAGCTCCGACGGCACCCGAGTCGAGTTCGACCAGCTCCCGGCCCGACGGCCTCATCCACCCCGGTACCGAGGCAGTCGGCCCTCGCCGCCGACCGATGTCTGCGGGTCAGATCCGCACGAAGCCCTCTCGCGGGGAGAAGCGGTAGTACTCGTTCGTGAACTGACCGGTCCCGAAGTCCTCGAAGCGCACCGCGACGTCCCCGTGCCAGATCGCGACATCGACGGGCACGATCTCCCAGGAGTCCTTGTTGCCGACGGTTCCCAATCCGGAGATCACCCCGTCCTCGCTGACATCGACGCCCACGACTGCGGTCGAGTACTCCGAATTGCGCGGGCCGCACTGCAAGATCAGCAGCGCCGACTCCCGACCGCTCCCGATGACGTCGCCGTAGACGATCTCCGCACCTGGGGCGAACCGGTACACCCGGTCCTCGGTCTCCCCGGCGCCGTCGGTGAAGGTGACGGTCGCGGGCGGGCAGCCGCCCACCTCCGACACCGTGAAGGTGGCGTTGTACCAGTCGACGTCCCGGACGTCCTGTGCCGTGGTGGCCGCCGCCGACGTGTTCGAAGCACCCTCCGCCGCGACAGCGACGGGCCCCAACGCCACCAGTCCCGATACGAGCATCAACCCCATCGACGCCGCAACGGCCCGGCTTCTGAATCGATTCCCCATCCGTAGCTCCCCTGATCCCCGGCAGCCCCTGGGCCAGAGACCCGAAAGCTGCTCCCTACGCCTCTGCCATGAGAGACGCACGTCACCAAGACCAGGTTGCCCCTTCGCGGACGTCCTCGCCCGTGGGAGCGGCAGCGAAGGCGTCGAACGGGCCCGTCAACCTCGTCGTCCGAGGCACAGGCCGTCACCAGGGAGAGGGCGCGTAGTCCTTCAGGAAGCAGCCCCGGAGGTCCTCGCCCGCCTCGCCACGCACGATGGGGTCGTACACCCTCGCCGCACCGTCCACGAGGTCGAGCGGCGCGTGGAAGCCCTCGTCCGCCAGTCGCATCTTGAGAGTGTGCGGACGCTCATCGGTGATCCAGCCGGTGTCGACACTGGTCATCAGGATGCCGTCCGTCAACATCTCCTCGGCGCTGGTCCTGGTCAGCATGTTCAGCGCAGCCTTGGCCATGTTGGTGTGCGGATGGCCCGGCCCCTTGTAGGCGCGGCTGAACTGACCCTCCATCGCCGATACGTTGACGACGTACTTTCGCCGGGCAGCCGACGCGGCCATCGCGGGACGCAGCCTGCTGACCAGGATGAAGGGGGCTGTCATGTTGCAGAGCTGCACTTCCAGCAGCTCCGTCGGCTCGACCTCCTGCACGTGCTGGGTCCAACTGTTGTGCTCCGCCAGGTCCGGCACGAGACCCCCCGCATCGACGACGGCACCCGAAGCCAGCCGGACGGGCGCCGACGGATCGGCGGTCAAGGCCAGCGCCGTCACCACCTCCGGGGTCAGCGACTCGCTCCCGCTCGACTCGCTGATCGCGCCGACCAGGGCCGCCGGGTGCACCGCGGCCGAATGCCCGAAGGTGATGGTCTCCGGCAGCGGTCCGGCAGGCAACGGTGCCGACTCGGCGGCGGCCAGGGGCGCGTAGGACCCCGGCGAACGCCGAACCGTCTGCGCGGCATTGTTGATCAGGATGTCCAGCGGCCCCTGCTCGCGCACCGAATCGGCCAGCGCGATCACCTGGGCGGGGTCGCGCAGGTCGACACCGACGACGCGCAGCCGATGCAGCCAGTCCGCACTGTCGGGCATCGAGGTGAACCGACGGATCGCGTCCGAAGGGAACCGGGTGGTGATGGTCGTGTGCGCGCCGTCGCGTAGCAGCCGCAACGCGATGTACATGCCGATCTTCGCCCGGCCGCCGGTGAGCAGCGCCCGCCTGCCGCTCAAGTCCGTGCGCGCGTCGCGCCTGCTCCGATTCAGCTCGGCACAGGACGGGCAGAGCTGGTGGTAGAAGGCGTCCACCTCGCGATACCGGTTCTTGCACGTGTAGCACGACCTGGCGCGCTGGTAGGTGCCTGCGGTGGCGCCCTGCACGGACGACACCAGCGGAAGCCCCCGCGTCTCGTCGTCGATGCGTCCAGGGGCGCCGGTCGCGGTCGCGGCGATCACCGCGTCGTCGGCCACGCGCTGGGCGTCCCGCTTGGCATTGCGCCGTTGTTTGCGGACAGTCTTGTAGATGCCTGCGGTGGCACGTCGTACCGCCACGGCGTCCGGATGCTCGGTCGGCAGCTCCTGGACCTCGGCGAGCACCGCGAGACAGGCGGCTAGGCGCTCCGGATCGATACCCGACGCCGCCGCAGCCGAGGCCCCCGCCTGCTGCTCGATCTCCTCGATCCCGCTCACCGTCATGTCACTCACCGCTCTCGATCCCGCGTCCGACACACCGCCGGAACCGTACGCGGATGCCCCCTGCACGAATCCGCACGGCGACGCCACGAAGAACGGCGCAAGCAGGCAGCCCGCTTCCAGAACATCCCGGCTGGTCAACCCAGCACCATCAGCGCCCGCATTCGCGACGACAGCCGGGCCGCCCTGTTCTCAACGTGCCCCGACTTGCTTCGCACCCGGCAAGACCACACGGTAGCTGGGGGTGTCGAGGTGGTGTCGACCCCGGGCAGGCCGTGCCATGGGTTTCGGGCACAAAAAATGGGTGGAGGGAAAACCGGGAGCACCACACACAAGGGTGCTACAACCAGTCTCCCCTCCACCCATCGGTTGAGGTAAAGGTCGGCGGCGTCCTACTCTCCCACACCCCCACGGGTGCAGTACCATCGGCGCTGGAGGGCTTAGCTTCCGGGTTCGGAATGGGACCGGGCGTTTCCCCACCGCTATGACCACCGACACACCAGCGAACGAACAACCCCCACCCCCGGACACCCCACCCTCCACGGTGACCGGTGTGCCGTGCCCTGACCGTAGTCGGGACTGGCACACCCCCCACCTGGAGAGTTTCGGTGTCTGAAGGGGAACAGTTGTTCCTTCAGAACCACACAGTGGACGCGTAGCATCTTCGTGAGCAAGTCCTCGGCCTATTAGTACCCGTCAACTCCACCTGTTACCAGGCTTCCATCTCGGGCCTATCAACCCAGTGGTCTGCTGGGGGCCTTAACCCACAAAGGGGTGGGACACCTCATCTAGGAACAGGCTTCCCGCTTAGATGCTTTCAGCGGTTATCCCTCCCGAACGTAGCCAACCAGCCATGCACCTGGCGGTACAACTGGCACACCAGAGGTTCGTCCATCCCGGTCCTCTCGTACTAGGGACAGCCTTCCGCAAGTATCCTACGCGCGCGGCGGATAGGGACCGAACTGTCTCACGACGTTCTAAACCCAGCTCGCGTGCCGCTTTAATGGGCGAACAGCCCAACCCTTGGGACCTACTCCAGCCCCAGGATGCGACGAGCCGACATCGAGGTGCCAAACCATGCCGTCGATATGGACTCTTGGGCAAGATCAGCCTGTTATCCCCGGGGTACCTTTTATCCGTTGAGCGACACCGCTTCCACCAGCCAGTGCCGGATCACTAGTCCCGACTTTCGTCCCTGCTCGACCCGTCAGTCTCACAGTCAAGCTCCCTTGTGCACTTACACTCAACACCTGATTGCCAACCAGGCTGAGGGAACCTTTGGGCGCCTCCGTTACCCTTTGGGAGGCAACCGCCCCAGTTAAACTACCCACCAGGCACTGTCCCTGAACCCGATCAGGGTCCGAGGTTAGACATCCAGTACGACCAGAGTGGTATTTCAACGACGACTCCGCAGCCACTGGCGTGACCACATCACAGTCTCCCACCTATCCTACACAAGCCGAACCGAACACCAATACCAAGCTATAGTAAAGGTCCCGGGGTCTTTCCGTCCTGCCGCGCGTAACGAGCATCTTTACTCGTAGTGCAATTTCGCCGGGCCTGTGGTTGAGACAGCGGAGAAGTCGTTACGCCATTCGTGCAGGTCGGAACTTACCCGACAAGGAATTTCGCTACCTTAGGATGGTTATAGTTACCACCGCCGTTTACTGGCGCTTAAGTTCTCACCTTCGCCCCGAAGAGCTAAGCGGTCCCCTTAACGTTCCAGCACCGGGCAGGCGTCAGTCCGTATACATCGTCTTACGACTTCGCACGGACCTGTGTTTTTAATAAACAGTCGCTTCTCCCTGGTCTCTGCGGCCACACAACGCTAGCCCGCGAAGGGCTTCACGCCACACGGCCCCCCTTCTCCCGAAGTTACGGGGGCATTTTGCCGAGTTCCTTAACCACAGTTCACCCGATCGCCTCGGTATACTCTACCTGACCACCTGTGTCGGTTTGGGGTACGGGCCGCGAAGATACTCGCTAGAGGCTTTTCTCGGCAGCATGGGATCACTCTACTTCGCCTCATTCGGCTACGCATCACGTCTCACCCTATAAGCCCCGACGGATTTACCTATCAGAGCAGGCTACACGCTTACACCAGTACTACCACTCACTGGCGGAGCTACCCTCCTGCGTCACCCCATCACTTGACTACTACCAGCTCAGATCCCGCGCAGACCACCACCACCCCCGAAAGGGCAACAATAATCCGGGCGGTTAGTATCACCAGCCTCGCCATGGGCGCATCTACACGGGTACGGGAATATCAACCCGTTGTCCATCGACTACGCCTGTCGGCCTCGCCTTAGGTCCCGACTTACCCTGGGCGGAATAACCTGGCCCAGGAACCCTTGGTCATACGGCGGCAGAGTTTCTCACTCTGCTTTCGCTACTCATGCCTGCATTCTCACTCGCACACCGTCCACGACTCGTTTCCACGGCCGCTTCACCCGATGCACGACGCTCCCCTACCCATCCACACACCTAGACCCACCCCGAAAGGCAGGCCGGGCACACATGTGAATGACACAGCTTCGGCGGTGCGCTTGAGCCCCGCTACATTATCGGCGCAGGACCACTTGACCAGTGAGCTATTACGCACTCTTTAAAGGATGGCTGCTTCTAAGCCAACCTCCTGGTTGTCTGGGCGACCCCACATCCTTTCCCACTTAGCGCACACTTGGGGGCCTTAGCTGGTGTTCTGGGCTGTTTCCCTCTCGACTACGAAGCTTATCCCCCGCAGTCTCACTGCCACGCTCTCACTCACCCGCATTCGGAGTTTGGCTGACGTCAGTAACCTTGTAGGGCCCATTAGCCATCCAGTGCTCTACCTCGAATGAGAAACACGTGACGCTGCACCTAAATGCATTTCGGGGAGAACCAGCTATCACGGAGTTTGACTGGCCTTTCACCCCTACCCACAGCTCATCCCCCAGGTTTTCAACCCTGGTGGGTTCGGGCCTCCACACGGTCTTACCCGCGCTTCACCCTGGCCATGGGTAGATCACTCCGCTTCGGGTCTAGGACATGCGACTCAGAACGCCCTATTCGGACTCGCTTTCGCTACGGCTACCCCACCCGGGTTAACCTCGCCACACATCACTAACTCGCAGGCTCATTCTTCAAAAGGCACGCCATCACCCCAAAAGGCTCTGACGGCTTGTAGGCATACGGGTTCAGGTACTATTTCACTCCCCTCCCGGGGTACTTTTCACCTTTCCCTCACGGTACTAGTCCGCTATCGGTCATCAGGAAGTATTTAGGCTTAGCGGGTGGTCCCGCCAGATTCACAGCAAATTTCACGAGCTCGCTGCTACTTGGGAACACGACCAGGAGACGTCAGGTTTTCGCGTACGGGAGTATCACCCTCTACGCCGGTGCTTTCCAGACACCTTCCGCTAACCACAACGTTTTCTCACTCCTTGCCAGCATGGCAGCACTGACCAGTCGGTCCCACGACCCCGCATACGCAACCCCTGCCAGGTATCACACGTACACGGTTTAGCCTCTTCCGCTTTCGCTCGCCACTACTCACGGAATCACGGTTGTTTTCTCTTCCTACGGGTACTGAGATGTTTCACTTCCCCGCGTTCCCTCCACACACCCTATATATTCAGATGCGGGTGACACCCCATGACGGATGCCGGGTTTCCCCATTCGGACACCCTCGGATCATAGCTCGGTTGACAGCTCCCCGAGGATTATCGCAGTCTCCTACGTCCTTCATCGGCTCCTGATGCCTAGGCATCCACCGTATGCCCTTACTAACTTGCCACAAAGATGCTCGCGTCCACTGTGTAGTTCTCAAAGAACAACCAGACCACCCGCCACCCGCCACCACACACCCCCAGGAACTCACATCCCCGACAGCAGTTTGATCGCGACGAACAGTCCATCCGTTCACACATCCAAGACAACACACCACACGGCGTGTTCCCTCAGGACCCAACAGCGTGCCGACCCGGAACCCTCACCCCGCCACCCGAACTTTCCACGCCCACCACCGAAGCAGCAGACAGTACTCACCCGAACAACCAGACGACCATCCCGAGATAACCAACAGTCCACATCCACTGAGCAGGCCGCCACCACCACGAACGGGCAGTCCGACGACCCAACCCCACCCACCACCCACAAACTCGACGTTCATGGACCGGTCGGCGAGAGTCATGCTCCTTAGAAAGGAGGTGATCCAGCCGCACCTTCCGGTACGGCTACCTTGTTACGACTTCGTCCCAATCGCCAGTCCCACCTTCGACCACTCCCCCCCTCACGGGTTGGGCCATGGGCTTCGGGTGTTACCGACTTTCGTGACGTGACGGGCGGTGTGTACAAGGCCCGGGAACGTATTCACCGCAGCGTTGCTGATCTGCGATTACTAGCGACTCCGACTTCACGGGGTCGAGTTGCAGACCCCGATCCGAACTGAGACCGGCTTTCTGGGATTCGCTCCACCTCACGGCTTAGCAGCCCTTTGTACCGGCCATTGTAGCATGTGTGAAGCCCTGGACATAAGGGGCATGATGACTTGACGTCGTCCCCACCTTCCTCCGAGTTGACCCCGGCAGTCTCCCATGAGTCCCCACCATTACGTGCTGGCAACATGGAATAAGGGTTGCGCTCGTTGCGGGACTTAACCCAACATCTCACGACACGAGCTGACGACAGCCATGCACCACCTGTACACCGACCTTGCGGAAACCCCATCTCTGAGGCTGTCCGGTGCATGTCAAACCCAGGTAAGGTTCTTCGCGTTGCATCGAATTAATCCACATGCTCCGCCGCTTGTGCGGGCCCCCGTCAATTCCTTTGAGTTTTAGCCTTGCGGCCGTACTCCCCAGGCGGGGCGCTTAATGCGTTAGCTACGGCACGGAGGACGTGGAAATCCCCCACACCTAGCGCCCACCGTTTACGGCGTGGACTACCAGGGTATCTAATCCTGTTCGCTCCCCACGCTTTCGCTCCTCAGCGTCAGTATCGGCCCAGAGACCCGCCTTCGCCACCGGTGTTCCTCCTGATATCTGCGCATTTCACCGCTACACCAGGAATTCCAGTCTCCCCTGCCGAACTCAAGTCTGCCCGTATCGACTGCACGCCCGGGGTTAAGCCCCAGGTTTTCACAGCCGACGCGACAAACCGCCTACGAGCTCTTTACGCCCAATAATTCCGGACAACGCTCGCACCCTACGTATTACCGCGGCTGCTGGCACGTAGTTAGCCGGTGCTTCTTCTGCGCCTACCGTCACTTTCGCTTCTTCGGCGCTGAAAGAGGTTTACAACCCGAAGGCAGTCATCCCTCACGCGGCGTCGCTGCGTCAGGCTTTCGCCCATTGCGCAATATTCCCCACTGCTGCCTCCCGTAGGAGTCTGGGCCGTGTCTCAGTCCCAGTGTGGCCGGTCGCCCTCTCAGGCCGGCTACCCGTCGTCGCCTTGGTAGGCCATCACCCCACCAACAAGCTGATAGGCCGCGGGCCCATCCCACACCGCCGGAACTTTCCACACACCACCATGCGATGGCATGTCATATCCGGTATTAGCCCCGGTTTCCCGAGGTTATCCCAAAGTGCAGGGCAGGTTACCCACGTGTTACTCACCCGTTCGCCGCTCGTGTACCCCGAAGGGCCTTACCGCTCGACTTGCATGTGTTAAGCACGCCGCCAGCGTTCGTCCTGAGCCAGGATCAAACTCTCCATCAATGAATGATGAGAATCGACCATGACTGATCTTTATCTCAAAGGAATCCTCACACGGAGGATTTTCATACAACCAAACAAGCATCTGCTGGCTATTATCTCGACACACTGTTGAGTTCTCAAAGAACACGCGCACCACCACCCACACCCCCCACGGAGGCTTCAGCGATCCACGCCATATTGTCTTACACATTGTCAAGCTTATCAGAGCCACCCCACGACCACCCTGCCGGGCAATCCTCGGTGTTTCTCTCGGCTCGTTGTGGTGAAACCTTAGCAAGTCGATTTTCAGTCTGTCAAATCGGGGAGCAACCGAAGTCGAACACCCGATTCACCACCTGACGACCAACACCCGAAGGCATCCGACCACCACCGAACCGTATTCATTTTATCAAGTCAAACCGTATCCCGCCGCTGATCACTCTGTCAAATCCGCGCTGCGTGCAGCAGCACTTCTGACTTGGCAACCGTTTGTCGAGATATTGAACTGTCAAAACCGTAGTCTCGCGTTGATCACCGTGTCAAATCGACTCTGTCGAGCAATTCGCGCCGATGAACCGCGCCAGATATCCGGTTATCAAAACCCTACCGGCTGTCTGCGACGAATCCGTCGGCGACCGCAGTTCTGCGTGAACTCGGCATGACCTTAAATCCGTGCATACGCACGCTGCCTCTAGACGCCTCGGCGCCGAGAAGCCTCGTAACCAGTTGGGGGGTGCCGCAAAACAGTACCCGGTCCGCGACGTGGCGTCAAGCCACACGACCCGGTGAAACACTGTCCGACTTGATGAAGAGTACCACCACGCCGAACCGCTCTTTCGACCGTCCCCGCCAGGCTCTCGAAGTCCTGTTCCGTCCGGTGCTCCTTGCGGCAGAGGAGAAGGTACTCATCCTCATGCGACATAGTCAAATCGCCTGGTCACAAAGCCGCTTCAGCAGAACAGGGCAGGTCGGCTACACAGCCGAGATGCGCCGGGGGCACTCACGGTCCACCCAGGACCGGCACCCGGTCGGGCAGGCCGCAGTGTTTCCGAAGCTGCGGCATCAGAGCATCACCCTACGCGCGCTCCGATCCACGAGGGCGAGCCTGACTCGCCCGAAGATCGGCTGGGCTGCCGAGCGAGTCAGGCTCCGCTCAGACGACGGACGACGACGAACCGGCCTGCTGATCGTCGGCCAGATCGACCACTGATCGACAGGTCCTGCGGCACGCAGGGGAGCCCGTGTCACCGAACACAGCCCGGTGCGCGGGCCGATCGGTCGCGGCATGGTCATGCGCCCACGCCGCGAACCTGCTCGATGCGCTGCTTGTGCTGTCTTCCCCACTCGCCGAGCGGCGCCAGCGCGCTGTTCAGCGCGGTCCCGGTCTCCGTGAGGGAGTACTCCACCCTGGGCGGCACCTCGGCATAGACCTCGCGATGGACGATCCCGTCGGTCTCCAACTCACGCAGATGCTGGATCAGCATCTTCTCGCTGACCCCCGGCAGCATCCGCCTCAACTCCCCGGAACGCCTGGGCTCGGAATCCAGTGCCCAGAGGATCAACACCTTCCATTTGCCACCGATGACGTCGACCGCTGCGTCGATGCCGCATTCGAATGGTCTCCTCACCACGACCCCGCCTTCAGATCCCCGCACCCCGCGCCCTTCGGCCGTTCGGTCCATCGTAAGAGCGAGGCGGGCGCGGCCCGCACCTCCGACCGGCCCGTTCATTCCTCGTCGGCCGACCGAACATGCCTGGTCCGGCGGATCTACCGTCAGGCGAGCAGTCGGGCGTACTCGTCCTCGAGTTCTGTGAGGTTCGAGAGATCCGCCGCCAAGCCGTCGAGGCGCGCGGCGAGCCGTTCCAGACCGACGTGCCAACCCGCCGCGTTCGGCGCCGCGTCGGCGCGATCGGGGAAGACGGTCGTGAACACCAGGAGGCTGCCCCCGGCCGAGTCGGGCTCCAGCTCCCAGCGCAGGGTCTCGTCGCCCCAGGTGTACTCGAGCAGCCGAGGCGGGTCGACCTCCGTGATCACCCCGTGGCCGACGGCCATCCCCTGATACTCGGCTCGCGGCACGAACAGGAGCTCCGCACCCGCCTGCGGTTCGAACACGGTTCGCTCGTAGTCGAGCATGTCGACGAACCATCGGCGCAGCTCATCGATCTCGGTGAGGGCCCGCCAGACCTTGGCCGGAGGATGTCCCAGTTCGCGCTCGAAGCGCAGGTGAAAGCGTCCGTCATCGGTGATCCCCGAGGCGGTGAGCATGTCGACTCCGTTCGTTGTCGCCGGTGGGCCCGTCCTACGAACCAATCCCATTAATGCCGAGCTAGCTATATACCCAGTGTTGCATATTGATTGCCGATCGCGGGGCAGGCCGCAGGATCGAGCTGCCCCCGAAGGCCGTCCGACTCCGGAGCAGGCGGCTCACCTGCCGAGAGACGGCCGTCGCCGGGCACCTCGATCACCGCGAACCCGCCGGCCGCGAACCACCGGCAGCGCTTCGAAGCGCCCGCCGCTTCCACCCGCAGCACCGGTCGGGTGCGGACGCAGGCGGCGGGGCGAAGCCGCAGACAGTCGGCTCTCCCCCGAGCTGAGATTCGCCAGGGCGACCGGTGCGCGCCGCAGCAGCACGAACGGGTGCTCCGATTCGAACCTGGTATCGAAAGAGCTATCTGCGAAATCGACACCTCACGTTCCAGGGCGCTCGCGCGTCTACCTGGTGTGAGCATGAAGCCCTTCGAACAGATCGTCACCGAGCACGGCTCCATGGTGCTGCGGGTGTGCCGGGCCGTCGTCGGTCAGGCAGACGCCGAGGATGCCTGGTCGGAGACCTTCCTCGCCGCACTGCGCGCCTACCCCGACCTCAACGACGCCGTCAACGTGGAGGCATGGCTGGTCACCATCGCCCACCGCAAGGCGGTCGACATCACCCGAGCCCGCGCCAGAGACCCGGTCACGGTCGCCGCCGAGAGCCTGCCGGATCGTCCCGCCACTACCGGCCTGCCCGAAGCCTGGAACCACGATCTCTGGACCGCGCTCCAGGAGCTGCCGTCCAAGCAGCGTCAGACGGTCGCCTACCACTACCTGGGCGGCCTGCCGCACAAGAGCATCGCCGAGATCACGGGCGGGACCACCGAGGCCGCGCGCCGGGCCGCGGCCGACGGCATCCGAACGCTGCGCAGGACATATGCAGGCAGTCTCGGACCGAGAGGAGACACCCGATGAACAACTATGCCGAGCCGGAGGTCGACACGCTCCTCGCGCCCCTCGACTCCGTCGACGCCACGACGACGGAACGCCTCCACGCACGCCTGGCCACGGCAGCAGCCGCCGCCGGTGTGATCGACATCGTCTATCACACCGTCGACACCCCGGTCGGGGTCCTGCTGCTCGCCGCCACGAGGCACGGACTCGCCAGGGTGGCGTACGACTCTGAGGACCACGAGCACGTCCTGGCGAACCTCGCCGAGCGGATCAGTCCTCGCATCCTGCACGTCCCGTCACGCCTGGAAGAGGTGATCAGACAGCTCGAGGAGTACTTCGAAGGCAACCGTAGGCGCTTCGACGTTCCGTTGGATCTGAGCCTGTCGAAGGGCTTCCGGCAGACGGTGCTGCGCAAGCTGCCTGCGATCGACTACGGCCGCACCGCGAGCTATGCCGAGGTCGCGGTCGCCGCTGGAAGCCCCAAAGCGGTTCGCGCCGTGGGGACGGCCTGTGCGACCAATCCACTGCCGGTCGTCGTGCCCTGCCATCGCGTGGTCCGTTCCGACGGTTCCCCGGGCGGCTACGTCGGCGGCGCCGACGCCAAGCACACACTGCTCGAGCTGGAGACCGCATGACGCCGGAGCGCTGTCGGACCGGCGACGGCGACACGGTGCGGCACGCCGGCGAGGGCAGCGAGGAGGGCGAAGCCCGGGACGACGGTGGCAAGACGGCGCGCTGCCGGCGGTCACCGACGGACGGGACGAACGGCTGGCATCGAGTTCACCGCACACGCTGCGGTGGAGCCGTCGTGCCTGGTCGCACTCGACCGAAGCTCCGGCGGCCTGGTGCTCGTGTCGACCAGTCGATCACAGGTTCTGCGAAGAACCGGCGAAGAACGGTCAGCCACGGCGACGGCGCATCCAGGCATCCGGCGGCCAGGTCCGGATCTCCCACACGGGTGGCCGGTTCATCAGCCTGGTTGGGCAGGCGGGCGAGGGCCGGCCCAGGGCGGTTCGGCGTTCGGCTCCTCGGCGCTCGACTCCTCAGCGTTCGAGTTCTCGGCGTTCGGTAGGTGGGCGTTCGGCGCCTCGGCGCTCGGCAAGTCGGCTACTCGGCGAGTCAGCCACCGGGTAAGTCGGCAGGTCGGTAAGGCGGCAGGCAGGTCGGTAAGGCGGCAGGTCGGCAGGTCGGTGACCCCGTGGCCCTGCGGCCGACGGCCTGACGCACAGTTCACCCGATGCCGCCTGGTTCGTCGTGACGGCCAGACAGCGTGATCAAGCCCGACGCGCCACCGGGCTCCGGCCACCGGCCGGGCGAGGATGCGCACCGCAGGTTCTCGATGACCAGACGCCGACCAGCACCGTCGCCGAGTCATGAAGCCCGGTAGCTTCGGCGACCTGAGCCGGGCGCCAGGAGCCAGGCAGCCTGCCGATACATCGGCTTGTCGAAGATCGAGCGGCGAGGGAGTCCCGATCCGCCCGAACGTCGTAGCGAGGAGGTCGATCGCAGTGGACACCCTCTTCACCCCTGGGCGCCGTGAGATCGGCGACGGCGCAGTCCACATACCCGGCTGGCTCGACCCTGCGCAGCAGCGACGGCTGCTGACGGCGTGTCGTGAGTGGGCACGCGGGCCCGTGCCGATGCGCGCGGCGACGCTGCCGAGCGGCCATCGGATGTCCGTGCGCACGGTGTGCCTGGGCTGGCATTGGCAGCCTTACCGCTACACCCGCACCGCAGGCGATGTGAACGGGGCACGCGTCGCCCGGCTGCCGCCCTGGTTGATCCAGCTGGGCAAGGTGGCGGTGGCGACTGCATTCGAAGACCGGGCGGCCGGTACGAGCTATCAACCGGACGCCGTACTGGTCAACTTCTACGACGGGCACGCGAGGATGGGGATGCATCGGGACGCCGACGAGCAGTCCGCCGATCCGGTGGTGTCGTTGAGTCTCGGAGACGCCTGTCTCTTCCGGTTCGGCAACGCCGAGACACGGGGCCGCCCGTACGTCGATGTCACGCTGGCCTCTGGTGATCTGTTCGTCTTCGGCGGCCCCGCGCGCTTTGCGTATCACGGCGTTCCGAAGGTCTATCCGAACACGGCGGCTCCCGAGCTCGGCCTGACGAACGGAAGAGTGAACATCACCATGCGGGTCACCGGGATGTCGCATGACAGACAGGGTCGAACATCACCGACGACCCGGCGGGAGGATGAGAACCGATGACACGCGCAGACCGCACTCCGTCCGTCGACGGCACCGTGCTGTGTGCCGACGGGCTGGCCCGCCCGCCCTGGGCCGTCGACGATCCGCTGCTGCGTGACTACTACGACAACGAGTGGGGAATGCCGGTTCACGGTGAGCAGGAGCTCTTCGAGCGGATCAGCCTCGAAGCGTTCCAGGCAGGCCTGTCCTGGGTGACGATCCTGCGGAAGCGACCGGCTTTTCGCACTGCCTTCCATGATTTCCACCCGGACACGGTCGCCGCGTACTCCGATGCCTACGTGGCACGGCTGATGGCCGATGCAGGCATCGTGCGGAACCGCTCGAAGATCCTCGCCACCATCGCCAATGCACGGGCGACGATGGCGCTTCGTGCGGACGGCGGCCTAGACGCCTTCGTCTGGTCTTTCCAGCCCGAGGTGACTCCGGAGCCGCGTACGATCGCCGAGATCCCGACGACCTCGCCCGAGTCGATCGCCCTGTCGAAGGCTCTACGCAAGAGAGGTTTCTCCTTCGTCGGTCCCACCACGATGTTCGCGTTGATGGAGGCCGTCGGAATGGTCGACACGCATCTTCTCAGCAGTCATCGTCGAGGTGCCTCTGGCGTGTGGACCACAAGCTGAGTCGATGGTTCGAAGCCTGAGCCGCCGGATCTCACTTCCAGCCCGGCAGGTGACCGGATGTACCGGACCGGCAACCCGCTGAGCGGCCTCGACAAGACAAGCCAGTCGGATCGATCGACGATTTGACGTGTCGAGTCCTCTCCGCACTGGAGTTTCGCTGTCGGGAGATTCATGAGGAGGGTCCACGGGCGCGCCGGCTTCAATCGCCAGGGCAGCGCCGATGCGTCGCGGAGGCCGGGGGCGACGACCGGGGCATCGCTCGGCGTGCCGACCGGCTGAAAATCGGTCTTCCTCCCGCCGTCGAATTCGCCGTGTCGATGGGCAGAAGAATGCGAAGAACTCGCCGTCCACCCGGCGGGCGACCACGAGACGGGGCACCGCAAGATCGGCTATGACGCTGTGTAACCAGTTAACGGAGAATCACTCGTACGGTGATAGATCAGCCGCCTTTCCGAGTGGTTAGCGGCGGTGCCTCTCGTGATCGAACGGCGAACCACCGACTATGGGGTGGCGTACTGATCACGCGTGATCGTCGAGACGAGGCCAGTCATCCGCAGGTGGTGGTGAGGGTGCTCCGCACCGCGACAGAGCACGGCGGCAGGCGACGGCTGTGCCGAATCGGGGTGCGGCTGGCAGTCGTGGCGGGGATGATCGCAGCCGTCTGGCTGGTGGGCTCGGCATCGATCGGCACGGCAGAGGCGTCCGACCGCTCCGGCGATCTCGGCAGATCCGCAGGCAACGCGTCGGCAGGGGCGAACGCGGGCATCGCACCGCGGGCCGGACAACCCGACGAGCCGCGCCCGGCAGCGAGTGCGAACGACCTGAATCCCTCGGACACGGCGCTGGCGGCGGCCAGGCCGGTCGAAGCGAGCGCCGCGGCGGAGAGCCCATCCCCGCCTGAATCCTGGAATCAGACATCCGTATCGCCTCGTCCTGCTGATCAGGAAGACCGTCGAGTTCGCGAGACGCCGACCCCGACGACGGCGAGCCCGACTGCCGAGACCACGACGGCAGCCTCGGCGATCGCTGCGGCGCCCGAGACTTCGGAAGCCACTGCCGGAACGGCATCCGTGCGGTCTCCGGCCGCGACCTCGGAAACGGCACCGACACCGGGGACGGAGACGGGGACCGGGATGACGACGGGGACGGCGCCAGCCGGGACGGCGTCCGCAGCAGTGCAGGACACCGAGGCCGCGCCGACCGAGCATGATGCCGAGGACGCTTCACAGGCCGTACTCCCGGCCGCATCGCAGGCCGCACACACAGAAGAAGCTGCTGAGCTGCCGCACGACCAGCCAGGTCTGCCCGGCCACGCTGACAGGATCGCCGCAATCTGCTGTTCGCTCGCCGACGTCGACCTCGGCGATCAGGAGATCGACGCGTCGGGCGAGGTCGTGGCACCCGTGCGGGGCGGGCTCGTCGAGGCGCCGTTCAAGCAGATCAGCTCTGCCGGACCCGGCCTGCTGCCCGACCTCGTCGGCAGGCCCGACATGCAGCAGACTGCTCCGCTGCTGCCGGAGCCCGTGCTCGACGTCCCGGCGCTGCTCATACCGACTCCCTTCGTCCCGACCCCACTCGTCCCGACCCCACTCGTCCCGACCCCACTCGTCGCGACCCCGTTCATCCCAACTCCGCCGCAGGCAGCGCCGGACGACAGCCCACGACCGCCAGGGCCTGCTGTCGGGCACGACGAGCGAGACGACCAGAACCAGGAGACCGACCGAGCTGCGGGCTCTGCCGGGACCGTGGCAGGCCGCTCCGCCGAGAAGGCCGCAGCCGCTCTTCTCGACTCGACCACCGGTCACGACGACCGAGCTGTTGCGAGCGCGCCCGCGCCCGGTGCCGCGTCGACGATCGCCCCGCCTTCTACATCCGCACAGGAGTCCGGCCCCCTGCGTCGCTGGTCGGAGCAGCCTGCGCTCAATCCCGCAGCGCTGTCCTCGGCGTCGATCGGAACAGATCACGGACCGCAGCGAAGCCTCCAGGGCGTGTTGACCTGTCAGGCGAACCTGCCGGAGCCCACGCTGTCGTCGGTCCCGGAAGACGAAGTCGGCTGCCCGACCGGCGACCTCAGTCGCCGCCCGGCGCCGACTCCTGACTGACCGGCGCGGACGCAGGCTCGGGCGTCTTCGTCCCGCCGTCCGCCGTGGTGGCAGCTGCCGCCGCATACGGCCCGCGAGTTCGCCAGAACAGCCGATCCGGCGCCCGCCGCCCCTCGCACGCAGGCTCTTCTGTTCCCCGCTTCGAGTTCTCTCGGCATCGAGCGCGTTGCAGCCACCCGCTCACCGCCGACTCCGATGGGCCGCCCGCCCGCCGGAGTCGGCCCCATCAGCATTTCCGACCAGCCCACTGGTCGGAGGGACATCGATCAGACCACCCGCGTACCACCGAGCGGGCACCTGGGACAGCCGGCAGTACAGCCGGCCCTCCCCGGCACGTCGAGGGGCCGTGCCGGTGAGCAGGTCGCGGGGCGGGCAGGCGGCCCGCCCCGCGATCCCGGGAGATCATCGAACCGGATCAGCCCGCGATCAGGCCCGCCGGAAGTCCCGTTCGTGCCCGCTGATCGCACCGCTCAGGTCACGGGGAGAACCGGTCCTTCCTGCTCCGGACCGCCCCGTGTGGAGAGTCCGGCCGCCACCATCCCGAGTCGTCGGATCGCTTCGCGGAGCTGCTCCGGCGGCAGCGCATACGGCAGCCGGAGACGATCCCGCAGGCCGCCGTGCACGGCGAAGCGGTCCCCGGACACGATCCGGACGCCCCGGTCTCTCGCCGAGGCGGCCAGCCGGGCGCTGATCGGGGCACCCAGGTCACACCAGAGGGAGAGCCCGCCCGTAGGCCGCCGCACCGACCAGTCCGGACAGTGCTGCCCGACGAGGTCGAGCACGAGGTCGCGGCTGCGCGCGAAACCAGCCAGCCGCCGCGCCACGACTGCGGAGTCATCGGCGAAGGCCTCGGTGTAGAGCTCGGTGAGCACGAGCTGTTCCGTGATCGGCGAGCCCAGGTCCATGCCGAGTCGGGCGGCGCCCAACCGGTGCACGAGCTCCGGGGTCGTCCTGATCCAGCCCAGCCGCAGACCGCCCCAGAACAGCTTGCTCGACGAGCCGATGGTGATGACCTGCTCCGGAGCGAAGGCGGCCATCGGGGGCGGTGGGACGGCGGCGGGGTCGAAGTCGAAATCGAGTTCCGCCAGGGTCTCGTCGATGACGGCCATGGTCTTGGTGCGTCGGAGCAAGCCTGCCAGCCGGTCGCGTTCCGGCGCCGCCATGCGAAAACCGGTGGGATTGTGGAAGTCGAGCATCAGGTAGGCGAGGCGGGGCGCGGACTGCCGGACGGCGGCCTCGATCTCGGCCAGACACCAGCCGTCCTCACGAAGCGCGGCGACGACGATCCGTCCGTTGACAGCGCGGACGGCCTCATAGGCGTTGGGATAGCCGGGCTGTTCCATGAGCACTCGGTCACCGGGGGCGACGAGCATCCGCAGCACCAGGGCGAAGGCATGTTGAGCGCCGTTGGTGATGAGGATCTGCTCCGGTCCGGTGGCCAGGCCGCGCCGGGTGAAGCGGTCGGCGATCACTTCGCGCAGTTCCAGCAGGCCTTGCAGTTGGTGTCCGCCGCCCGCGAGAAACGGGGGCAGTCTGCGAGCGGCCCGCTCGACGGCGGCGGGGAACTCCGGTATCGCCGCCGGGCTCGCCAGGGCCAGGTCCAACGGGGCGGGCTCGGACATCGCACTCCAGCCGCCCGGCTCCCGAACCGCCCCCTCGAGCGTCACCCAGGTTCCCGCCCCCTGTCTGCTGGCGAGCAGGCCCTCCTCGCGGAGCCGGTCGACGGCCGAGGTCACCATGGTGCGGCTCACCGCCAGCGTGGCGCTCAATTCGCGTTCCGAGGGAAGCCTGGTGCCTGCCACGAGTCTGCCCTCGAGGACGAGCTGGCGTAGTGCGGCGGCGAGCCGGGCCGTGCCCTGTCTGCCGCTGCCGTCGCGCCACGGTCCGAGCAGTTCGGCGAGCCGGCTCCCGGAGATGCGGCTACCGAGCGGGAACACGGCTGACATGAGGCCAATTGTTCCAGATTGGCCCGAGATATAGCAGGCCAAGTTCTCGCAGGATGACGACATGGCAGCGAATGGCCCTCGTATCGATCTCTCCATGCTCCCCTTGGCCGACCGGCCGACCGCCAGGTTCGGCAGGCTCGTGCCGGGCCTCGTCCTCTACGCGGCGAGTATGGCGATCATGGTGCGCAGCGGCGTGGGCCTGCCGCCGTGGGATGTGCTGCATGAGGGTCTCACTCGGCGGCTCGGACTGAGCTTCGGCCAGGTCACCGCCATCACCGGCGGCCTGGTGCTGTTGGCCTGGATTCCGCTGCGGCAACGCCCCGGCATCGGGACCGTCGCGAACGTCCTCGTCATCGCCCTGATCGTGGATGCCGCACTTGCGATCCTGCCCTCGCCGCAGACGCCGGCTCCGCAGCTCGCCTTCCTCGTCGCCGGGGTCGTGTTGAACGGTCTGGCCACCGCCACCTATGTCGGCGCTCGGCTGGGTCCGGGCCCCCGTGACGGCCTCATGACCGGCCTCGCCGCTCGCACCGGCTGGTCAGTCCAGCTCGTGCGCACCGGCATCGAGATCTTCGTGCTGACCGCAGGCTGGCTCCTCGGCGGCACGCTCGGTCTCGGCACGATCTGCTACGCGGTGGCGATCGGACCGATCACCCAGTTCTTCCTGCCCCTCGTCGCCGTCCGCAACCGATCGATCAGACCGGAGTCCTCCGGTCCGGCCGCGCGACCGGAGCCGCAGGCCGAGGCCGCTGCCTGCGAGCATCGATCGGCAGGGACACCCGACGCACCGGAGACGACGATCCCGCCGACTCCGACCGCCCCGGTCGCACGGCCCTCGACTGACGGGCCGACCGGCTGACCCGATGTGGCCCGGCCGAGGCGATGCCCTGCGGCTGGGCCGTCGCCTGATCCGGTCCGGCTCGCGGCGACGCCCGCCGCCCGTAGGGTGAGTCGATGCCGACTGTCGAGGTGGCCGAGCGGGCAGGCACCGTGCGATCCGAGGATCGCGTGGTCGTGCTGCCGCAGGCGATCGTCCTGCTGGACGGAGCGACCATGCTCACGCCGAGGGAGCAGAACGGCGGCTGGTACGCCGAGCGACTCGCGAACGAACTCGCCCGCCGACTCCCCGGCCGAGGCGACGATCTGCGAGCGATTCTGGCCGAGGCGATCTCCACCCTGGTGAGCAGGCACGACCTCACGCCCGGCGACTCGCCCTCGAGCACGGTCGCACTGCTGCGTTGGGACGACGAGATCGTGGAGGCCCTGGTGCTCGCCGACAGTCCGGTGGTGGCCTTCACCGATTCCGGAGTCCGGCCGGTGACCGACGACCGGCTGGCAGGCCTGCGCTCGTCCCGCAGGTCGTCCGCCCCCGATTCTGGTGACCAGGCAGGCAGAGGCGGCGCGACATCCGCTGATCCGCCGAGGGCTGCGACTGTCGGAGCCGCCGCATCTGGGGCGGCCTCGTCGGAGGAATCTTCGACGTCCCGAGGTTTCCGGGAGCGCCTCCGCACGGGCGGCGGTTTTGACGGGGGGCATCGAGAGGCGCTGGGAGCCGCGATGAGTCGCACGGCGCGGCTGCGCAACGTCCCCGGCGGGTTCTGGGTGGCCGAGGCCCTGCCTGCGGCGGCATGGGAGGCCGTGGTGTCGAGCTGGCCGAGGTCGGAGGTCCGTGAGGTGCTCCTGGCCAGCGACGGAGTCTCCTGCGGGGTCGACGACTACGGCCTCTTCGCCGACTGGAACGCGCTGGCGGATCGGGCCAGGACGGCGGGCGTCCAGGCGGTGCTCGACGACGTCCGCGCCGCGGAGGAGTCCGACCCCGACGGGCGGCGGTGGCCGCGCGCCAAGCGGCATGACGATCAGAGCCTCGTCCGAGTCGTCCTGGGCTGAGGGGGCACACCCGAGCACCTCGCACGGCCCGGCCGCCTGCCGGCTGTCCGAGACGATCCCCGCGCACACGGAGTCAGGACGGCCGGAGCAGACCGGTGTACTCCGCCCGACCCGATCACACCGTCGGCCCACGCAGTGACTCCGAGGGTTCCTAGCCGGATGTGTGCACCGCCGAGACGATCCGACAAGGAACCCGCCGCGTCCGGCGACCCCGACCTGCCGGATCGCTCAGGTCACCGCCCACCGTGGGCCGCCCGACGAACGACCCCCGAGCCGCGCGGCCCGGTCTGCCCGACCGCGCCGCGTTCGAGGCCCGCTCTCCGACCAGAGCCGTCGAGCAGAGCCCCGGATCAGTTCCGTTCACCGGCTCCGCCGACCACCGCCGCCTCGTCAGAGCCGCCGAGGCGCGGCATGGCTGCGCAGTGCGGGGGCCACCGGTCTGCCGTGCAGCAGACCGTCGAGACCGGACTCCAGCCCCTTTCGATAGACGTCCAGCGCG
This sequence comes from Actinoalloteichus fjordicus, assembly GCF_001941625.1. Taxonomy (NCBI): domain Bacteria; kingdom Bacillati; phylum Actinomycetota; class Actinomycetes; order Pseudonocardiales; family Pseudonocardiaceae; genus Actinoalloteichus; species Actinoalloteichus fjordicus. Next base: position 6,775,116 of record NZ_CP016076.1, read on the forward strand.
CGGGTCACCGCCTCGACGGTGTCGGCGACGTCGTCGTCCGTGTGCGCTGCCGAGACGACGAAGGACTGACCGAGGACACCGTTCTTGAGCAGTTCCTGGAGGAACAGGGTGCGAAAAGCCTGGCTCGGCTGCCCCGATGCGTCGCGCGTGGTGAAGACCAGGCAGCTCGGTCTGCCGACGGCGGCGACGAAGTCGGCGAGGTCCAGCTCTGCCGCTGCCTGGTTCACCCCGGCCGCCAGTGCCGTACCCTGCCGCTCCATCACTCCGACGGGGTCGTCTCGTCGATAGGCCGCCGCCACGGCGCGGAAGGCGGCGAGCGACACGGTCTCCGCGCCGTGCGTGGTGGAGAGCAGGAACACCCGGTGCGCGTCGGTGGCCAGCCCGCCCAGCTCCATCAGCTCGCGGCGCCCGGCCAAGGCCGAGATCGGCAGGCCGTTCCCCATCGCCTTGCCGAAACAGGAAAGGTCGGGCGTCACCCCGTAGACGCCCTGCGCACCGCCCGCCGACCAGCGGAAACCCGTGATCATCTCGTCGAAGACCAGCACCGTGCCAGTTCGGTCGCACAACGCGCGCACCCCGGTGAGGAAGCCGGGGGCAGGCTCGGCCAAGGCGGTGGCCGCCTCCAGCAGGACACAGGCGATCCGCCCGTCGTGTGCGTCGAAGAGCGCGCGCAGCGAATCGAGGTCGTTGTAGCGGAATCGCACCGTCGTGGCGTGGACGGCAGCCGGAATGCCCGCGTTCATCCCGACGCCTGCGATGAACCAGTCGTCAGCGGAGAAGAAGGGCTGATCAGCACAGACGGCGACCAGGTCCCGCCCGGTGGCCGCCCTGGCCAGCCGAACGGCCGCGGTCGTCGTGTCGGAGCCGTTCTTGGCGAACTTGACCATGTCCGCGCCGGGAATGAGCGTGAGGAAGTCCTCGGCGGCGGCGAGTTCCAGCGTGGTCGGGCGGGAGAACCCGGTGCCGTCGGCCACGGCCTGCCGAACGGCCTCGACCACCGGCGGATAGGCGTGGCCCAGGGTCACCGACCGCAGGCCCATGCCGTACTCGACGAACCGGTTTCCGTCGGCATCCCACACTCGGGCACCCGCTCCTCGCACCAGGATCGGCGCCATTCGCTCCGGGTACTGATCGGAACCGCGCGCGTAGGTGTGAGCGCCGCCGGGCACCAGCTCGTGGAGCCGTCGTTGCAGTTGCATCGATCGGGCGAAGGACGGCTCGACTCGTTCTCGTGAGGCCATGTCGTCATCCTCGCTCTTAGAGCCTGTCTTTGATCCCCCTGGAGTCGTGAGCGGGGATCAGCGTGGCTGAGCTGCCAGGGGAGGAAAGAGACATAACGGAGTTATGTTGACTGACGACAACGCCGCAGATCGCCGCGCTGACCCCGCGCAACAGGAAAGTGGGGATTGAAGACAGGCTCTTACTCTGATGACCGAAGATCCGACCCTAATGCCGGAATGCCGACACCCAGAGCATTGAAAATTCTCGGTCTGCTCGACCGAAAGAAGTCACCTGATCTGATTAATGGCGGCGAACGCCAGCACTTCTCGTATGCGGGCACGATTCATCCATGCCCTCGGATATTCCCACGGCACCTATCCTCGGCATTCCGGTGGCCCGGCTGACGCTGGACCAGGCGCGTGACGAGGTGGGCAGGCTGCTCGACCAGCCCGGCCCCGCGCTGCTCTGTTACGTCAACGCGCATTCCGCCAACCTCGCGGCGACCGAACCCGCTTACCACCGGGTCCTCCGGGACGCCGACCTCGTGCTCAACGACGGATCGGGAATGGCGATGGCGGCCCGATGGCACGGCACTCCCTTCCCGACGAATCTGAACGGCACCGACTTCACGCCGGAGGTGCTTCGGCTGGCTGCTGACCGAGAACTGAGCGTCTTCTTCCTCGGCGGTCGGGACGAGGTCGGAGTTCTGGCAGCGGCGCGCCTGGCCGACCGCATTCCCGGCCTGCGATCGGCGGGAAGCCTGCCGGGCTATTTCTCCGCAGCCGACGGTCCCGCCGTCGCCGCCAGGATCAAGGCGAGCGGCGCGGGCGTCCTCGTCGTCGGAATGGGCAATCCGCGCCAGGAACTGTGGCTCGCGAGGCACCTGCCCGCCACCGGCGTCCGGCTCGGAGTGGCGGTCGGCGCCTTTCTGGACTTCGCCTCGGGACGCACGTCCCGCGCGCCGAGCTGGATGCGCCGCACCGGGGTCGAATGGCTCTTCCGCCTCTGTCGCGAACCCCGCAGGCTGTTTCGGCGTTATGTCCTCGGCAATCCGCTGTTCCTCGTCAGGGTCGCCCGCGAACGCGTGCGCTCTGCGCGGCGCCCGCAGGACTCCCTCGCCCCGGCCCGCGAACCGATGGCGCCCGCCCCGACACACCACGTCGACGTCGTCCGCCGCACTGACGAGCGCCCGGTCGATCCGCGCTCGGGCCGCCTGCCGCACGCGGCGAGCGGTGACGGCCGCAGAGAGGACCTCTGATGCGAGTCTGCTTCGTCTGCACCTATCCCCCGGACCGTGCCGAGTTGGGCGGCAGCGGCTGGGTCGACCGACGGCTGCTCACCGCGCTGCGGGCGGAGGGACACGAGATCGAGATCGTCAGCGTGACCGGCCCGCCCGGCGAACGCAGCCTGCCGATCGACCAGACCACGCCTGCCGCGACCCTGACCACCGGATCGGACTCGGCGCCCGCCACCGGCGTCCGCACGCCCGGCATCCCGATCAGGTCAGCGGGCCGGGTGCCGTTGGAGGTCCGTGACGACCCCGGCAGGCTGCTGCGCATCGCACTCGGGATGCTGGTGAGCGGCGAGCCCTATCTGAGCCGCAAGTTCACCGCGTTCCCCGGCTGGTCCGCTGCGGTGTCGCTGCTCGGCGAACGCGCCAAGGGCCGTCGGGTGATCACCAGCGGCTGGCCGGGCCTGCTGCTCGCCGAGCACGCAGACGTCGACGTCGTGGCGCACATCGCGCACAACGTGGAGACCGTCATCGCACGGGAGCACTCGCCACGGCCCCTGCGATTGCTCGGCGAGGCCGCCCGACTCGGCCGCGCCGAACGACGGCTGCTCGCCCGGCCCGCCGGGGTCTACGCGCTGTCCCGCCTCGATGCCGAGCGTCTCGCCGCCTGGGGCGTGCCTGCACAGCCGATCTCCGTGCCGTTGTGCCCGCAGCCGGGTCGATCGCGAACCTCGGACGTACCCGCCACGATCGGCTTCATCGGCAAGGCGGGCTGGCCGCCGAATGCGCGGGCGCTGGAGGCACTGCTCGGTCCGGTCCACGACCGGCTCGGCGAACTCGACGTCCGACTGGACTACGTGTTGGCAGGTCGGGGAACCGAGGCCTTCGCCGATCACCCGAGGGTGCGGGCCGCAGGTCCGGTGGACTCGGTGTCGGACTTCTACCGGCGAGTCGGCCTGGCGGTGATCCCCCGCTTCGGTTCGGCCACCGGCATCAGCGTCAAGGTCTTGGAGGCGGCCGAGCACGGTGTGGCGTCGGTCCTGCCTGCGGCGCTGGCCGAGGCCATCGACCCTGCCGGGCCATGGCTCATCGCGGACGACCCGGTGCAGACGGCGGACGCGATCCTGCGCTGGCGGCGCGGCGAGCACGTCCCCCCCGTCCTGTCGTGGGCCGAGAGCCGAGCGGTCTGGACGACGCCCGCCGGTCTGTGGTGCTGACCGGCGGGCGTCGCCGGCGGGATCAGTTCAACGACAGCAGTTCTCGCGCGATGTCCGGATAGAACTCGCCGGAGACCGTGCCGCGACCGATGCCGCAGTCGCCGTCGGAGGTGCCGGGGTGCTTGATCCAGAGTTGTGCGTCGGCGGCCTCGCCCTCGGTCGCCAGCCTCGGCGGCTCGCCAAGCCTGCGGTCGGGCGGGTTGCACCAGTCGCCGCCGGGACCTGCCCCGTTGCGGCTCGTGTCCACGACATAACCGGCGTCGACGTCGTGATCCTCGGTCAACAGCCGACGCATCTCGGCGGCGAAGGCGTCGGTCTGCTCGTCGGTGTTGTAGTTCGAGACGTTGACCGCGAACCCTCGCGCGTTCTCGATGCCCGCCGCCGCGAGTCGCGGCGCCATCTCCGCAGGCGAGTTGTGGACGCCGTCGCCGCCGTCGAGGTACACGGCGGTGTTAGGGGCCCGCTCGGCCAGCATCTCGACGGCATAGGACAGCAGCGACAGGCGCTCGTCCTGGAGCCCGCCGGACAGGCAGGAGAGGTGAATCAGCGAATCCGGCTCCAGAATCAGCATGGCCGCGTGATCCCCGAAGGCGGGCACGAGTTCCTCGTCGACCCAGTCCCGGTACGCCTCGGCGTCGGCCGCACCGCCCGACGAGTGCTGACCGCAGTCGCGATGCGGAATGTTGTAGGCGACCACGACGGGAACCATGTTCTCGGCCGCCGCCGTCTCGACGAAGACGCTCAGCTCGGCACCTGCCCCGTCGGCCACCCAGTATGCGACCGGCTGTGAGGCGATCTCCCTGGTCAGCAGTACCGCCAGCGGGTCACGGGGGTTCTGGCTGATCCATCGATGCACCCCGGTCCGCTGGTCACCGTAGAAACCGTTGAACCCGACGAGATCCGCCGGGTCCCCGCCGGAGGCCAGCCACTCGGGCCAGTCGGACAGCGGGGGCACGCCGGGAGTGGTCGGCTCCGTCGGCTCCTCGGCTACGGGCGGGGACGGATCATCAGGAGCAGTCGCAGGCGGGTCCGGCGGGGCGGGGGAAGGTCCGCCCGGGGGCCGGGGGTTGAAGAACGGCCAGGAGTCGCTGAAGGGCCACCAACCGCCGAAGTCGAGATCGATCTCGATCGACTCGAGGGTCTCCTGCACCGAGGACGGTCTCGGAAGGTGCACATCGTCGTCCCACCAGCCGAACAGGCTCAGCATCGGGGCGAACACCAACAAGGCCTTGGCAAACCGAACCATTCTGGACCTCCCGCTCCGCCGACCGCTCCCGGCCGGGCGTTGCCCCTCTGGTACCCCACCTTTCCATCGAAACTCACTGGTTGCGTCGACATCACTCCGCAGAGTGAAGGTCATTCGCCTTTCCATCGCTCGGCGATCCTCCGAGGACGGCCGTCGTTCACCGCGCGGCATCACCCTGGACCGCATCCGATCGGGGCGCGTTCGCCGAGCCCGTCTCTGCCGGGGCCCCGACCGCCATGGTGTCGGTCGCCGCGTCGGTGATCACGGTGTCTCCGCCCAGCGGATCGCCGTGCAGCGGATCGCCGTGCAGGGGTCCTCCGCCCGCCGGGTCGACATCACCGAGGGCCGCACCGACCCTGCGCTGGGCACGCAGGACGCCCGCGAAGACGACCGCACCGACGACCAGACCGCCGACGGCCAGTTCGATCACCGCAGGCAGCGCGAGGCCGCGCAGCCCGAGTAGCAACGCGCCACAGCCAAGCGCGGAGAACAGCGGGACGGCCGCTCCGCCGACCACGGTGAGCAGCGAGACGCGCGCCCGTCGCAGGGCCAGCAGGTGCACCGGCAGGGCGACGAGCAGGGCCACCGCGGCCTGCGCCCATGCGACGCCCGGCAGGCCCCAGACCCCGGCCGCCCAGATCGTCGCGGGCACGGATGCCGCCGCCCAGCAGGCGAGCAGCAGTACGGAGGAGGACATCGCGTCCACCGCGATCAGCAGCGAGAACACCAGTTCCGCGACCACTCTGGCGACCGCGGCCAGCGCCAGTCCGGACAGCGCCGCCGCCGCGAGCGACCACCTCGACCCGTAGACCACCTGGATCAGCGGCTCGGCCAGGACCGCCAAGGCGACCCCGCCGGGCAGCACCACGGCACACACCAGCCCGAGCACCGTCGAGACCGCATGGGAGAGGTCTCTCCCGGCATCCCTGGCACGGGAGAAGGTGGCCAGGGCCACCCGTTCAACGGTGGCCGACACCAGGACGGCGGGCCAGTTCGCCATGTTCGACGCGAGATAGAAGAAGCCCAGGGTGCTCGCCCCGAGCAGGCTGCCCGTCACCGCCTGGGGCGTGGCCTGGACGACGACCAGCAGGATCGACGCGCCCAGCATCGTGGCACCGCACCGCGTGATCTCCGCGCCGTACCGGCGATCAAAGCCGAATCGAGGCCAGACCCGCGCCAGCCCCATGACCAGCACGGCGGTCAGAGCCGTTCCGGTCACGTTGCCGATCACCAGCGCCCACGGGCCCAGCCCGCCGAGGGCCAGCAGCGCGGTCAGGGTCAGGTTCACGGCCATGCCCGACACATCGGCCACCAGCCGCCGGGCCTGCCGCAGCTCTCTGGTCAACATCGCGGCGGGAACGGAGGCGAACCCGTCCAGCAGGAGCGTCACCGCCATGACCCGGATGAGGTCCGTCGCGGCGGGGCTGCCCAGCAGGTCGGCGAGCCCGCCCGCTCCGGCCAGGCAGATGACCGCGCCCACCGCGCCCCACAGCACCGACAGCGTCCACGCGGTCGGCAGCATGGCGTCGATCCCGTCGGCGGAGTCCACCCGGATCGGCTCGCCCCGGCTCGTCCGCCCGGCGGGATCGGGATCGGCCGCCGCAGCGGCCGGGCCGCCTGCCGGGCGATCACCAGCGGCGATCTGCCCGGACACGGTGCGCAGCACCGTCGGCAGCCCCGCCGGGGAAGGCCGGTCCGCAGCCGGTCCGGGCTCCGTGAGCGGCAAGGACGGCGAGGACGCAGCAGGCGAGCCCGTCGCCGATGGCAGGAAAGCCCCGGGCCCGGCACCCGGCGACCCCGCGTCGGCCCGCACGGCTCCCCCCGCCGCCACCTCGCCCGCGCCCCCTGCGGCCGCGGTCTCCGGGCGACGTACCAACGCGGCCGCGGCGCCGAGGTCGTTCACCGTCAACAACAGCTGTTGGACAACGAGCGCGGCGGCGTACACACCGAACTGTTCCGGGACGAACACCCTGGCCAGCAGCACGCCCAACGCGAAGGTGCCCGCCCGCGACAGCACCGTGTTCAGCAGGCTCAGTCGCAGGCCTCGGCGGAATCGACCGCCGAGCGAGCCTGCGTCCCGCCCGGGCTTCTCGGCCGCCCGGCCGGACCCGCCGGACCCCGAGCGGGCCGAGGGTCTGCCTCTCGCCTGGGCGGTCATCGTCTGCCCCTCATTCGCGCGGGGTCCCGCGCGGCCGCCCCCTCGACGGTGAGCAACGACCTCGCCGCCGGGGTCGCGGGGACGTCCGAGGTCACGACGGAGTCCGCTCGTCGCGCTGGTGCTCGCGGATCACGTCGTCGGGCACGCGATGCCACTCGGTGAAGTAGCTCCCGTCGTGAACCGCGTAGTCGACGGTCACCACCGGGAGATAGGTCACCGCGACCCGTCGAGACAGCCGGTGAACCAACTCCCAGTCCTCCTTCGGATTGACCCACTTCGGCCTGGCCCAGGGGTCGAAGCGCAGCCGGGCCGACCGCCGCGCCACGATCGAGTTCGCGTCCACCCAGGAGTCGTCGGAGTGCGCGCGACGGGAGAAGTCCCTGCCCAGCACGTCAAGCTGCGAACCGTCCTCGCGAACGCGCCGTACCGCCGTGTACACCAGGCCCGATCCCGCGTGCAGTGCCCGCAGCGTGCGTTCCAGATGGTCCGGGCGCCAGGTGTTGTCGTCGTCCAGGAAAGCGACGAAGGGCGATCGGGAGAGCCGCATCGCCACGTTCCGGGGAAGCCCGCAGCTCCCGTGGTTACGCGAGAGCGTCAGCACCGTCAGCCTCGGGTCGTCCGGCAGGACACCCGGTTCGCCGCCCCCGTCGTCGATCACCATGATCTCGACGTCGGTGACGGTCTGGGCGAGCACGCTGTGCACGGCGCGGGCGAGGCGCTCCGGCCTGCGATACGTCGGAATCACCACGACGACCTCCGCGGCGGGCAGCTGCGGGAGCGTCGGGCGCAGCCTGCGCACCTCGGCCTCCTCGGCCCGTCGGTCGGCCCGCCGCCGCGCCGCGAAGCGCAGCCGCCACCAGCGTTCGGCCACCACGTGGCGACCGATCAGTCGACGCAGGACGTCCTTGGCCACCCTCGGCAGCGCACGATGCCGGGCGCTCATGTCCGCACCCGAGACTCGTCGGTGAGCGCGCGAGCGGGCAGCCGACCGCCCGTCGCCGGGTGCGACGGCAGGCCTCGTACCAGCCGCGACCTGCCCCGGAGCAGAGCGCCGAGAGCACGCCGATGCGTGGCCCGGCCGAGCGGAGTCCGCAACAGCGCCCCGACCACCAGCGCGAGCCACCCGAGCAGCGCAGCGCGCCTGCCCTCCCACCTCGCCAGGTGCACCACCCGGTTGGTGACCAGTTGTGCCCACAGCTCCGGCACCGTCGTCGACTCGCCTCCCCGGTGATAGACGACGGCCGAGGGCACCTGTCTGATCCGCCATCCCGCGTCGGTGATCCGCCTGCAGTAGTCGACCTCTTCGGAGTAGAGGAAGAGGTCCTCCCGCCACCAGCCGATCCGCGACACCACCCTGGACGGCATCAGCAGGGCCGCGCCGTTCGCCCAGTCCGCCTCGATCGCCGTGCCGGGAGTGATCCGCTCGCCGAGGGCGGGAATCCGGCCCGCCGCGCCGCCCAGCAACGCCTCACCCCACTGCCGGAGCACGGTGGGGCGCCGCCGCAGGGTCGCCTCGCGAACACCGTTGGGTCGGCGAACCAGGGGAACGGCCATGCCGACCTCCGGGTCCGCACAGGCCGCGAGCAGCGCGGGGACCGCTCGTGGTGTCAGGTAGACGTCGGCGTTGAGCACGAGCACGGCCTCGCCCTCTCGCGCGAGCGCGAGGCAGGTGTTCACCCCGGCCGCGTACCCGAGGTTCGCCTCGTTCGTCACCACCTGCGCGTACGGCGCCAGTGTGCGTGCCAACCCCACGGTGTCGTCCGTGGAGCCGTTGTCCGCCACGATCAGTCGCCACCCCCGCAGCCCGTCCATGGCTGCGGGCAGGCTGCCCAGCAATGCGGGCAGGTCACGCTCCGAGTTGTAGGTGACCACCGCGACCAACACCGTTCCGTCCGCGACCTCAACGCGCACCGGACAGACCCCCCGTCATCGAATTCGAGTCTTCGCGCAACGCGAGCAGCGCTCCCGCCACACCGATCAGCAGGAACAGCGAGCCGAGAAACTGTGGAAAGGCCAGGGCGTCGAAGGTGCCGAGGCAGAGCACACCGACGACCGTCGAGGCGAAGACCGCCCAGGCCGCCGCGTGAATCTCCGAGGCGCCGAGCCCGCCCCGCCGACCGACTCCCCGCCCGGCAGGCATGGACGCCGCCTCGCCCCGGAACAGCCGACGACCGGCCCGCCACCGCCATGCCGTCCCCGCCGCCGCCACGGCCGTCGCCCCCAGCAGGGCGACGAGGCCGACCAGGCCGGGAAGTCCGGACTCCACCGAGGTCAGCAGGTACTGGTTGTCCAGATAGGGCTGCGGCGGGGCCAGATACGTCCCGAAGCCCTGCCCGCTGAGCGGGGCCCCGGCCAGCCGGTCCGAGACATAGGCGTAGTCGTTCAGCCTGGCCTGCACGCTGTTGTCGGTGGGAGAGCCGAGAACAGTGCGCTGGAGCACCGCGCTGAGCCTCGGCCAAGACAGGGCCGCGACGCCGAGCAGCGCCGCGAGCACCGTGCCGAACAGCGCCCACCGGAACAGGCCCAGCACGGGCAGCAGCAGCACGGCCACGACCGCGATGCCGAGCAGCGCCGTGCGCGAGATCGTGGTCAGCGCTCCCAGCACGAGGAGGGCACAGCAACACCGCCACACCAGTCGATGCCGGGCGTACCAGGTCAGATACAGGGCAGGCGGCAGGACCAGCGCGCACAGCCCCGCGAGCTCGATCGGATGGTTGGCCAGCCCCATGGCTCGGAGCAGGCCGCCTCGGGCCAGGTCCGCGTCCCAGAGTCCCTGCATCACCAGTCCCGGTGGAACGACCACCGGACGCAGATCGACCCCGAGCCCGAAATGGACGATCGCCACGCCCGCCGAGGCCGCCACGCCGAGAACCAGCGCCCCGAGCACGATCCGGACCGCCCGGAGATCGCCGAGCCCGTCGCAGGCGAGAAGAAGCACCCCGAACGCCAGCAGGAACAACACCACCTGCCGATCCGAGGCGGCGAGCAGCTCGTCGGGGATGCCGCGCGCCGACGCCCCGGCATGGGCGAGGGCGGCGAGGAGAAGGAAGAGCAACGCGGCACGGCGCACGCCGTTCCGCGCGGTCCGCAGCCCGAGTCCACCCGCGAATCGGGCCAGCAGCCACCAGCCGAGCGCCGCGCAGGCCACCAGCCGCGCCGGGGTCAGCGCCCCGCCCACCCCGGCGAACACCGCAGTCTGCGGCAGGGCCAGTGCCAGGGCGAACACCGCGAGCACCAGTGCGGGCCGGACGACCACCAGCCCCGCCGGTGTCGGCGCGCCGGCGGCACGGGCGAGCAGTCGAGGGGTCACCGCGAATACTGATTCCGCTGCGGACGCGCGTCGGGCGCCGTCGTCGAACGACTCGCCCGCACCCGGTCCACCAGCACGACGCCGCCGATCACGGCGATCAGCCCGAGCCCGAACACGAGCACCACGGCACGCAGCTGCGAGGCACGGGTCGTGGTCGCGAGGTCGGCAGGCAGAACCTCGCTGAACTCGACTCGCTCGCCTTGGGCGACGCCGGAGGCGTCCTGTCGACGCACCAGCTCCTCCCGCGCCCGATCGATGACGATCGCGCTGGTCCGCAGGGCGGCAGCCGACTCGACCGCCGTCACGGTCACCGTGAGGAACGGACTGTCCTCGGCAAGCTGCCCGTCCTCATTGGACACCTCGATGTCACCGGTCGCGCCTGCCGCCGCCAGCTCCGCCCGCGTCCTGGGCGCGTTGAGCACCGTGACCACCAGCGCCGCGGCCTGAGCCTGGGCCCGGTCGACCTGCGCGTACGGGTTGCCGCCCTCAGGACCCGGCTGGGTGAGGACGAGCAGCACCCCGGTCACCCGGTGCTGGACGGGCACGACCAACACGGTCGCGGCGCACAGGGCCAGCAGCACCGTGATCAGCGCCGTCGTCAGACGCCACTGCCTGCGCAGCACTCGAAAGACCTGCACCGCGTCCATGCCCGGCCCTGGCACCGGGTCGGGCAGGGCAGGCTGCCTCGCTCGTCCGCCGACCGCCGTCGCCGTCCGCGCCGCTCTGGCCATGCGCTCCGCCCTGGCCTCGGCACAGACGGTTCCGTGTTCCTCCCTGATCACGTGCTACCTCCTCGGCCCGCCTCGCGAGCCGTCTGCGAGCAGCCGGGCGCCGTCGACCGCCGCTCGGGCCAGGTTCCGCGCCATCGGCACCGCATTGCTGCGCAGCCAGGGCCGCAGGGCGTAGAGGGCCCTCGCCCGGTCCCTGGGCGGCAGCGGCGAGCGCAGCACCGCGCGGAGGAACCAGCGGCCCTCCTCGACGTTGGGCAGCACGATGGTCCTGGCGTGATCGCCGCACTGGCTGCGGTAGAACTCGCGTGGCCCGACGCTCTGGCTGATACGTCCGGAATGCATGCGGTGCAACAGCAGCTCCTCGGTGATGTCGACGAACGGCCCACGCAGGGCCAGCTCGGCGATCAGCACGCGGTCGCCCGCTTTGATCGGCGGATTGAGCATCGTCTCGACGAGCGCGGTCCTGCGGATCAGCCCGTAGCAGTAGTAGTTGTGATGCTGTACGGAGAGCAGATCGAACAGCCTGGTCACCGGGTCGGGATGGTCGACACGACACCGGTTGTGCCAGCTGCCGACGGGCTGGTCGGCCGGGTCGATCTCGGTCGCCGAGGTGCTCGCGAGCACGGCTGCCGGTTCGGCGAGCAGCGCGTCGAGGCAGCGACGGAGCCGGTTCGGCAGCCACACGTCGTCGTGTCCGGACCACGCGAAGAACGGGCTGCGTGCCTGCTGGACCAACTGGTTGTGGTTCGCCATCACGCCGATGTCCCGACCGCGTCGGATGTAGCGGATGCGTTCGTCCCGCGCGGCGTACCCGCGACAGATCTCCTCGGTGGCGTCGGTCGAGTGGTTGTCGGCCACATGGATCTCGAAGTCGACGCCCTGCTGTCCGATCAGCGAGTCGAGAGCCCGCTCGAGGTAGTCCTCGCCGTTGTACACCGGCAGTCCCACGGTGACCGGCGGGCAGGCCCGCCCGATGAGCCCTGGAGTCCGAGGAACGGGTGGCTTCTGGTGCATCAGGTCTCCCTCATCTCCAGCACCGACGGCTCGGCGCCGCGCGCGAGCGGGACTCGGATGCCGAGGCCGATGTGGTCGGCCCGCACCCACCGGCCGCCGCCTGCCTCGACCTCCGGATAGGCGGCGCGGACCTCGGCGAGCAGGTCTGGAACGAACAACAGCACCAGGTCAGGGCGGTCGGTGCGCAACAACTCGGGACCCACGACCGGGACGCCGACGCCCGGCAGCCGTCTGCCGCGCTTGGACTCGGCGGCGTCGACGACGGCGGGCAGCAGGCCGGGACCGGCACCCGCCGCACAGAGCAGCGAGACCGACCGAGACGCCGCGCCGTATCCGAGGACGCGCAGCCCGCTGCCCGAGGCCTGCTCCAGCCAGGACCACAGCTCCAACGCGCCGCGCTCCATCGCGAGCTGCAGGCGGCTGACCTGCCCGACGTCGAGCACGCCGAACGCCCGCTCCTCCCGGACCAGCGCGGCGACCCCGTCGGACTGCCTGCCCTCGCGAGTGCAGGCGAGCAGCACCGTGCCGCCGTAGAGGTCGAAGGTCCAGGCCCGCCGAGCCACCAGCCCGACCGTCTCCAGCATGTTCACCAGCGCGGGCGTCGAGTAGTAGGCGTAATGCCCGTGGCGCAGCGCGTTCCACTCGCCGTCGCGGAGTATCGCCGCCAGGGAGTGGAACTGGACGAGCAGCGTCCCGCCCTCGGCGAGGCGGTCGACCCGACGGGCCAGCGCCGCGGCCTGGTCCGGCTCGTGCATCAGGCCGAAGCAGTCCAGCACGAGATCGGCGGGTCTGCCCGGCTCGGCCCGCGTCAGCCCTCGATCGGTCAGCAGGCCTGCCCAGGAGCCGCCGTGCGGGCTGCCGAACTCGACGAATCGCCCGCAGGCAGGCAGGAGGCCTGCGGCGGCGGCCCTGGCCACGGCCTGCTCGGCCTGCCTGATCAGCGCATGGGACTCGATGCCGCGCGGTTCCTCGGCGGCCGTGTCGTCCTCGAGGAGCTGCGCCAGCCCGCATGCGGTGCACATGCCCATCCGCAACGGGAACAACGGATCGGCCCGGGGATCGTCGGCAGGCGGGAAATCGTCACAGGCGGGTTGATCGCCGAGGTCGAGCACGATCTCGACGCCACCGGCATCACAGTAACGACAGGAGTGCGCACTCATCGTGACCACCGGTCCTGGACAATGACGAGATGCGTGTAGTCCCCAGCGAGCTGCGAGGCGTCCTGCTTTTCCTGCCCGAGCCCCGACACGACCGGCGCGGCCTGTTCACCCGGACCTTCGACACCGCCGTCGCCGCCCGGCACGGCATCGACGCGAGCACCTTCCGGCAGGACTCGCAGTCGCGGTCCCGGCGCGGCGTGCTGCGCGGCCTGCACGGCCGATCGGGCCGAGGCGAGTCGAAGCTCGTCCGCTGCGCCAGGGGCGCCGTCCATGACGTGCTGGTCGACGCTCGTCCCGACTCGGCGACCTTCGGACGGCATGTCGCGTTCCGACTCGACGATCAGGACTTCGCGCACCTGTTCGTCCCGGCGGGCTTCCTCCACGGCTTCCAGGCGCTGACCGACGAGGCCGACGTCTGCTACCGGATCGACGCCGAGCACGACCCGGCCGAGGATCTCGCCGTGCGCTACGACGACCCGCAACTGGCCATCGACTGGCCGCTGCCGATCAGCGTGCTCAGCGAGCGCGATGGGGCGGCGGGCTCCTGGACCGATCTGCGAGTCGCCCTCGGCTGACGCGGGCACGGCGACGAGGTACGTGCGAGTCGGAGCCGGGGCCTTGGCAAGCAGGCGATGCACCAGC